>JASLLM010000009.1 GCA_030747035.1 Alphaproteobacteria bacterium | reverse complement strand
GGCGCACCACGAATAGCAGCCCCAACATCACCCAGCGTATTGCCATGAACGATCCCCACAACTGCGCCGCCCGCCCGGCACGATAAGCCAGGATAGCGCAATTGCACGCCCAATTCGCGCTTTAAGATAAAAGGAACGCCACCCCTTAGCCCGACGGGTTAACCCGACGAGGAAAATGGCGGCTTCCCCATGGCTGAAGCGCTGGACGAGATCGCTTAAGATACGACCTTTCGCAGGGCCTCTGCGGCTTCTTCCAACTGACCGGCGGCGATGTCCAGATGGGTGACGGCGCGCATACGATATGGGCCCATGGCGCCGATGCGTACGTCGTGGGCCAGCAGGTTTTCGGCCACGGTTGCCGCGTCCATGCCGGTTTCGGAGACATCGAAGAACACCAGGTTGGTTTCGCAGCGGTCAAAGATCATTTTGATACCGGGAATTTGTGCGATGGCGCGGCTGAAAGTGCGGGCATTCTCGTGGTCCTCGGCCAGGCGCTCCACGTGATGTTCCAGGGCATAGACCCCGGCGGCCGCGATGATGCCGGCTTGGCGCATGGCCCCGCCCATCTGCTGTTTGAAGCGCCAGGCCTGTTCGATGAAGTCGGCGCTGCCGGCCAGCACGCCGCCCACGGGGCAGCCCAGGCCCTTGGACAGATCCAGCCACAGGCTATCGAAATGCCGGCCGTATTCCTTGGCCGGGGTGCCGCTTTCCACCACCGCGTTCATCAGGCGGGCGCCGTCCATATGGGCCGCCATGCCGTTTTCCTTGGCAACGGAGGTGACGGCGGCGATGTCGGCGATGGGCCAGACGCTGCCGCCGCCGGCGTTGGTGGTGTTCTCCACCGACAGCACCCGGCTGCTGGGCACGTGCCGGCGCACGGGCCGGATCGCTTCGCGCACCTGATCGGCGGTGAAGATGCCGCGCTCCGTATGCAGGGTACGGGTCTGGGCCTGGGCCAGGGCGGACGGCCCGCCGCTTTCGGCATTTATGGGGTGGGCGAAATAATCCAGGATGATCTCGTCGCCGGGGCGGCAATGGACCCGGAAGGCGATCTGGTTGCACATGGTACCCGAGGGCAGGAACACCGCCGCCTCCTGCCCCAGCAATTCCGCCACCATTCCGCACAGCTTGTTCACGGTGGGGTCTTCGAAATTCTGCTCGTCACCCACCTCCGCCTCCGCCATGGCCTGGCGCATCGCGGGCGTCGGCTTGGTGTGGGTATCGCTGTAAAGATCTATGCGTGGCGTCTTCATGTTCATCTCTTTTCCCTATTTGGCGCCCCGGCGGTAGACCATCCATTTGGTCACCAATGTGGTCGTCAGTTCGCCATGCTGGTTATGGATTTCGTTGCTGAACTCCACATAGCCAAGTTCCGGCCGGCTTTTCAGGGGCCGCATAACCGTTACTTCCGAACATACGCTTAGGACATGGCCGACCACCACCGGCTTCAGCCAGTTGATTTCACTCCAGCCGGGGGAGACGAAGGCGTCGGCGGCGATGAAGGCATCCTTGGACATGCGGCGCCAGGCGGCGCAGACGTGCGGTCCCGAGGCGATCAGATCCGGCCAGCCCAGGCGCTTCGCGGCGGCGGCATCAAGATGAAACGGTTCGGGGTCGAACTGTTCCGCGAAGGCCACCATTTCATCCGCCTTCATCTCGTAGCCGCCATAGGCGTAGCGGTCGCCCAGGGCGAAATCCTCGAAATGAACCAGGTCCAGGAAAGGCGGATTATCCTTCATGGGCGTTTGCGTCATCCGCATCAGACGACACGGTGCAGAAATTCGCCGCCGTCAAGGACAACGCGGCTGTTGTGCACGGCGATCTCGATGCTGCGTTCGAAGGTTTGCGGCGTCAACCAGGCCACGTGGGGCATCAACGTCACATTATCCAGGCTCAGCAAGGGATCGTTTTCGGCAATCGGCTCCTGGGCGAAGACATCCAGGCCGGCGGCCAAAAGCGTCCCTTCCGTCAGGGCATGGTACAGCGCGGCCTGATCCACCAGGCCACCGCGCGCCGTGTTGATCAGCACGGCGCCGGGCTTCATGGCGGCGAAGGCGGCGGCATCCAGCAGATTTTCGGTTTCCTCCGTCACCGGCATGTGCAGCGAGATGACGTCGCTTTCAGCCAGCAAATCCGCCAGCGGCCGCCATTCACCCAGGGCCTCCGCCTTCGCGGAGGTGGCGGTATAGATGATCCTTGCACCCAGGGCGTGGAGCACCGGGGCGACCCGGCGGGCAACCTCGCCATAGCCGACCAGGCCAACCGTACGTCCCGCCACTTCGCCAACCTGGTCGAAAATCGACGGATCCAGCCGCCAGCCTTCGCCCCGGCGGGCGGCATCATGGAACGATGGAGCGCGGCGCAGGGCGGACAGCAGCAACAGCACCGTCGCCTCCGCCACGGCCTGACTGTTGGTGCCGGGCATGTTGCAGACCGGGATATCGCGGGCCCGGGCGGCGTCGAGATCGATGGTGTTGACGCCGACGCCGATCTTTTGGATCAGGCGCAACTTGGGCGCCGCCGCGATAACCTCCGCCGTGGCCGGCTTAAGGACGTGCCACAGCACGTCCGCCTCTGCCATTAATTCGAACAGGCGATCCTCGTCATCCTCGTCACAGGTTTCGATGGATAGCCAATCGCTCTCGGCGGCGGCCAGGCGCTGCGCGATGCCGTCGCTGGCCGCATAGTGAAAAACCGCCTTCAACTTACTCATTACGGCGCCCTCGAATGGTGGATTGGAGCGGGCGAAGAGAATCGAACTCTCGTCTTGAGCTTGGGAAGCTCCTGCTCTACCATTGAGCTACGCCCGCGTCGAAAAGCTGTTTAGCACAGGCGAAAAAAATACGAAATGCCGGGATTTGGAGCGGTTTCCCGTACAACCTTGATCACAGTCTCGCGACGGGGCGGTTTGAGCCGTTGACAATGCCGCGGCGTCCGTGAAACTTGGCGGCGTTCGCCAAATGGGGGGGACTTCCGTGGATTTGGGATACAGATAATGAACAGTGCAGTACCGGCCAAAATACCCGCCGCGTTGGATCGGGCGAAATTCTGTGATCCCTCGCGCACGCGCGACGGCCAGCCCCGTGCCTCGGTGGCGTTGAAGCATCTGGAACTGCTCTGGTTCAATACCGGCACGCTTTGTAACCTTACCTGCGCGAACTGCTATATCGAATCCAGTCCCACGAACGACCGGCTGTCCTATTTGAGCGCCCGGGAAGTGGCCACCGTGCTGGATGAATTGCAGGCCGGACAGCAGGCCCATGAGATCGGCTTCACCGGTGGCGAACCCTTCATGAATCCAGAGATTCTGGCCATGCTTGAAGATGCACTGGGACGCGGCTACCAGGTGCTGGTGCTGACCAACGCAATGCGGCCCATGATGAAGCTGGCCGACGGCCTGTTGCTGTTGCAGGAGAAATACGGCGATCGGCTGCGCCTGCGCGTATCCGTCGATCACTACGCCCCGGACCTGCATGAGCTGGAACGCGGCCCCCATAGCTGGCAGCGTATGTTGGCGGGCCTGACTTGGCTGGCGGAACATGGCTTTAATATCAATATCGCCGGACGGACGTTGTCGGGGGAGGAGGAGGATACCCTGCGCCTAGGTTACGCCCGCCTGTTCGCGGCCCACGGTATTTCGGTCGATGCCGCCGATCCCGGCGCATTGGTGCTGTTCCCGGAGATGGATGAAGCCCTGGATGTACCGGAAATCACCACGGCCTGCTGGGATATTCTGAACGTATCGCCCGGGGCCATGATGTGCGCCACCTCGCGCATGGTGGTGAAGCACAAGGGCGATGCGGCGCTAAGCGTGATGCCCTGCACCCTGCTGCCCTACGATGACCGTTTCCGGATAGGGCCCACCCTGGCGGCGGCGGACGGGGCGGTCGCCCTGAACCATCCCCATTGCGCCCGGTTCTGTGTCCTGGGCGGCGGCTCCTGCGGCGCCGGTTAGCTGCAATTGCAGCGGGCGCATCGGGAGTTTCAATCTACATAATATTGCGAAGCCATCGACGAGAGCCCGGAACTGTACTAGTGTTGCGGCAGGTAACCTCTTGAAGCGCCGGTGATATCGATATCTTGCAACCGCCCCGGCGGCATTCTTGGAGATGCTGGAGCATGGGTGTTACTTATCGCATAGATGATGACCGCGGCGTTCTCTATGAAAGCTGGAGCGGCGATCTTTGCGAAGAGGAAATCGTGAATTTCTATGTTCAGCTTAACGAGAGTTCGGAACTCAAGCCGGGGCTGTCCATACTGATAGATGTGAGAGCGGTGGAAACGGCGGAGTTGAGCCTGGAGGGAATAAGGTCGATTGTTTCCAGCTTCGAGACGCGCCAAAGAACGACCGGCATGGGCCGGATCGCCATGGTTGCCACCAAAGACCTTCTCTATGCTTATGGCCGGATGATGCTTGCCCTCATCGACGGGATGTCGCAACCGCCGGAGACAAGGGTCGTTCGTGATCTGGAAACGGCCTTGGCGTGGCTGGACGAAATCCCAAATTAAGATGGCCAATAGTCTCTCCGAGGATGTCTCTTGACGACCATTCTCTGGCCACCGCGCCATGGTTCGGAATATGATACCGCGCCATGAGCTACGAAAAACCATTCAGTGGCCTGAAGGTTCTGGATTTGAGCCAAGGCTATGCCGGTCCCTATTGTGCCGAGTTGTTGGCCCAATACGGCGCCGATATCACCAAGGTGGAGCCGCCCGAAGGCGACTGGGCCCGCGGCCTGGGCCAGGTCTATGGCGATCATTCGACAATTTCCATGACCGCCAACCGGGGCAAGAAAAGCATTGTCCTTGATCTGAAAAACCCGGGCGGGCTGTCCATAGCCCAGGACCTGGCGGCCGAATGCGATGTCTTCATCGAAGGTTTCCGGCCCGGTGTCTGCGGCCGTTTCGGCCTGGGCTATGAGGATGTGCGCAAGCTTAATCCCGGTGTCATCTATCTCTCGGTCAGCGGCTATGGCCAGGACGGCCCCTATGCGTCCGAGCCCGCCACCGACACGGTGGTGCAGGCGTTTTCGGGGCTGATGTCCATCAACCGGGGCAACGACGAAATGCCGCACCGCCTGAATCATTTCATCATCGATTGCGTCACCGCGCTGTATGCCTATCAGGCATTGTCCACGGCCCTGTATGCGCGCCGGGACGAGCCGGAGGGCCGCTTGATCGATTGCAGCCTGATGCAGGCGGCGGCGGCGTTGCAAACCTCCAAAATCGCGGATTTTCATCTCGAAGGCGGGATCTCGGCATCGAACAATGCGCCGGCGGGCTGCTACAACACCCAGGACGGCTTCATCGCCGTCACCCTGGTCAAGGAAGAGCAGTATAAACAACTTTGCCTGGCCCTGGGCCAGCCGGCCCTGGCCGATGATCCCCGCTACAGGGATTTTGCCGGCCGGGCCCAGCACATGGACAGCCTGGGCCCCTCAGTGCAGGAGATCCTGCTGCAACATACAACGGCGGAATGGTCGGCACGTTTCAAGGAGGCCGGGGTTCTAGCCCATGCCGTCGCCGACTATGGCGACTGGATGGCGGATCCCCATGTGGTCGCGACCAAGGCTTTCCAGACGATGACCCAGCCAGGCATGGGCATGATACCATTGGCCCAGATTCCCGGCACCGCGCCCATCGATCCCGACGATCCCGGCCAGCAGGCGCCGACCCTTGGCCAGCATGGCCGGCGGGTGCTCGCCGAATTGGGCTATGACGAGGGAAAGATCGATCAATTGGCCGCGGCGGGTGCCGTGCGGCTTGCGCCGGAAGATTAGAGACCGCGGCCATGAGGGAATATCGGGCGGTTTTCCTGGTCAACGGCATATTGCTCTTGATTCTCGGCGTCGCCATGTTGGTGCCGGCATTGCTGGATGCCCGGGTCGGTCACCCGGACTGGCAGGTATTCCTGGTGGCCGCATTCCTGACCGGCTTTGTCGGCGGTGCCCTCAGTATCACCTGCTGGGGCAGCGGCGGGGATCTGCAGCTGCGCCAGGCGTTTGTCCTGACCACGTCCATCTGGGTCGTGACGCCAACCTTCGCCGCCCTGCCGTTTGCCTTTTCGGACCTTCACCTCAGCTACACGGACGCCTTTTTCGAGGCCATGTCCGGCATCACCACCACCGGTTCAACGGTGATTTCGGGGCTGGAGCAGGCACCGCCCGGCATTCTGATCTGGCGCGCCCTGCTGCAATGGATGGGGGGCATCGGCATCATCGTCACCGCGGTTGCCATTCTGCCCATTCTGCAGGTCGGCGGGATGCAGCTGTTCCGCATGGAAGGCTCGGACGCCTCGGAAAAGGTTCTGCCGCGCACGGCCCAGATCGCCGGCACCATCAGCGTTATCTATTTGTCGCTGTCGGTCATTTGCGCCCTGGTCTACTGGGCCGCGGGCATGCCGCCGTTCGAGGCGGCGGCGCATGCCATGACCACCATTGCCACGGGCGGCTTTTCCACCTCCGACGCCTCCATCGGGATTTATGACAGCGCCTTGATAGACTACACCGCCACCGCCTTCATGATCATCGGCAGCCTGCCGTTCCTGCTGTATTTTCAGGTCCTGCGCGGCCGCCCCCTGGCGCTGTGGCGGGACAGCCAGGTGCGCTGGTTTTTCGCCATATTGTTCGCAGCGATTGCCGGCATGACCCTGTGGCAGGTTGGCGGCAATGACGTCGCACTGGGCCAGGCGGTGCGGTTCACCGCTTTCAATGTAACCTCGATCCTGACCGGTACCGGCTACGCCACCGATGACTACGGCCAATGGGGCGGCTTCGCCGTGGTGCTGTTCTTCTTTGTGATGTGTATCGGCGGCTGCGCCGGTTCGACCACCTGCGGCATCAAGATCTTCCGCTTTCAGGTGCTCTATGCCGCCGCCCGCACGCAGATGGGCCGTCTGTTGCAGCCCCACGGCGTCTTCGTCGCCAACTTCAACCGCCGGCCCATTCCGGACTCGGTGATGGATTCGGTGATGAGTTTCTTTTTCCTTTTCGCCCTTAGTTTTGCCGTGCTGGCGGTGGCGCTCAGCCTGATGGGCCTGGATTTTCTGACCGCGGTATCCGGTGCCGGTACCGCCATCGCCAATGTGGGCCCGGGCCTGGGCGATGTGATCGGGCCCTCGGGCACCTTCGCGCCGCTGCCCGACATGGCAAAATGGCTGTTGGCGGCGGGTATGCTGCTGGGCCGGTTGGAACTGCTGACCGTGATTGTCCTGTTCTCCCGCACCTTCTGGCGCGGCTAACATCAGATTGGTACCGCGCCGCGTCCGGGGCGATCACAATCGCAATTTGCCACTTGCGTCATTTGACATAATGTCGTAGCGTTTTTTCATCGCAAAGAAATGGGAGAGGCGATTGAACGAAACGCCACCTGACCATTTGGAACGAACCAAAACTCGGTCTCGTGATCGAGAGGTGGGGATGGATCGACAGACCAAAAAAAGTGTGCTGTGGCCAAGCCCCATTGGATCAAAAAGAAAAACCCCGTGATGTCTGAAGGGCACACGGGGTTTTTTTGCGTTTCGGGATAGGCCGTTTCATGCCACCCTGATTGCCGCGAAATTCAGGGAGAGGCATGATGTTAAGACCGGTCCGCCGGATCGTTACCGGCCACGACGACAAAGGCAAATCGATTATCCTCCAAGACGGCCCCTCGCCACATGTCCTGGAAAACCCGACCCAGGAAGGCCGTGGCCTGACGGATCTATGGCGCAGTTTCGCGACACCGGCGGACAACAGCGGCAATGCCGATGCCGCCGATACCCAGGTCACCCTGTCGCCGCCCTGCCAGGGCAGCGTCTTTCGTTTCTTTCAGATCAGACCGGCGGCCTGGGATGCCGAGATATCCCCCGAGGAGAGGGCCCGGCGCGATGCGGAGAATTTTGCCAAGATGGGGGCCACCTCCGCGCACGACAGCGCCTCCTCCCAACCCGGCATGCACAAGACCGACACGGTCGACTACATCATCCTGCTATCGGGCCAGGTCAGCCTGATCCTGGATGATGGTGAGGTCGCGATGGAACCAATGGACGTGGTGATCCAGCGCGGCACCAATCATGCCTGGGTCAATCACGGCGACGAACCCGCCGTCCTGGCCGGCGTCCTGATCGACGCCGATCCGGTTTAGCGGGTGGTTCAGCAACAGACAGAAAACTCAAACGCTGAAATACTTCGCCTGCGGGTGATGCACGATGATGGCGGAGGTGGACTGTTCGGGATGTAGCTGATCCTCGTCGCCCATGACCAGACCGATCCGGTCCGCGTCCAGCAGTTCCAGTATCTTGCGCTGATCCGACATGGTCGGGCAGGCCGGATAGCCAAAGGAATAGCGCGAGCCGCGATAGCCCTGGTTCAACAGGGCATCATTGTCGCGGGCATCCTGATCACCGAAGCCCAGCTCCGCCCGCACCCGTTTGTGGACATATTCGGCCATGGCCTCGGCCATCTCCACGCCCAGGCCGTGCAGGTACAGATAGTCCTGATACTTGTCGTCATCGAACCATTGCCGCGCCACTTCCGAGGCATGCTGGCCGATGGTGACCGCCTGCAGGGCGATCACATCCCGCTCGCCACTATCGGCCTCGCGGAAGAAATCGGCGATGCACAGACCGCCCGCGCGGTTCTGCCGCGGCAGGGCAAAACGAGCCACCTCGTCATCTCCATTGGGGCCGAACAGCACCAGGTCATCGCCTTCGGAGGCGGCGGGAAAATAGCCATAGACCGCCTGCGGCCGCAGAATATCCTCGGCCTCGCAGCGGGCTACCAGGTCGGTCATGATCGGCTTAACCTCGCCACGGGCCCATTCCATGTATTCCGCCAGTTTACGGCCCCGTTTGCGGTAGCCCCAGTGGAATTGATACAGCATGCGCTCGTTCAGATAGGGCAGCAGGGACTTGATCCCGACCTGTTCGATCATACGGTGGCCAAAAAATGGCGCTTCGGGCACGGCCACGCCCTTACGAAGTTCCTCACGCCGGGTCCGGACCTCTTCCAGATCCAAGGGCCGGGGCATTAGAGTCGGCTGGCCCAGTTTGCGCCGTTTGTTGGTGGGTTTGTCCGCGCGCTTGCTGTCCCGTTCGGTGATGTAATCATCGAAGTTGCCGTCCGTGACCCTGGCCATCAGATCCAGGCCGTCGAAGGCGTCACGGGCGTAGGCGACCCGGCCCGAGGCCGCCTCGTAGGCCCGGGCGCAATCCTCCTCGACGAAATTGCGGGTCAGGGCGGCACCGCCCAGCATCACCGGCAAATGAACCTGCTGGCGGCACATCTCCTCGAGATTTTCGCGCATGATGGTGGTTGACTTGACCAGCAGTCCGGACATGCCGATGGCGTCGGCATCGTGCTCCTTGGCCGCCTCGATGATCGCGCCGACCGGCTGCTTGATGCCGATATTGACCACCCGGTAACCGTTGTTGGAGAGGATGATATCGACCAGGTTCTTGCCGATGTCATGTACATCGCCCTTGACCGTGGCCAGCACGATGGTGCCCTTCTGGCTATCGGCGCTACGTTCCATATGCGGTTCAAGATGCGCCACGGAGGCCTTCATGGTCTCCGCCGATTGCAGCACGAACGGCAGCTGCATCTGGCCGGAGCCGAACAATTCGCCGACCACCTTCATGCCGTCCAGCAGGATATTGTTGACGATATCCAGCGGCGGATACTTCGTCATGGCCTCGTCCAGATCTTCTTCCAGGCCGGGGCGGTCGCCATCGACAATGCGCTGTTTCAGGCGTTCCTCAACCTCCGCCGGCTGGACTTTTTCCTCCTTGGAGGGCGCCTTGCGGTCCTGGAACAGGGCGATGAAGGCATGCAGGGGATCGTAGCCCTCGGCGCGGCGGTCATAGATCAGGTCCTCCGCCGCCTTGACCTCCTCCGCCGGAATGGAATGCAGCGGCCTGATCTTGGACAAATGCACGATGGCGCCGGTCATGCCCCGGTCCAGGGCATGCTGCAGAAAGACCGAATTCAAGACATGGCGGGCCGCCAGCTTCAGGCCAAATGAGATATTGGAAAGACCCAGAATAATCTGACAATCGGGCAGTTCCTTGGCGATCCGCTCGATCGCGTCCAGGGTTTCCAGGCCCAGGCGCCGGTCATCGTCGTTGCCGGTGCAAATGGTGAAGGTCAGCGGATCAAACAGCAGATCCTCCGGCGCCATGCCGTGCTCGTTGACCGCGTAGTCATGCAGACGATGGGCCAGCCTAACCTTATCCTCGGTGGTCTTGGCCATGCCCTCTTCATCAATGGTCAGGGCGATCACGCCACAGCCGAACTTACGCGCCAATTGCAGGCGCTTCGCCGCCGGTTCCTCGCCGTCCTCGAAATTGATGGAATTGATCAAGGCCTTGCCGCCATACAGCTTCAGGGCGCCTTCGAGGACCGGATATTCAGTGGAATCGATCACCAGCGGTGCATGTACCGAGCCGCGCATGCGGCTGACCACCGCGCTCATATCAGCCAACTCGTCCCGGCCCACGAAAGCGGTGCAGATGTCCAGGGTGTGGGAGCCTTCCTTGGCCTGCTCCCGCCCCATGGCGATGCAGCCGTCCCAATCCTCGGCATCCTGCAATTCGCGGAACTTTTTCGAGCCATTGGCATTGCAGCGTTCGCCAATGGAGAGATAGGCGTTTTCCTGCCGATACGGCACCTGGCCATACAAGGAGGATATGCCCGGCACCCATTCGGATTGCCGTGCCGCTGGCTTGGGCCGGCGGCCCCCACCCTGTTCCTGGCCAATCGACTCCAGCATGTCATTCAGCGCCTTGATATGGGTGGCAATGGTGCCGCAGCAGCCGCCCACCAGATTGACGCCATCCTCGACCACGAAACGCCGGGCCCAATCGGCCAGCTCCTCCGGCGACAGAGGATAACTCGGCTTGCCATCGACCAATTCCGGTAGGCCCGCGTTGGGCATGACCGAGATGATGCCGGGCCATTGTTCCGACAGCCAGCCCACATGCTCCGCCATCCCGCGCGGACCGGTGGCGCAATTGAGGCCCATGGCCTCGATACCCAAGGCATGAATTGTCATCGCCGCGCCGGCGATATCGGTCCCCACCAACAGGGTTCCCGTGGTCTCCACCGTGACTTGGGTCAGCAGGGGCACCTCTCGTCCGGCCTCCGCCATGGCGATGCGGGCGCCGTTTACGGCGGCCTTCAGCTGCAGAATATCCTGCACCGTCTCGATCATGATGCCGTCAACGCCACCCGCCAAAAGGCCGGCCGATTGCACCGCCAAGGCCGCTTCCAACTCGTCATAATCGATCTGGCCCAGGCTGGGCAGTTTGGTGCCCGGCCCGATATCGCCCAGGACATAGCGGGAGATGCCATCGCGGTGGAAGGCTTCAATGGATTCCCGCGCCAGTTCGCCTGCCCGCTTGTTGATTGCATGGGCCTGATCGCCCAGATTGAATTCATCAAGGGTGATCGGCGAGCCGCCAAAAGTATTGGTCAGAATGATATCGGCACCGGCGGCGACGAAACCCTGCTGAATTTCGCGGACGATGTCGGGGCGGCTCAGGTTCAACACCTCGGAACAGTTTTCCTGGCCCCGATAGTCGATTTCGATATCCAGATCGGCCTGTTGCAGACGGCTGCCCATGGCGCCGTCACAAAGCAGCACCTCCTGGCGCAGATGTTCCAATAAATCGGTCATGCCGCCGTCTCCCCCACTATATCAACAACGAGATCACTTTTCGGACGCAGACCCAATATGTGGCAGATCGCGTAGGTCAGTTCGGCTCTGTTCAGGGTAAAAAAGTGAAAATCCATTACGCCGGCGGTCTGCAGTTTCCGGCATTGTTCAGAGGCGGTGGTGACGGCCACCATGCGGCGGGTTTCCGCGTCGTCTTCCAGGCCCTCGAACAGATGCGCCATCCAGGTCGGCATGGTGGCGCCGCAGGCCTTGGCGAACTGCGCTGCCTGGACGAAGTTACTGACCGGCAGAATGCCCGGCACGATGGGCACCCAGATGCCGGCGGCGCGCGCCCGCTCCAAGAAGCGCAGATAGATATCCGCATCAAAGAAGAATTGCGTAATGGCGCGGGTGGCGCCGGCATCGATCTTGCGTTTCAAGTTGTCCAGATCGGCCTGGCTGCTGGGTGAATTGGGATGCAATTCGGGATAGGCGGCAACCGAGATTTCGAAATCCGCCACCCCGCGCAGGCCAGCGACCAGTTCGGCGGCGTTGGCATAGCCGTTGGGATGGGGCTGATATTCCTGGCCGTCCGGCGCATCGCCGCGCAGGGCAACCAGATGCCTGATGCCGGCGTCCCAATAGTCCTGGGCGATGGTGTCGATCTCCGCCCGATTGGCCCCAACGCAGGTCAGATGGGCGGCGCAGGGCAGTCCGCCCTCGGCCTGCAGGCGCACCACCGTGTCGTGGGTGCGCTGGCGCGTACTGCCGCCGGCGCCATAGGTGACCGAGACGAAGGCCGGGCCCAGCGGGCGCAGGCGCTGCATGGCCCGCCACATTTGCTCCGCCATGGCGTCGGATTTGGGCGGAAAGAATTCAAACGAAATGGACAGCGGCCCCATGCCGGTGGATGAAAACACCCGGCTGTCCTGGATTGGTGGCATCATGACGGCGTATCCCCTTCGCGCTCGGCTTGCCAAATTACGACGGTCAAACGGCCCCCAGCCAGTTCAACCGCCTGTTTCGGGTTCAGATGCGCCTGGGCGCACCACTCATCAACCTGCGCATGCTCGAAACCCAGCCAACGGTGCTGATGTTCGCCACGCAGGAACTCCTGATCATGGACCGCGAAATCGACCAGCAAAAGTCTGCCGCCCGGGCGCAAGGTCTGCGCCGCCTCGGCGATCACCGATGCCGGTTCCTCGGCATAATGCAGCACCTGATGCAGCACCACGACATCGAATTCGCTGGCGGGAAGCTGTAGATTGTACATATCGCCGTGGCGGACCTGGCAGTGCCGGTGGCCGGCTTCCTCCAGCCTGGCGCGTGCGATTTGCAACATCTCATGGGAAAAATCGATTCCCGTGCCCCGCCTGATGTGTGGGGCGAAAACTTCCAGGATGCGCCCGGTGCCGGTGCCGATATCAAGGAAGTCCTCGATCGGGTCTTCGCCAATAACCTTCAGCAGGGCGGCCTCGACCTCGCCTTCGGGTACGTAGAGGGAGCGGATTTCATCCCAACGCTCGGCGTTGGCGCGAAAATAATCCGCCGCTGCCGCCGCGCGGGTTTGCTTGATAGCGTCCAGGCGGCCCAGATCGCGGGTCAGGGCATCATCGCAAACCGGTACCAGGTCAACCAGGGTGCGCGCCAGATGCGCGCATTCCGAAGTGTCGGCCAGGCGATAGTAGGCCCAGGTGCCTTCCCGGTGCCGTTCCAGCAGGCCGGCATCGCAAAGCAATTTCAAATGCCGGGACACCCGCGGCTGACTTTGCCCCAATATCTGGTTCAACTCGGTCACGGTCAGCTCGGCGTGGGCGCAAAGTGCCAGCAGGCGCAGCCTGGTCGGCTCCGCCGCGGCGCGTAACCCTTGCAACAGGAGTTCCATTTTTTCGCCCAAATCCCGCTAACGACATAAAGATATTTTTATATATATAGGTTATTAATAGAATGTAAAGAAAAAAGGCTGGTTGCGGCGGGATGCGGATGCATTTTCCAATCGGAGGCAAGGCTGACTGGCATTGGTCTGGGCAGTGACCATATGCGGGCATGTCAACGGATCAGAATGCGCCGTCACTATCCGGCGAGGGCATTTTGTCCGATAGCGAGCGCGCGCTCCGGGGGGAACCTGGCGGTTACCGTGGTGCCTTCCCCAGGGCTACTCTCGATATCCAGGCTGCCGCCCTGTCGCTCGATCAGCAACTTGCTGACGTGAAGTCCCAGTCCGGTGCCTTCCTGGCTCCGGGTCAGGGCGCTGTCGACCCTGCCGAAGGGTTCCAGGGCTCTTTTGATGCCGTCTTCATCCATGCCAATACCGCTATCTTCGACCCTGATCAGGATTGCGCCGTCTTGCGCCGCGAGGGTCGAAACCGTCACTGACCCATTTGCTTCGGTAAATTTTATGGCGTTGGACAACAGATTGTTGATGATCTGGGCCAAGGTCCGCGGATCGCACTGCAGGTTCGGGAAATCTTCCTGGGCGTGGAAGGTCAAATCTATTTGCCGTTCGCGGGCTTGAAGGGATATCAACTCGACAGAGGATAGGAGGAACGATTGCAGGTCGACACGCTCTTCCAGCAGCTCGAATTTGCCGGCTTCAATCTTGGCCAAGTCCAGCACGACATTGATCAGACTGAGAAGCAGCATTCCGCTCTTGTTGATGTCTTCGAGATATTCCGAGTACCTGGGATCGCCGATGGGGCCATAGACGCCCGACTTTATCATATCGGAGAAACCGATTATGGCATTTAGCGGCGTGCGAAGATCATGGCTCATCATGGCCAGGAACTCCGATTTCGCTACATTGGCACTCTCTGCTTCCTGCCTTGCCTGCGACAGGCTTTCGGTTCGCGATTGCACCTGCCGGTGCATTTTTTCGAAACCTTCGACCAGTTCGCCCACTTCGTCCCGGTTCACCACCGATATTTTTTCAACACCTTCGCCAGCGGCCATCCGCCTGGCATTTTCCGTCAATTTGAGAATTGGCGAGACAAGGTATTTTTGGATATGGAAACCAATAAACGTAATAAGGGAAAGCAGCAGAAGGGCTTCCATGGCGAACAATATCCGCGTATTCCGCTGGCTGGCGGCAAGTTCCGACTGCCGCAGCCGCAAAAGTCGCGACTCCTCCGCCTTGAATTCCTGCATTTCGCCGCGCAGAATATCCATGGCCCGTCTGCCCGCGTCGGTTTTGACGATAACCAGTGCCGAGTCCAGCCCGCCCCCTTGCGCCAGCTGGATCGTGTCCGCCAATTCGGTCAGTTTTTCATCCATCAGCCTCTGAACTGAATTCAGGCGCTTTTGCTGCCGCGGATTGTCGCGCGTCAGGGTCCGCAGCGCCGCAAGATCGGCGCGGGCGTTCTTGACGCCCGTATCGTAGGGTGCCAGGTATTTCGGCAGATTGGTGAGAAGAAAGCCTCTTTGCCCCGTTTCCGCATCACGCATATGTCCTAGAAATGCCTCGCCCTGCCTGATGACGTCTTGGGTGTGCAGAACCCACGATAGATGCTTGCTGGCATTTCGTTCCGTGACCACAAGCGCGCCAAAATTCAGGATGCTGGTGAAACCCAGCAGTCCGAGAATGACCATCATCTTGGTCCGTAGGCCAAGTCTCATGGGCGGTTATCTCCACGGCAGAAAGGCGGGCGAGGCGATAATTTGTTGGAACTTACTGCACCCTTTTCAATCGCCTACGCGAAATTAAATTATCCAATTCCATATTAACAAAGTATTAACACAGCCCGTTGCGCCGCCCTTTTTTATGCTGAATTTACTATTTCGAAAGGCATAAAAGGCCGAATTGCCACAAAAAGAAGGCCCGCCGTCCGAAAACGGCGGGCCCGGTATTGGGATTGACGACCGGATCAGGCCGCGGCTTTTTGAATTTCAATCTGCCGTGGCTTCATATGTTCCGGCGTGTGGTGTTGCAGTTCAACGTGCAGCAGGCCGTTTTCCATATTGGCGCCGCTGACCTTGACGTTTTCGGCCAGTTGAAAACGCCTTTCGAACCCGCGCCCGGCGATACCGCGGTGCAGATAGTCCACACCTTCCCGTTCCGCCAAAGGGCGCCCCTCCACGATCAGGGTATTTTCCTTTACCGTGATCTCGATATCGTCCTCGCTGAAACCCGCCACCGCCATGGAAATGCGGTAATCATCGTTCAGTTTCTCAATATTGTAGGGGGGATAGGGGTTGGAGGCGGTGTCGCTTCGCCTGGCTGCGTCAAACAGCTGGTCAAAACGGTCAAAGCCGACGGATGAACGTAATAGTGGTGCTAAATCGTATCTACGCATGGCGTGATACCCTCCTTTCGAAGCAATACCTACGGTTCCTGGGACCCGCCGTCATTGGCCGGATCCGCGTGTAAATCCGGACCCCACAGGGGCATCCGGACATCCCAGATGTAAGAATTGGCAGCCGGCCTTTCAAGTCCAATGGATTTGAATTTGTTAATCCTTTCGGGCCATACTGATCTGATGGATAGTGACGAGACGAGTTTATCGGCAACGGTGGCGCCGACCGCCTTTTTTGGCCGCACCTTTGACGAAGCACTGGCCCTCACCCGTGAGGCCCGGGACTATTTGCGTGACTATGGCGAGGACGAATCCCGTGAGTTGGCGGTCGAGGTTGCTGCCCATTTCTCGGTTGAGACCATGCGTCTGACCGCGCGCCTGACCAACATGATGGCCTGGCTGTTGGTGCAGCGGGCCGTGCACCAGGGCGAGTTAACCCGTGAAGAAGTGCGCGAGGACAGCTGGCGGCTGGGCGGCGCGGATGTCTGCCTGCAGGAAGCTGAAATCGATATGGAGCTGCTGCCGCCCTACTTGTCCGACCTGTTGCGCCGCAGTGAGCGCCTGTACAGCCGGATCGCCCGTCTGGACGGCATGGTTGCGGCGGAGGCCGGCTGACGAATTCTATAGTGCTCTGGGATTGCTCCCAGGCGAGGCCCTCGTGAGGCGGTTAATCCAGGCCGAAACCCTTAAATTTATTGCGGAACTTCGCCACGCGCCCGGTATCCAGCACCCGCTGCGGGCCGCCGGTCCAGGCCGGATGGGTGCTTGGGTCGATATCCAGCTTCAACACGGCACCTGGTTCGCCATAGGTCGACCGGGTGGTGAATTCCTGCCCGTCCGTCAAAACCACGGTAATTTCATGGTAATCGGGGTGGATATCTTTTTTCATTCTGCTGCTCCGTGAATTGCCGGGGGTGTATAACCAAACCAGCCGCCGGAAGCAAGCAATTGCTTGCAACCGGTTAAGCGGCGGCCCGTTATTGTGCCGCACCGGCACAATTGCTATACCCCAGCCGTTAGGGCCCGTTGCGCCATTGGCATGGGGCATCTTACTAGGCTGTCATGTCCGCCCGGCGGGCATGAATTTCGAAGGATTTTGCGGCGTGCGAAAAATGGGCCCCGAAAGCGATCGGGAAGAACGGCGTAGCGTTGGCCAGTTGGGCCGCATCCTGCCCTTTGTCGCGCCTTATAAATGGATGGCTGTGGGCGCCGGCGTGGCGCTGGTGGTGGCGGCCGGTTCCGTCCTGGCCATCGGGCAGGCGATCCGCCGCGTCATCGACCATGGCTTTGGCAGCGAGCAGGTCCTGATCGATCAGTATTTTCTGGCCCTGCTGGGCGTCGTCGCGGTCCTGGCGGCGGCCACTTTCGCCCGCTACTATCTTGTAACCTGGCTGGGCGAGCGCATCATCGCCGATATTCGCAGCGCGGTGTACGGCCATGTCATCGGCCTCAGCCCGTCATTTTTCGAGACCATGCGGACGGGCGAGGTGCTTTCCAGGCTGACGGCGGATACCACATTGATACAGACCGTGATCGGATCCACCGCCTCGATCGCGCTGCGCAATTTGCTGATGTTCCTGGGCGGCAGTGTGCTGTTGGTGATCTCCAGCCCGAAATTGACGGGTCTGGTCTTCGTCCTCTTACCGGTGGTCATTCTGCCGATCATTATTTTTGGCCGAAAAGTGCGCCGGCTGTCCCGGGACAGCCAGGACAGGATCGCCGACATTTCCAGCTATGCCGAGGAAAGCCTGGGCGCGATCCAGGTGGTGCAGGCCTTCTGCCACGAGGCGATCGACCGGCTGCGCTTCGGCAAGGTCACGGCCGAGGCCTTTGGCGTGGCGGTTGAGCGGACAAAAGCCCGGGCCTGGCTGACCGCCCTGGTCATGCTGTTGATATTCGGTGCGGTGGATGCCGTCGTCTGGACCGGCGCCAAGGATGTCATCAGCGGCGATATGAGCGGTGGGCAACTGGCCTCGTTCGTATTCTACGCCATCATCGTGGCCGGCGCCCTGGGTGCGCTGTCGGAGGTTTATGGCGAATTGCAGCGCGCCGCCGGTGCCGCCGAACGCCTGATGGAATTGCTGGCCGTCACGCCCGATATCGCCGTTGCGGCGCAACCGATCCCGCTGCCCGAATGCAGCGCCGTTGCGGTAAGCTTCCGCGAGGTCACGTTCCAGTATCCCTCCCGCCCCGATCTACCGGCCCTGCGCGATTTCAATCTGGATGTGGCACCGGGAGAAACCGTGGCGTTGGTGGGCCCCTCGGGCGCCGGCAAAACCACCGTCTTTCAGCTGCTGCTGCGCTTCTACGACCCCCAGGAGGGCAAGGTCCTCCTCGACGGCGTCGATCTGCGGCGGGCCGATCCGACGGCGGCCCGCTCCCGCATTGGCCTGGTGCCGCAGGACCCGGTGATTTTCGCCGCCAATGCGCGGGAGAACATTCTTTATGGTGACCCCGATGCCGGCCCCGAACAGCTACGCGCGGCGACGGATGCCGCCAACGCCACTGAATTCATCGAGGCGTTGCCGGACGGTTTTGACAGCTTCCTGGGCGAGCGCGGCATCCGCCTTTCGGGCGGCCAGCGTCAGCGCCTATCCATTGCCCGCGCGATCCTGGCCAATCCGCCGATCCTGCTGTTGGATGAAGCCACGTCTTCATTGGATGCAGAATCAGAGCGTGCCGTGCAAGGTGCGCTGGAAAGCCTGATGGCGGAACGCACCACCATTGTCATTGCCCATCGCCTGGCCACGGTGTTGAAGGCCGACCGCATCGTGGTAATGGATCAGGGCACTGTGGTGGAGATGGGCCGGCACGAGGAACTCGTGGCGCGTGGCGGCCTTTACGCCCGTTTCGCCGCTTTGCAGTTCGGCTCAAATTAGGCGATCGATCCGAATCGTCAACGCTGGGTCAGCTTGAACTCGATGCGACGGTTGCGGCGGTTGGCGATTTCGCCGGATCTTGGATCTATGGGCTGGAATTCACCGAAGCCCGTGGCCGCCAGACGGTTCGCGGGCACGCCCTGTTCGATTAGGAATTTGACCACCGCAATGGCCCGCGCCGACGACAATTCCCAGTTCGAGGGGAATTGCGGCGTGGAGATGGGCACTGCGTCCGTATGGCCATCAACGCGCATCACCCAATTGATTTCGGCTGGAATCTGCCTGGATATTTCCACCAGCGTCGCCGCCAATTGGGCGATCTGGGCCTGGCCTTCGACCTCCAAGCGGTCGGAGCCGGAACCAAACAACACTTCGGATTGGAAGACAAAGCGGTCGCCGACCACCCGGATACCCCGCCGTTGCCCCAACACCTCGCGCAAACGGCCGAAAAATTCCGAGCGGTAGCGGGTCAATTCCTGCACCTTCGAGGCCAGGGCGCGGTTCAAGCGCCTGCCCAAATCCGTAATTGTCGCCTCTTTCTCACGGTCCTTGGCCTCCGAGGCCTCAAGTGCATCGTTGAGCTGCTGAATTTCCCTTCGCAGGGCCAAAATCTGCTGGTTCAGCAGACCCACGTGCGCCTTCTGATCCTTGCTCAGGATCCGCTCGGCCTTGTAGTCCTCTTCCAGGCGTGTGTAGAGGTCCAGCAACTCCGAGAGGCGAACCTCCCGCTCCTCAACCTCCCGCTGGGCCAACAGGGTACGCTCCCGTTCGCTGGCGAGTTCGGCCTGCAGTTCCTTGCTGCGGTCCCTTAGGCTGCCGATTTCGGTTTCCCTGACCTGCAGATCCTGGGCAAGCTTGCCGACCTTCGCCTCCAACTCGCCGCGCAGTTTGCGCAAGGCCTCGACATCGCGGCGCAAACTCTCCAACTCCAGGAGCTGACGTTGTTTGACTTCCGCGCTCGCCTCTTCCCGCGAACGGGAGGCCGCCAGGGCATCCTCGGCGCCCTCGGCCCGGGCCGTCATCAGGCGCAGCTGTGATTGTAATTGGTCCCGGTCCGCCACCGTGGTCTGCAATGACGAGGACAGTTGGGCGATGTTCAGGCGCAGATCCACATTCGCCTGGCGCTCCAGGTCCAACAAGTCCGCCAGTTCGTTGACCTGCCGGTTTAGCCGGTCCAGCGCCTCGTCCCTGCCGGAAATCGCCTGGGTCAACAAAACCTGGGCCAGCACGAAGACGACAAGCAAGAAGATGATGACCAGCAAAAGGGTCGCCAGGGCATCGACGAAGCCAGGCCAGATGTTGGCTGTGTTGGCGGTATTATTGCGTCGTCTGGCCATGCCGGACTTCAGACCCGCATGTGCGCCGGGACGACAAGGGTCATCGTTCGTCCGCCAGGGCGGCGATGGTGCGCGCCAGCAGCTTTATTTCGCTGCGCAGCTCGGCGACGGTCTGGTTGCGGCCCTCGCTCATTTCTTCCAACAGACGCATCACGTAGACGTCCAGATTGCGCAGATGCGAGCGGCTGGCCTCGTCCAGGCCCATTTCCTGGCCATCCAGATAATTGCTCAGATTTTGCAGCACCGGGCGGATCTCCATCTGACTTTCCGCCAGCTTGATCATCAGTCCCTGTTCCGCCTTCATCTGATCGGTCAGTATGGACAATTTATCGACCAGGGCCATCAGCGTGTGCTGGGCCGAATTTCGCCCCTCTTCCGAGCGGGAGATGGTGCGTTGCAGATTTTCCAGGCTATCGGCGGTTTGCTCCAGCAGCGCCTGAACATAGGCCGGTACCGACTGGTCGCCCTCCGCCAGGCCGCTGCCGCTGGACAAACGGGTGTAGCTGGACAGCCATTCCTCCAGGTCATTGTAGAAACGGTTCTGTGCCTGACTGGCCTGCAACTCCAGGAAACCAAGCACCAGACTGCCAGCCAAACCGAACAGGGAGGATGAAAATGCGATCGCCATGCCATTCAGGGGCGATTGCAGGCCATCTTTCAGATCGGAGAATATGCTGGCGAAATCCCCCGCCGCCAGCGACAGGCTGCCGATTGTCTTGCCGACCGCGCCGACCGTCTCCAACAAACCCCAGAAGGTGCCCAGAAGACCCAGAAAAATCAGCAGGCCGATCAGGTAGCGCGACATATCCCGGCTTTCGTCCAGCCGGGAGTAAATGGAATCCAGCATCGAGCGCATGGACAACGCCGACAGGGACATTCTGCCCCCCGAACGCTCCCCCAGCATGGTTGCCATCGGCGCCAGCAGTTTCGGTTCACGCTGTACCGATAACCCAGGATCGGAGCGGCGGAAGGTCTCCACCCATTCCACCTCGGGCCGTAGCATCAACACCTGCCGGAAAGCATGCGCGATGCCGAATGCCAGGGTTCCCAGGATCATGCCGTTCAAGACTGAATTGGCCTGAAACGCCCGCGCCAGCGGCAGATAGAGCAGCACGGCGGCGGCAGCCACAAGGGCCAGGAATATCAGCATACGGACAAGATAACGGTCAGGCCGGGTCATACCGTGAACCTGTTCGATATCCCGCCACACATTCCATCCGCGGCTGCATGCGGCGAGGCAGCCCGCATATTGGCATTTATCATTCGCCCCCCTTGTACTTTCTGCCCTGTTCGGCTTCCGCCCCCGCCTTTTCCAGCCATGGCGGAGCTAATGGCGACGTCAACGCTTTATCGTTCAAGCAGCAATATATCAACCCGGTCCGGCGCGCCGCCGTCCCTTGCAATACCCAGCGCGCGGACATCTATGCGCGTGCTGCGCAAGCCATTCTCGATCAGATACGAACGTACCGCCAGGGCCCGCGACAAAGACAGCCGCCGCGCCTTGGAGGTATCATTGCCCGTGCCCTCAGCATAGGCCTTCAATTGCAGGCGCGCATTGGTCGGGGCCACTTTTTCCGCCATGATTTTCAGCAGGTCTTCATCATCGCGGGTCAATACCGAACTGCCGGCCCGGAATCGTACCTGCAACAAGGCATCGCCCGATGGCGGCAGGGCCGCAAGCTGCTGCCGTTTGGGCGCCTGTTTCGCGGCACCGCCGGTGGCCTGCTTGGACGGCTGCGAGATTTCCGCCTTCTTGTCAGCCCTGGACACGATCGCCGGCGGCGGTGGTGGCGCCAGTGTCCGGGCCGCGGGTTTGCTCGGTGCGCTGGGGGCCTTCAGTGCCGGTGCCTTTGGTGGCGTCGGCTTGGCTAAAGATGCTTTTGGCTTGGGCGCCTTGGGCAGGGGTGCCTTTGGCAATGATACTCTGGGCGGCGGCGGGGTTTTTGCAACCGCGACGGGCGGCGGCGGTGGCGCAAGGCGGGCCAGCCTGGCCGGGGCCGGTTTTGGCGCCATCTGTTTTGCTGCTGGGGGCGCCGCCGGTGTGGCGCGGGCAGGCGGCGCTGGCGGGGCCGGTGGCGCGGGTGGCGTCATCCTGGCAACCGGCAATTTCACCGCCGGCTTTCTGGCGATGGGCTTTGCCGCCATGACGGGTGCTTTGATGACGGGTGGCTTTACGACGGCCGGCATGTTGGTGGCGGGTGCCCGTCTCGGCGCTGGCTTTGCTGCGGTTTTACCTATGGCGGCCGTGCTTGGCGGGCGCAACGATACCCGTGGCGTTGAAGGTGCCAGGTTCAAATTGGGAATCAAAAGCCGCCGCCCCGCCTGCTGGCCGGCCAGGCCCTGCTGGAGCGAGGGAATGGGCGCGACCGCGGAAGCGCTGCTGTTGCCATAAATGGCACTGAGATTGATCGTGACGCCCGGCGCGCCTTGATTGCCGATATAGACGGTCTGCTGCGCCAGGGCGGAGTGGGCCGCAAAAGTTGCCGCACATAGGGCCAGGACCGCCGGAATGGCCCGGCGGAATTGGGGATTTGGGCGGCCGAAGCGGCCACGGATCAAGTCAAAATATGGGTTCATGGGACTTTCGCGGCTGCTTCTCGCGGCTAAAATTTGATATGCACCACACCGTATGCTGGACAACATCTCGCCACTCATGCCGGGCAACGCACAACTTCGTAACGGTCGTCTTGGAGCCTGCACAAGGTGTTCCATTTCATGTTGCTTTGGCCCGGCACGATAGACCAGAGCGCATGTCCGGGCAACGGATTAGCGCAATATCCTCACATATTCCATGTACCGCCGCAGCGTTTTGGGAAGTAGACAGAGCAATATTGGCAAAATTGTGGCCGCGGGGCCGAAAATCCATGCACCACCCGGCCCGGCTATGGTTTTCGGGCCTGGCGTAGCAGACGCAGCATGCGGCTGTGTATGGCCTCGTTCGCGGCCAGCACATCGCCCTTGTAGAGGGGATCGCCGCCGCCATCGGTCCGGCTGACCATGGCGCCGGCCTCGCGCGCCAACAAGATGCCAGCGGCGATATCCCAGGGTGACAATCCCGTATGCCAAAAGCCGTCGAGGCGTCCCGCCGCCACATAAGCCAGGTCCAAGGCGGCGGATCCCATGCGCCTGATGCCGGCGCATTCCGTCAATATCGCGCTCAATTCCGTCAGAAATTCCGAGTTCTTGGGGTTTTCAAGATATGGAATACCGGTTCCGATCATTGCGTCGCCCATGTGCCGGCGCGCCGCGACCCGCAGGCGCCGGTCGTTCAGATAGGCGCCCTGGCCCTTTTCGGCCCAGAACATTTCGTCCGAGATCGGCGCATAGACCAGCGCCGCCGTAACCTCGCCCGCTTCTTCAAGGGCGATGGAAATGGCGAACATCGGAATGCCGTGCATGAAGTTGGCGGTGCCGTCGATGGGGTCGATGATCCAGCGCCGGGTATGATCCTCGCCAACGACATCTTCCCCTTCTTCCGTCAGGAAGCCTATGGCGGGGCGGGCCTGTTCCAGGGATTCGCGCAGTTTCTGGTCCGTGCGCACATCTGCGGCCGTGACGAAGTCGCCCGGGCCCTTACGGGAAACCTGCAAATTCTCGATTTCGCCGAAATCGCGCACCAGCCGGCGCGATGCCTTGCGCGCCGCCTGCTGCATTACATTCATTAGAGGAGAGGTTCGGGGCATCAATCAGGTCCTATCGGCCAAAATCATCTTGAATGGCCCGCAAAATAAGCCGCGGCACGCGCCAACGGCTAGGGCTCAGCCTTCCGCCCGCTTGACGTAGGTGCCGTCTTCGGTGCTAACGACAATCTTGTCGCCAACGCCAACAAAGGGCGGTACGGAGGAACGAATGTCGTTTTCCAGCACCGCCGGCTTGTAGGAGGCGGCGGCGGTTTGCCCCTTCAGCACCGGCTCCGTCTCCACCACTTCAAGCACTACATGTTCGGGCAGGGCAACGCCGATAACGGCGCCTTCGTAGCTTTCGATGGTGACCGTCATGCCGTCCTGCAGATAGGCCGCCTGTTCGCCCATTTGATCGCTGTTCAGCGCCACCTGGTCATAGGTCTCGCTGTCCATGAAGGTAAAGCTGTCGCCGTCGCCGAACAGGAACTGATGCTCTTTTTGATCCAGGCGCACCTTCTCAACATTTTCCGAGGCGCGGAAACGCTCGTTCAATTTGCTGCCGTCGCGCAGATTACGCAATTCAACCTGCAAATAGGCGCCACCCTTGCCCGGCTGGGTATGGGCGATCTTGACCGCCCGCCACAAGCCGCCCTTGTGTTCGACCACATTGCCGGGCCGAATGGCGTTACCGTTAATTCTCATGACATCATCCTCATGCGCCGCGCCGCCCGCAGATGGACCACCTGGTGACCCAATGGCTTGGCAAGGCGGCGGAAACTACCAGGGCCGACCGCGGGAAGCAATGATGAAGCTTGGATATTGGCCGTGCTGGCAGTGGATTTCCAGCTTTTAGTTTTGCCATGGCAAATGCGCTGGGCTAGGGTTTCGGCAAGCATATTGACGAACTTTTCAGGAGGATGAAATGGACATCACTCGGCACAATCCGGGCCCGCGCATGAGCCAGGCCGTGGAACATAACGGCACGGTCTATCTGGCCGGTCAGGTCGCCAACGATCAGAACGCCGATATCGGCGAGCAGACCCGCCAGGTTCTGGCCAAGATCGACGCCTTGCTGGCGCAATGCGGCAGCAGCAAATCGAAGCTGCTATGGGCCCAATTGTGGGTCACGGACATGCGCAACTTCGCCGCCATGAACGAAGTCTGGGATGCCTGGATCGATCCGGAAAACCCGCCCGTCCGCGCCGGCCTTTGCAGCGACCTCGCCGCGCCCGGCTATCTGGTCGAAATCATGGTCATGGCGGCGAAATAGGCTCGAATTTACAGCGCGGGCCGTTGCCGACGATACAGCCGGCGGTGGGCACGGGGAAATGCGCCGCCAGGATGATATTGCCCGTATCGGCGTTTCGTTCGACGAATTTCCGGCGGCTGGCGCGCGACATCTCCGCGTCCCAGCAGAAACGGCTGTTCCATTCCGGATGCGCCACCTGGACCGCGTGATGCAGCAGATCGCCGCTGAAGACCGCGTTTCTGCCGCCCGCTGAAAGGTTCATGCAGACGTGGCCCGGTGAATGGCCCGGCGTCGGATCCAGCCACATCTGATCGTCAAGGGCATGATCGCTGTCCACCAGGATGGCCTGCCCCGCTTCCATCACCGGCAGCACGGAATCCTCGAAACAGCCGTCGTTGGAGCCGGGACCGCCGATATCCGTGTCGTCATTCAGCCAATGTTCGTATTCCCGTTTCTCGAAAATGTATTTCGCATTGGGAAAGGTGGGCACCCAGCGGCCATCCAGCAGCCGGGTGTTCCAGCCCACATGGTCCACGTGCAGATGGGTGCACATGACGAAATCCACATCCTCCGCCGCCACGCCCATGGCGGCGAGATCGTCCAGCCAGGGGGTTTGCAGATTGTCCCACGGCGGGGTTGAGGCGCGCGGCTTGTCATTGCCGATACAGGTATCCACCAGAATGGTGTGATGCCCGGTGCGGATGATGTAGGCGTGCACGCTTTGGATCATGCGGCCGCTTTCTTCGTGCAGGAAATGCGGTAACAGCCAGTCGCGCTGGGCCGCGATGGCCTCCTCATTGGAATCGGGCAGGAAAAATCCTGGGTGAAAGCCGGGAGCTTCCAACTCCACGAGCCGATCGACGGTGACGTCGCCAAAATGCAAGGTTTTCATGACGCGAGTCTAAAACATTTCCCGACTATTGTGGAACATGGCCGTACATCTCGGGCGCCGTCCAATCCCACTCCCCGCCGGGCTTGCGCATGCTCAGATCGAGACAGGCCGTGCCCTTCTTTTGAAAATACAGCGCCTGCAGGGCATACCATCCGGTTTTGGGGGCCTTGATCTGAATGGCGCCAAGGGATTCACAGGCGTGCTTGCCATCGTGCTTGTAGACCTCCGTGCCCGCCAAGGTCACGCGCAGGCCGTCGTTCGATTGAAACTCAAGCTCATGCACCCCTTCCTTGAAATGCAGATAGCCTGCGATGAATGCGATGACTTCGATATTCGAGCCCGAGGTCAAGGCATTATCGACCCCGTTGGTATCGCCATAGACGAAACCCTCCAGAGGCTTTCCCGGCTTTGCGTGGCCGCGCCAGGTTTCCGCCGCATCCAGCCATTCCACGCTGCCATAGGCATATTTGACCGCCAGCCCTGGTTTTAAAGCCGAAGCGGCCGGCTGTGGCTCCGCCGGTGCCAGCACAAACGGATCGGCCGCCTGTACGGGCAAGGCAAAAGACAACGACAGCAGCACCGCCATGATGCTGTATTTCAAGAACGTCGGTACGTGCATGGCGAAATCCCCCCAAAAACACCTTATTCACCGGGCCGCATGGTGGCAAGATTCTCTAGTCAGAGCAACGCCGTCGATGGAATATGGCCGGCCCGCGCAACAGAGGCTTGCGCCACACAGCGCTTTCCCATATATCCCGTGGCAGCGAAACATCGCGATGCCGCCACGATGCGGCTTGGATGCTTCCGGGCGCGTAGCTCAGATGGTTAGAGTGCCGTCTTGACATGGCGGAGGTCCCTGGTTCAATTCCAGGCGCGCCCACCATTCTCCCCTTTTTTTGATATATGGATGCTCCGGAAGCGGCGGCGTGCGAAGCGCGGTCTGTCATGCACCGGGATGATTTTTTCGGTCGTGATGCTGTGGCAAAGGATTTGTTCCGGAAAATCCCGAGCCTGATTGATGACCTACGAGAAAACCCATGCCCCTATAATCCGATGAATCCAACTGCGAGTCGGAAAGCGGCGGGAGGGCTGTGAGTGGATGACGACGCATGGCCCAAATGGGCCGCCGAACACGGCCAGATCAGCAAAATTGGCATGTCGGTTGAAACGAAATCAGAAATCAGCTTCATTGTCGCGGCATGGAGTGGCTCAATTAGGAATTCTGATGAATACATTTGAGGCCTTCAAGACGCACGTCCGACAATCCATTGAGCAGCGTCTCGAAGAACTTTTGTCGTCGCAGGACGACACGGAGATCTGCCGCACGGCCAAATATGGCGTGCTGGGCGGCGGACACCGCTGGCGCGCCATGGTGGCCATCGCGGCGGGAAGCATCTTTGACCAGGACGCCATGAGGATATGTATGCCGCTTGCCTGCGGTGTCGAGATGGCGCACGGGGCGTCACTTATTCTGGACGATTTGCCATCGATGGATGATGCCGACTACCGGCGTGGGAAGCCCAGCGCCCACATGATATATCCGGCCTGGGCCGTCCATCTGGCGCCGATGTATCTGATCAACATGGCTTATCGTGTGGTGCTCGACAACCCATCCGTGAGGCCCGAACGGCGACTGGCGGGAGCGATCGAGATGAGCAACGCCGCTCTTTTGATGATCGAGGGTCAGGAGATCGATCTATCTCAGCCGTCAAGTGGTGACGAGCAAGCGATGATGCTCAAGTGCTACCGACGGAAAAGCGGTGCGCTTTACGCCTCGGCTGCGCGGGTGGGCGCGACTTTTTGCGGCGCCAGCGAGGATGATCGCACGGCCGTCTATGAGGCCTGCATGAACCTCGGACTGTCGTACCAGTATCTCGATGATGTCGCTGATGTGGAGGCGGGTCTGAGCGAAGTCGGTAAGCTACCGGGTAGTGATGTCGGCAAGCGAACGGCCATCCATTTCTTCGGTGTCAGGGAAACAAGAATCCAGGCCGAGAGGTATCAGGAGATCGCGCTGTCCTGTCTCGACCGCTTTGGCCCTGAAGCCGAAATTCTGCGCAACCTGGCGCGCCATGCGAGTTGGTCGCCAATTTAAGGACGATGACCTGTGTTTAGCGCATGCAGGAGGTGATCATCGCTCCCGTACCTCCGCGATACGCACTAATTTCCTGCTATCCTCGTCCCACAGGGCAAGAGGGATGCATTTGAGACTTTCGAAAAAGCGTAGTTTTTTCGGTATTGCCAATAGCTCGGGGCTGGCATCGAGACATTCCTGTAGCCGATAATTGGGAATACTGCTGTTCAGATGGTGAACATGATGCAGGCCGATGCTGCCCGTGAGCCATTGCACCGTTTTTGGCAGGACATAATAGGAGCTGCCCAATAGGCCCGCGAGATGAAAGCTCCATTCCCCGTCCTGCTCCCAGTAGACGTCTTCATATTGGTGCTGAACGAAGAACATCCAACCGCTAATAATCGAGGC
This sequence comes from Alphaproteobacteria bacterium, assembly GCA_030747035.1. Classification (GTDB taxonomy): domain Bacteria; phylum Pseudomonadota; class Alphaproteobacteria. The sequence goes on along the minus strand of JASLLM010000009.1, from coordinate 15,266 downwards.
GGCGGCCAAAATAGGCAGATATACCGACAGGAAAGGCCCCACGCCAAACAGGTACATCCAGCCGCCGAGAAAGACAACCAGGGCAAGATCGAGCCCCAGAATGCTACGCCAGATTTGTCCCATGGGCAGAGGCTGGCCGAAAGGAATACGTTGAAGAATGGCGAAGTGAATGGGAACGCCGATCAGAAACAAGACGACCGGGTTTCTGTAGAGCCGGTATATCAGTCGGGACCAGTGGGGCAGGGCCTTGTATTCACCGACGGTGAGGGTTGAGATATCGCCGACACCGCGTTTTTCCAGATTTCCACAATTGGCATGATGGATCGCATGCGCCCGCTTCCAGAAATGATACGGCGTAACGGTGAAAAGGCTGAGAGTACGGCCCAACTGGTCGTTGGCGGTTCTGGATCTGAAAAAGGCTCCGTGGCCGCAGTCGTGCTGCACGATAAAGAGGCGAACCAGCAGCCCGCCGACGGGCAGCGCCAGTGCAAGGGTCAGAAGATAGGAAAAATCAAGACTCCATAGCATCAGAGCGAAGCTGCCGAGAAACAGACCCATTGTGACAAAAAGTTGTGTCAGGCTGCGTCCCAAGCTGGTGTCGCGGTAATTTCTGCAATGCGCGGCAAGCTTCTGACCAAGCGCCTTCAGCTCTTCCAGGGAGAGACCAGGCGCTTCGGGGTGGGGCGCGCCGCTTTGAGATGTGTTCATGTGATCCGATGATTCCGCTGTTTCGTCTATTCTATTCGCGCCACCGGCACATTCTCGCCGCCAGCCAGGCAAAACATTCGCCGGCGTCGTATTCCGTCAAATAGGCATCCAGATTATTTTTTTGGGAAATCTAAATGAGAGGCGATAGTGACTGGCACATACCATTTGCGGGGCGGCTGGTCCATGGTCTGTGTCACGATTGGCGCATGAATTGGCGGTAGAAGGTATTTGCCCTTTGCCCGCCAGACATTGAAGCGTGCGGTTGGCCGTTGAACTGTATTGGCACGGCGGGAAATCGAATGCCGCTCAAATTTTGGGACGGCGTATTTCACGACAAATCCATGTTAAGCCGGTGGCGCTGAAACAGAGGCAAAGGCTATGCTGTTGGCCTGCATTTTTACGGTCCGGGAAGGACATTGCCGCCATGGCCAATATTTTCAGCCTCACTTCCCACGTGGTTTACGGCCATGTGGGCGGGCAGGCCTGCGTGCCCGCGTGGCACCTTATGGGGCATCAGGTCCAACACCTGCCGACGGTGTTGTTTTCCAACCACCCGGGCCACGGCGGTTATGGCGGCGGGCCGGTGGAAATTGAACGGCAAAACCAGTTGCTGGACGGTTTGATCGAGCGCGGCTTTCTTGGCGATTGCGCCGCCGTGCATACGGGCTATCTGGGGCAGGCGGAGAGCGTTGATGTCGCCCTGCGGGCGCTCGATGCCGCACCCGATGCCCTGGTGGTTTGTGATCCCGTGCTGGGCGATGAAGGCAGCCTGTACGTGGGCGAGGATCTCGCCCGGGCGGTGCGGCAGCGGCTGTTGCCCCGCGCCGGTCTGGCGACCCCGAACCTCTTTGAGCTGGCCTGGTTGAGTGGCCGGGAGATCAATGGCCTGGATGACGCCGTCGCCGCCGCGCAAGGCCTGGCGCCCGAGATCGTGGTCTGCACCAGTGCGGCGCGGCGCGGGGAATGGCTGCACAATCTAGCGGTCTGCAAGGAAGGGGTCTTTCAGGTCCGGGTTCCGTTGGTGGCGGACGTGGGCAAGGTGCCGAAAGGCACCGGCGATGCCTTTGCCGCCATTCTATTGGGCCATTATCTCAACCACGGCGACATCGCCGCCGCCCTGGCCTGGGCCAGTAGTGCCCTGCATGGTTTGATCGAGGCCTCCATCGCGCAGGGGTCCGACGAATTGGCCATTGTCACCGCTCAAGCGGAGGTTATGGCGCCAAGTCAAACGTTTGAGGTTGAACGGCTGGCTTGACCGGCGGCTGAATAACGATTTCGGCAGGCTTAAAACGTTCGCAAAACTGTCATTCCCGCCCCCGCCTTCGCGAGGACAGGCTTCGCGGGAATCCATGCTGAGCTTAAAGCATAGTATTTTTCAATACTTTACACGATACAGCGGTTACAGGCATGGACTCCCGCTTTCGCGGGAGTGACGATATTCGCCTTGTTGCGAGGATATTGCAGACTTTTTCACCAGCTTGTTAAATACCCGCGGGCTTAGGGCCGCCCGTGGCCCAGTCCAGCAGTTCCACCATATGGACCACGGGGATATCCAAACCATTGCCAAGCTGCACCATGCAGCCGATATTGCCGGCGGCGACCAGATCCGGCTGCAGGCTGTTGATATTGCCCGCCTTGCGCTCCAGCAGACGTCCCGCCAGTTCGGGCTGCAGCAAATTGTAGGTGCCGGCGGAACCACAGCACAAATGCCCCTCCGGCACCGCCATGACCTGGAAGCCCGCCTGTTCCAACAACTGTTTCGGCGCCTCGGTGATCTTCTGGCCATGTTGCAGGGAGCAGGCGGCATGGTAGGCCACCTTCAACGACTGGGGCGATTTCGCCGCTGGCAATTCCAGCCGCTGCAACAATTCGCTGATATCCAGAGCCAGGGCGGCGATGCGTTTGGCCGGTTCGGCCCAGTCAGGATCATCGGCCAGCATATGGCCGTAATCCTTGACCGTTGTGCCGCAGCCGGAAGCATTGATCACCACCGCGTCCAGGCCCTCGCCCTCCAGTTCCTTCCCCCAGGCTGCGACGTTGGCGCGCACGGCGGCCATGGCCTCGGCTTCCCGTCCCATGTGATGGGTCAAGGCGCCGCAACAGCCAGCCTCCCTGGCCACCACGACGTCACAGCCCAGGCGGGTCAGCAGGCGGATGGTGGCGGCATTGATATCCGGATCCAGCACCTGTTGGGCGCAACCGGTCAGCATGGCCACGCGCATCTTGCGGGGTCCTTGAGCCGGGTGCACTTGCGGGCGGTCAAGAGCGGAGGCCGGGGGCAGTCTATCCGGGGCCATGGCCAGCATCGCCTTTAGACGGCCCGGTGCCAGCGCGGCGAAGGGCTTGGCCAGCCGCGCGCCCCGCAAGGCCAGGCGGAACAGGCCCGGCCGGGGCAACACCGTCGCCAGCAGCGTACGCAGCCAGCGTTCCGCCAGGGGCCGGCGGAATTGCTGTTCGATCCGGGACCGGGCCCCATCCAGCAGGTGCATATAGTCGACGCCGGAGGGGCAGGTGGTCATGCACGATAGACACGAGAGACAGCGGTCAATATGGCGCACCGTGCGTTCATCGGGCGGGGCGCCGCTTTCCAGCATATTCTTGATCAGGTAAACCCGGCCCCGGGGGCTGTCCAGTTCATCGCCCAGCATGACATAGGTGGGACAGGTCGCGGTGCAAAAGCCGCAATGGACGCACTTGCGCAGGATACCATCAGCCTCGGCCACCGCCGGATCGGCCAGCTGCTCGCTCTGAAAATCCGTACGCATGTCTAGTAGGCTCCATACATGCGGCCGGGATTCAAGATCCGGCGGGGGTCGAAGGAGTCCTTGATCCGTGCGCTCAAGGCGGCCAGGGCCGGCGCGCCGGGCTGAAAGACGTCTATGCGTTCACGCAGAGCAGCCGGGCCCCGCATCAAGGTGGCATGTCCCGTATCCGCCCGGGCATCAGTTCCGGTCAAGGCGCCGCGCACCAGTGCCGCGCCGCCGTCATCCTGGCCCGGAATGGACAGCCACAACAGACCGCCGGCCCAGTCATAGTAACCTTCGCCGCCCGATGCCAGGGCTGCCGCCATGATGCCGGCGCCCAGGGACGGCGTTGCCGATAGTTTCCAAATGGCGGCCTCCGCATCGGGCAACAGGGGCGCCACGTTGGCGATCTCCCGCCACAGGGCGGCGCTGTTGTGGCCGTGCAATTCCTCCACCGCGCCAAGTGTGCCCCATTGCCGCCGCAAGGCCGCGGTCCGGTGCAGGACGGACGGTTCCGGCCCTTCGATGCGTACCGCCGTTACCGCCGCGCCGGCGCCGCCGACATAGGACACAGCGGAACGGGCCGCGATGGGGCCTGGCAGATGGGCCAGAGCGGAAATCTCGTGCGGGCTGGCGGCGGCCTGACTCATGGCCAATATGGCGGCGGCATCGTCCTGGCCGAACAGCAGCACCGTGCGGACCTTTTCCGCCGCCGGCAATACCTTGACCGTCACTTCCGTCAGCGCCGCCAGGGTCCCGAAACTGCCGGCCATCAGCTTGCACAGATCGTAGCCCGTAACGTTCTTGACCACCCGGCCGCCGGACTTGAAAGCCTGACCCCGGCCCGAAACGGCCTCAAGGCCCAAGAAATGGTCCCGTGCCGCGCCCGCCTTGATGCGCCGCGGACCGGCTAGATTGGCCGACAGGACGCCGCCGATGGTCTGCTCCTGCAGATTTTGATAGAGATCGCCGAAATCCGGCGGCTCGAAAGCCAGTTGCTGACGCTGCTGCGCCAGCATGGCCTGTATCTGACCCAGGGGCGTGGCGGCGCCGGCGCGCAGCACAAGCTCTTCGGGCTCGTACAGGCTGACGCCGTCCAGGGCGGATAGGTCCAGGCGGTAGTCCGTGTCCATGGGCCGGCCCAGGCCCGCCTTGCTGCCGCCGCCCACCAGCTCGACGGTCTTATCCTCCGCACCGGCCCAGGTCAGCAGCTCGGCCACTTGCGCGGCGTCCCGTGGTTTCAGAGTTTCGGCCATCAGAAGCCCATCAGAAACGTGGAATTTCCGGGAACGGCAGCTCTCCCTTGTGCACCTCCAGCCGGCCCAGTTCGGCGCAACTGTGCAGCACGGGAAAGACCTTGCCCGGATTGAGGCGGCCATTGGGATCAAAGGCGCATTTCACCCGCTGTTGCTGGGCCAGGTCCTCTTCCGTGAAAACCTCGGCCATCAGGTCGCGCTTTTCCACCCCGACACCATGTTCACCGGTCAGCACGCCGCCGACCTCGACGCAAAGGCGTAGGATGTCGGCGCCGAAGGCCTCCGCCGTTTCCAATTCACCGGCGTTGGCGTCGTACAGGATCAAGGGATGCAGATTGCCGTCGCCGGCATGGAAGACATTAGCGACGCGCAGTCCGTGCTTTTCGCTCAACTGGCTCATGCGCGCCAGCACGTCCGGCAGGCGGTTGCGGGGAATGGTGCCGTCCATGCACATATAATCGGGGCTGATCCGTCCAATGGCGGGGAAGGCGGCCTTGCGTCCGGCCCAGAACGCGGTCCGCTCGGCCTCGTTTTCGGATGCCCGGAGCGAGGTGGAGCCGCAACTCTCAGCGATTTTTCGCACCTGTTCGATCAGATGATCAACCTCCGGCCCGGGTCCGTCCAGTTCCACGATCAACAGTGCCTCGGCCTCCAGCGGATAGCCGGCCCGGCAAAATTCTTCCGCTGCATGAATGGCCGCCCGGTCCATCATTTCCATGCCGCCCGGAATGATCCCGGCGCCGATAACCTCGGCCACGCAGGTGCCGGCGGCCTCGCTGGAAGGAAAGCCAATCAGTACAGCGCGGGCGGTCTCCGGCTTCTTCAGGATCCTTACCGTGACTTCCGTGATCACGCCCAGCAGACCTTCCGACCCGGTCAACAGGCCCATCAGATCATAGCCGCCACTATCGAGATGCTTGCCACCCAGGCGGATAACCTCGCCCGACAGCAGCACCATCTCCAGCCCCAGCAAATTGTTGGTGGTGACGCCATATTTCAGGCAATGCACGCCGCCGGCGTTCTCGGCCACATTGCCGCCGATGGAGCAGGCGATCTGGCTGGACGGATCGGGTGCGTAGTAAAATCCTTCGCCATCCACGGCCTGGCTGATGCCCAGGTTGGTGACGCCCGGCTGCACCCTGACGGCGCGGTTGTCGTAGTCGATCTCCAAGACCTTGTTGAATTTTCCCAGGCCCAGGATAATGCCGTCCGCCAGCGGCAGGGCGCCGCCCGAAAGCGAGGTGCCGGCACCCCGGGGCACCACCTTGACCCCCCATTCATCGCACAGACGCAGAATGTCCGCGATTTGCGCCACCGTATCGGGCAGCACCACGGCCAGGGGGATTTGCCGGTAGGCGGGCAGTCCGTCGGATTCGTAGACCCGCATGCCCGCATCATCTGCGATGACCCCGTCGCCCGGCACGATTTTACGCAAGGCAGTGATCAGTTCCGACCGCCGCGCCAGGATTGAGGCATCGGGTTCAGGCATTTGCATGGTTATCGTCTCCAGCCAATGGACGGCACCAGTAATAGCAAAAGAAGTGGCGACAATGAATGGAAATACAAAAAACCGCGCCCCTTGGGCGCGGCATCAGCAGCCCGCGTAAGGCCGTATCGTTGCGGAATCTAGCCCTGGCGCGCCTTAAAGCGGCGATTGGTCTTGTTGATCACATAGACCCGCCCCTTGCGGCGGATAACCCGGCAATCGCGGTGGCGATTTTTCGCCGACTTTAAGGAATTTCGAACTTTCATTGCAGCACCAGTTCACTAAGCTATGCGCGGACCCGCTTCCGGGCAAAATGTCGGCGGAACATACAGATGGCCCCCCGGCCTGTCAACGGCGCCTATTCCTTCGCCTTGCTGGCGTGAATTAGGAAGAAGCCGATACTGCCCGACTCGAGCATGCTGACCTTGCGGGCCCATAATTCAACTTCCCACATGATCCAGGGGCGTTGATCCTTGGGTATCGATTCCTGTTTCAAAACATCCGTCAAATCAGCCAGACCGTGGGTAATATGGCCGCAGAATGCCTCTGAAATATCCAACGTCAGATGAACATCCATGTGGCTTGCCGACAGACCCTGCTTGATCTGGTCCAAGGTCGAAAGGTGATGCTTTCGCTTTTCGAGTTTCGCCCATTCGGCGGCATCTTCCTTGGCCTCAGCCGGCTTCTTCACGACATATTCCGCCAACAGAACCTGGCCGCCGGTTTCAACAGCGTCCACATGTCAAGAAATGCCGTGGCCTTGTCCTCCTGCCCCAGCAAGGCAGCGAGGCCAAAAATGGCGTCCTGGCTGTCGTTCTCCAAACCGGAGTGGCCGAGGGAGCCTTCCCGCATGATGACTTTTTCGCCCAATCCCGCCTTTTCGGCGAATTTGGTTCCCTGTTCCACCAAAGCGGGGTCTTCCGCTAGCCCTTGGACCGTGCAGCCAAATTTCTCGGCGATGATACGCGCCGCGGTGCCTATGCCCGCGTTGATATCCACAACCGACTTCTCCTGATCCAACTGCAAGGGCTCGATCAACTGGACAACGGCCTGCTCACAGCCCGGAATCGTGCAGCCCTCGCCAAACAGCTTTTGTGCCGCCGCGAGACGGGGCGCCGGCCATCCGACGGTCTCCGCGGCGTTGTCATCGGCACCTGCGGCGGCCCCGCTATCGGCGGCATCGCCGTCCTCCGTTTCGGCGTCTTCGCCTTCCCACCAGGCGTGCAGCCGGCTCAGCAATGAAACCTTGCCGGCCGCGTGATCTGTATTGCTATCTGTCGACATTTGCGTTGTCTGATCAAGAATCCCAAATATTGCCCCGGCGCGTTTGCAAAGTTCGCAACCCCAACGCACCCTTAGTGCAGCTACTTTGCAATATTTGCCTTAACCACAGGTTAACCGTCTCTAGCGGGCCTTTTCAGCGGACAACAGGTCATCCTGCTCGGCGGCGCTGTAGTTCGCGTCGTACCACCAGTTGATATAGTCGTCATAGGTAATCGGCGGATAGCGCGGCGGGTTATCTTCATCGCAGCAGGTCGGCAGGCAGGAGATCAAACTGTCCATGTGCGGTCCAAAAAAATAGGGAATGGCGTAACGCGCCTGGCCTTGGGGCGGGACCACCCGGTGCGGCGTGGATTTGAACCTTCCGTTGGTCCAGCGGTGCAGCATATCGCCGGTATTGACCACGAACGACCCTGGCACATGGGGCACGTCCCACCAATCTCCCGATGCCATCTTGATTTGCAGCCCCGGCACGCCTGATTGGGCCAGAAAGGTCATGAAATTGGCATCCGTATGGGGTGCGAAGCCGTACTGGCCGGGTTTTCGATCAACGGCCGGATAGTGGGACAGGCGGAAGGAAAACTGACTCTCGGCAAAGGCGGCGTCAAAAGTATCGGCTGGCAGGTCCAGGGCCAGGGCCACGGCGGGGAGCAAACGGCGGCCCAGGGCATCGACGGTGTCGGTATAGGCCAAAAGGGCCTCGCGAAAGCCCGGCAAGTCCGCCGGCCACTCATTCGGCCCGGCAAATCTGCGCCCCGCCAAGACAAGGGGATCATCGGGCGGCCGCTCCCGCTTAATGAAGAAAGATTCGTTCATATCCGGCAAGGCGTCCTCGCTGACCCGGCTGGTGGAGACGTTGTAGCGCGCCATGGCCATGTAGCCGTTGTTGTGGGCGTTCATCAGCACCGCATGTTTTGCCGCCATGCTCTGGTCATGAAAGCGCTTGGCCTGGGCGAATGTTTGCTCAATCAGGGCCTGGGGCACGCCATGATTGACGATCATCAGGAAGCCGATTTCCTCCAGCGCATGGCGCATATCTGGCACCAAATCCCGCGCGGCCGACGGCTCGTCCGCGGTCAAGCCCGCCAGGTCAATCAGGGGGATGGCGTTCCCCGTTTGCGGATCCGTGGATGTGGACATGACAATCCCCTCTTCCCCTAGCCGCCTAATCATACGTCAGCCGCGAATTACGTCAAATTCTCGTCTGGCGGATTAGGTGCGTTTGCCTCGTAAATATTCACCCCGCGGAGGCAAATCAGATTATCATCGGGACAGATTTTGATTCGGTGACGGGATGGGATGGCCATGAACGATCTTGAAGCTTTTCAGGATATCTTTGCCGATATCGAGCCATTTTCCGGCACCGTTCCCAAGGGCTTCGTCGTGGATTTCCTGGGCCAACTGACCGAGGCCGAATTCAGGACCATCTGGCTGTCGGGCGAAAGCGACAGTTGGGACCGGGAGCGTCATATCCAGACCGAGACGCCGACGCTGAATGACGGCGAGGGCTGGTTCGAAATCTTCAACTGGATAGCGGCGGCGCGTGAGGCCCGCGGCTCCTACGTCATGATGACCCTGGGTGCCTGTTATGCGGCCCAGGCGGTTGGCAGTTATCTTGCCCTGCAAAAACTCAATCCCATGCCGGCACGGCTGGTTGCCGTGGAAGGGGTGTCCGACAATATTGACTGGGTGCTGCGGCAGTTCCGCAACAACGGCATCGATCCGGACGAACATTGGATCATCGAGGCGGTGCTGAGCGACAACAACCAGCCGGTAATTTTTCCGGTCGGCGGGGCCGGCCTGGGTAATCAAAGCGCCATGGGCATGAACAGCGCCGGCGGACGGGAACAACTGGCGCAATCGATGGTGGGGTCGGACCGGGCGTCCGCTATCCTGAACAACATCATCACTACCAACGGCACCGGCGTAGAGGTCGACCTGGTCCCCGATGTCGAGCATGACACCAAGGCCGAATTGCGTTTCGTCTCCGCCGTAACCCTGAACAATCTGTTGGCGCCGTTCGACCGGGTCGATTTCGTCGAGGCCGATATTCAGATGTCGGAAGTCATCGTCTTCCCGCCCGCCATGGAGCAGATGAGCCGGAAAGTCCGCCGCGTGCACATGGGCACCCATACGGACGAAATCCATGACCTGATGGTGCGCCTGTACGAAAGCTATGGTTGGGAGATCATCTTCAGCTATCCGCCCAAGCGCAGCTTCGAGACACCCTACGGTTCCTGGACCAACGACGACGGCGTCCTGACCGCCATCAATCCGGCGGTGGCCTATTAATCCAGCTCGACAATGATGTTACCGAAATCGTCCTGCCTGGCCCTTGCGTCGGGCGGTACCAGGCAGGTGGCATCGTATTCCTCCACGATCAGCGGCCCGGTCTGCTCGGCGGCCAGATCGGCGCGGGTCAGCACCCGTGCCTCCCGCCAGCCCAACTCCGGTCCGAAGTAGGCTCGACGGCTGCCGGTTTCCGCTGCCGCCCGCGCGTCCATGCCCTGCAGTCGGTCGGGCACGGGCGGATGATCTGGAATGGCCCGGCCTATTAGCTGTGCGTTGACCAGCATTACCGGCTCTTCCGGGCCGGCGCGGTGGCCATAGGTGCGTTCATGCTCCTGGCCGAAGCGTTCCTCCAGCTCGGCGATTTTTTCGGCGTCGAAATCACCATCCGGGGCCGGAACCGTTAGTTCGAAGATCTGGCCCTTGTAGTGCATGTTGGCGGAACGGCGGATGTCGATTTGGTCGGGGCGGTAGCCGTCGGCGGCCAGTTGTTCGCGGGCCTCCTGCTCCAGGCCGCCCCAGATCTCGTTCAAGGCGCCCGGCGTAGCTTCACGCAAAACCTCCATCATGGAACGGGAATAATGATGCTCCACATCCGCATAAAGCAGGCCAAATGAGGAGAACAGGCCCGGATGGGGCGGCACCACGATACGCTTCATATCCAGCGCCTTGGCCATGCCGGCGGCGAACAGCGGCCCGTTGCCGCCGAAGGCGAACAGGGCATAATCGCGCGGGTCACGCCCCCGTTCGCTGGAAATGGCGCGGATGGCGCGGATCATGTTGGAAATGACGATCTGATGCGCGCCATGGGCGGCATGCGCCAGCTCCAGCCCCATGGGCCCGGCGATCCGTTCCTCGAACACGGCGCGGCCTTTGTCGGCCTGCAGGGGCAATTCGCCACCGACCAGATAGTCCGGGTTCAAATAGCCCAGAAGGACATTGGCGTCCGTGACGGTGGGATCCTCCCCGCCCATGCCATAGCAGACCGGTCCGGGCACCGCGCCGGCGCTTTGCGGGCCGACCTGCATGGAGCCGCCGGCATCGATCCAGACCAGGGAGCCGCCGCCCGCACCAACCTCGGCCAGGTCAATGGCCGGTATCTTCAGATGATAGCCCGCACCGCTCATCAGGCGGGAGCCGATCATGATGCCGCCGCCCACCTGGTAATCCAGGCTGCGGGTAAATTCGCCGTCCTCCACCAACGAGGCCTTGGCCGTTGTGCCGCCCATATCGAAAGTAATGATATCGGGCAGATCCAGCTTGCGCGCCAGGGCCTGGGCCCCGACGACGCCGCCGGCGGGTCCGGATTCGATGATATTGGCCGGTTTACGCTCCGACACCTCGGCGCTGATCAGGCCGCCGTTAGATTGCATCAGCAATAGCGGCGCATCAATCGCCGCGCCTTTCAGACGTGCGCTCAACTGGCGCAAATATTGGCTGACGATGGGCATGACATAGGCGTTGATCACCGTGGTGGAGGTGCGCTGATACTCGGAAATCTCCGGCAGCACATCGGCGGAAATGCAATGCAGCAGATCAGGCGCCAGGCGCTCAATCACCGCCTTGATGGCACGTTCGTGATCTGCATTGGTGTAGGAGTTGATCAGGCAGACAGCGATTGTCTCCACATTCTCGTCCAGCAACCGGCGCACCACCCGCTCAACCTCATCCAGATCCAGGGGGATTTCCACTTCGCCCTTGTTATTGACCCGTTCGTTGACGCCCAGGCGCAAATAGCGCTCCGCCAGGGGCGGTGGTTTTTCCCAATGCAAATCGTACAGGCGGGGCATGCGCAGGGTGCGGATTTCCAGCACGTCGCGGAAACCTTCGGTGGTGATCAGGCCGGTCTTGGCGCCCTTGTGTTCAAGAATGGCATTGGAGGCGACCGTGGTACCGTGCAGCACTTCCTCGATCTGCGCCGCGTTCAAACCGGCGCTCTCGAAGACGCTGGACAGGCCATCGACGATGGCAGCTTCGTATTCACCGACCGTGGAAGAGACTTTCTTGGTATGCAGGGTGCCGTCCTGACCCAATAGCACCAGGTCGGTGAATGTGCCGCCAATATCGGCACCTACTCTAAACTTTGCCATCGTCTACGCGCCCTCCACGGATGTGGGTTCCTGCCAGAGAATTTTCGGCTGCTCGTCCGGCCTGCCCGCGCGCAGGCTTGCCCGTTGGGCTTCGGTTGCCGGCAGGTCGATGCTCCAGCTATCGGTATCAACCACCACGCCATAGTCGGCGCAGGCGGCTTCCGGGCTGACCAGTTCGTTGCGCACATCCCTCAGGACCTTCTCCGGATCGCGCTCTAGCGGATCGCCCCAGCCGCCGCCGCCCGCCAGGTCATGACGAAACACGGTGCCATAGCCGATATTCATGGTGATCTTGGATTCCAGAGGGCGGTTTTCGCCATCGGGGTTCAGGCTGTTGGCCGATGCCTTGCCGGGATAGCCGCCATACAGGCCGTAGGGACGAAAATCGCGCCGGTCCGAGCGGACCTGCAAGACCGCTTCCTTCTCCAGAAAACGATAATCCTTGCGGAACGGCGCCCCGCCGCGAAATTTGCCGGGCCCGGCCCGGTCCGGAACAAACTCATAGGCCAGGATCTGCATGGGCTGTTCGGTCTCGATCACCTCGATCGATTGCGAGGCCATGTTGGCGAACATGTTGGAATTGCCCTGCAGGCCATCGGCCCAGGGCCGGCCGCCATGGGTGCCGCAGGAGAAATCAACGTAAATATAGGGCTGGCGCTCGTCATCGTAGCCGCCGATGGAAACGCCGGTGTTGCCGCCATCGGATGCGGCGCAGACCCGGTCGGGCAGCATCATGGCCAGGGCGCCGAACATGCAATCGCCCATGCGGAAGCCGGTCAGGCCACGGGCGGCGCAGGCCGCCGGCAGCACCATGTTGGTGATGGTGGCGGGCGGCGCGATTACCTTGATGACCCGGAAGACGCCTTCATTGGAGGGGATATTCAAGGGCAGGATACAGCGGATGGCACCCACGGAATGGGCCACGGTGAAGGACAGCGAGCTGTTGATCGCGCCCTTGACCTGCGGCGAACTGCCGGTCCAATCCACGGTCATTTCCTCGCCGGATTTGGTGATGGTGACGAACAGGCGGATGGGCTGCTTCAGATCGATGCCGTCGTCATCGATCCAATCCTCGAAACTCCATTGGCCATCGGGCAGCTCCGCCACCGCCGCCCGGGTCAGGCGTTCGGCGTAATCGATCACCTCCTCCATATACAGCTCTACCTTGTCGGCGCCGTAACGCCGCAACAACTCGCCGAACTGCACCTCGGCGATGTGGCAGGCCGCCAGTTGCGCCCGCAGATCACCCATGACCAGGATCGGTATGCGGACATTTTTCTCGATCAGGGACCACATGGTCTCGTTGCGCACGCCCTTGTCGAACAGCTTCAGGGGCGGGATGCGCAGGCCTTCCTGATATATTTCGGTGGAGTCGGAGGCGTTTGAGCCGGGTACCCGCCCGCCCACGTCGGAATGATGGCTGATGGTGGCGGCGAAGGCGACGCGGCGGTCGCCATCGTACAGTGGCTGGAAGATGAAGATATCCGGCAGATGCATGCCGCCATCAAAGGGATCGTTCATGATGAACATATCGCCCGGATGAATATCGCCGGCGAACCGTTCCACCACAACCGCCAAGGCGGCGGGGATCGAACCCAGATGGCCGGGCAGGGTCAGGCCCTGCGCCACCATTCTGCCGTCCGCGTCGGCCAGGGCGGTGGAGAAATCCATGTTATCCCGCAGCACCCCGGAATAGGTGGTCCGGCAGACGGTCACCGCCATCTCGTCGCCGATGGCGAAAATGGCGTTCTTGAACAATTCGAACTCGATGGGATCTTCGATTTTGGCCATTGTATTGAATGTCCTTTCGGCGGGTGCCTCAAAGTTTGCCGGGCCATAATCGTTCCGTCCAGCCCCAATGTCCGCTAGGCTGGCATAATGAGCGATCCGATCATTCTGTATGAGAACATGCGCACCGTGGTCTACGTGCCGTTCTATCTGGCCATCGAACGGGGCGATTGGGCCGCGGCAGGCATTGATGTTTCGGTGCAAACCTCCCCCAACACGCCGGAGACCGCCCAAGGGTTGATCGACGGCCGGGCCGATGTCTCCTGGGGCGGGCCCATGCGAGTGATGCTGCACCATGACAAAGACCGGGAATGCCCGCTGGTCTGTTTCGCCCAGGTGGTGGCCCGCGACCCCTCGATCCTTGTGGGGCGGGTGCCAAACGAACGTTTTCGTTTCGCCGATCTGGTGGGCCAGCGGGTCGGTGCCATGACCGAGGTGCCCACACCCTGGATGACCCTGCAGGACGACGTCCGCCGCGCCGGCGTAGATTTGGACTGCATTCAATGGACCAAGGATCAAAGCATGGCCGAGAACGCCGCCGCGTTACGGGCGGGCGAGTTGGATGTAGCTCAGGTGTTTGAACCCCATGTGGACGCCCTGGTGCAATCGGGAGAGGGCCATATCTGGCACCGTTGCGCCGTGCGCGGCGATAGTTCCTGGACCTCGTTCTACACCACAAGATCCTTTACCCAGGAACAGCCCGATACCTGCCGGGCCCTGGTGCGCGGCATCGAGCGGGCCCTGGCGGTCTTGCACGAAGACAGCGCGACGACCATCGCCGAGGCGGTGATCGGCTATTTCCCCGATCTGACCACGGAAAGCCTGGCCCGCATGATCGACGGCTATCGGTCTTCCGGCCTGTGGCCGCGCAGCACAGAACTGCCGGCGGAGGCCTTTGTCCGCCTGAAATCCGCCATGATCTCCGGCGGCCTGATCAGCCATGATCCGCCCTACGACCGCTTGGTGGTGACGGACTTGCCCGAATAGAGCGGATGGCCTAATGATCGGCCAAAGTCATCATATCCAGGGACAAAGCCATGTACATCAACGGCAATTGGGCCAATGCAGCCGCGGACGCGGAGTTCGAAGTTCTCAACCCGGCCACGGGCGCGGTCATTCAATCCCTGCCCGACGGCGGGGCGGAGGCGGCGCGGGCGGCGATTGAGGCGGCGGCCGAGGCCTTCAAGACCTGGCGCAACACAACGCCGTATCAGCGAGCGGAATTCCTCATGCGGGCCTATGCCCTGATGCTGGAGCGGCAGGAAGACCTGGCCAAGGTGATGACGGCGGAACAGGGCAAGCCGCTGCGGGCAGCCATGACGGAAGTGAAATACGCCTCCGATTTCCTGCAATGGTTCGCCGAGGAGGGCAAGCGGGTCTATGGCGAGATCATCCCCTCGGCCCGGGCCGACCAGCGCTTCCATGTGCTGCACCAGCCCGTGGGCGTGGTTGCCGCCATTACGCCGTGGAACTATCCGATCTCGATGATCACCCGAAAGCTCGGCCCGGCCCTGGCGGCTGGCTGCACGGTGGTCTTGAAACCGGCGGAGGCGACGCCCCTGACGGCGGTGGAAACCTTCAAGATTTTCGAGGATGCGGGCTTCCCCCCCGGCGTGGTCAACCT
>JASLLM010000099.1 GCA_030747035.1 Alphaproteobacteria bacterium | reverse complement strand
GGGCTTGGCTCAATCCGATCATGCCGCCGCCGACGATCAGGACATCGGTCTGAATTTCGTTCTTTACCGCCATAGTCCCCACATATCGCCCTAGTTCAGGCCGTTGTCCAGCGCCCTTTCGCGAGATAGTCTACGACCATGACTGACATTGCATGGCATCGGATGACAGCGCTGGAACTGGGCGCCGCCATTCAGAACGGTCAGATCGATCCCGTCGATCTGACGGAGCATTTTCTCGCCCGCATCGAAGCTGAAGATCCCGGACACCGGATCTACATCAAGGCCCCGGCGGAGCGCGCCCGGGCGGAAGCCGCCGCCGCGGCGCAACGGGCCAAGGCCGGCCTGCGGCAAGGTGCCCTGGACGGCGTGCCCATGTCCTGGAAGGACCTGACCGATACCGCCGGCACTGAAACCACCTTCGGCTCGGCCCTGCTGCGCGACCGGATACCCAAGCGCGACGCCCTGTTGCTTCGCCGCGCCACCCTGGCCGGCATGATCTGTCTGGGCAAGACCACCCTGTCGGAATTCGCCTATTCGGGCCTGGGCATCAATCCCGTCTTCGGCACCCCGGCCAACGGCGCCGATGGGGAGGTTGAGCGGGTACCGGGTGGTTCCTCTTCCGGCGCCGCCGTTTCGGTCACCAACGGTCTGGCGCCGGCCGGCATCGGCAGTGACACCGGCGGCTCGGTTCGTATCCCCGCCGCCCTGAACGGCATCGTCGGGCTGAAGACCACCATCGGCGTGCTTCCCCTGGATGGCATTCTGGCCCTGTCGCCGACCTTTGATACCATCGGGCCGTTGACCCGGGATGTGGCCGATGCCAACGCCATCTTTGCCATGCTGAACCAGTCCCGCCCCTATGACCTTACGGGTGTATCGCTGCGGGGTGTCAGGCTGCTGAAACCCACGGACATCATGTTCGATGACCTGGACGATACGGTGGCCGCGGCCATGGCCGCCGCCCTGGACAACTTGGCCAATGCCGGTGCCGAGATCATCGAGGGGGAGGTGCCGGAATTCGCCGAGGCGTTTGAACTGGTCGCCAAGCACGGCAACATCATTTCGGCCGAGGCCTATGCCATGTGGCATGACCAGGTGGAAAGCCGGGGGGATGAGATGTACTGGGGCGTCCGCTCCCGCTTCGAACTGGCCAAGACGCTATCCGCCATTGACGCGGAATCGGCGCACATCGGTCTGCGAGCCATCGCCGCCAGGTTCTGCGCCAGGGTGGCCGGTTTCACGGCGGTGGTGCATCCGACCTGCCCGCGCATCGCCCCGCCCATTGCCGATCTGCAGGATGATCCAGCAGCCTATGACGATGCCAATATGGCCATGACCCGAAACACCCGCCTGGGCAATATCATGGAAACCTGCGGCGTCACCCTGCCCTGCCAGCGCCCTGGCGAACTGCCGGTTGGCCTGTCTCTGATGGCGGCGGGCCATAACGAGGGCCGGGTCCTGCGCCTGGCCAAGGCGGCGGAGGCGGCCCTTGCCTGAGCTTTCCGACCCGCTGCTGTTCACGCCGCTTACCTTGCGCGATGTAAGACTGAAGAACCGTATCGTCATCTCGCCCATGCAACAGTATGCCGCCGGGACCGACGGTGCGCCGGTGGAGCATCATTTCGTGCACTATGGCCGCCTGGCCATGGGCGGCGCCGGCCTGGTGTTTACCGAGGCGCTGTGCATTGCGCCCGAGGCCCGCCTGACCTACAGCGACCTAGGCGTCTGGCACGATGATTTCATCGCGCCGCTGGCCCGTCTGGCCGACAGCATGCGAAATCTGGGCACCGTGCCGGGGGCGCAAATCCTGCATGCGGGCCGCAAGGCATCGGTGCAGCGCCCGTGGCAAGGCTATATGCCCCTCACGGACGAAGACCGCGATGCCCGGGACGAGGCGCCCTGGCAAACGGTTGGCCCTTCGCCGCTGCCGGCAAATCCGGGCTGGCCGGCGCCGCGTGCCCTGACGGAGGCGGAAATCGCCGATGTCGTGGCAGCCCATGGCGCGGCGGCCAGGCGCTGCCGCGAGGCCGGTTTCGAGGTCCTGGATATTCATGCCGCGCACGGCTATCTGATCCATACTTTCCTCTCCCCCATCAGCAACCGACGCAATGATGCCTATGGCGGCGATCTGGCGGGGCGCATGCGCCTGGCGCTGGAGGTGGCGGCGGCGGTCCGGGCGGAGTGGCCCGGGGAACGGCCGCTGTTTTGCCGTCTGTCCTGCATTGATGACGAACCGGGCGGCTGGACCTTGGAGGATTCCGTGGTGCTGGCGCGGGAATTGGGCCGCCTGGGCGTCGACGTCATTGATTGTTCTTCCCGTGGCCTGGGCCAGCGCGGCACGCCCGTGGTGGCGCCACGTGAGCAGGGTTTCCAGGTGCCGTTCGCCGCGCACATCCGCCGGGAGACAGACCTGAAGACCATGACCGTCGGACTGATCATGGAGCCTGAATTCGCCGAAGCCGTGTTAAAAGACGAGCGCGCCGACCTTATCGCCATCGGGCGCGAAGCCCTGTTCAACCCGCAATGGCCGCTGCAGGCCAGCGTCGCGCTGCTGGGCGATAGCGCCTACGAACGTTTCTGGCAGCCGCGCGATGCCTGGTGGCTGGAAAAACGCGCCCGCTCCCTTGCGGCGGCGGCGACCACGGCAACTGATCAGAGATGACGCGAAGCGTCTTGACGGGAATGCAACACACGGACAATCAGAATGTCTTGATCACGCAAGATATAATAGATCGAATGGCTCATGTGATCGAAACAGCGTAGGCCGGGACGGATGTGGTCATATGAGCGGCCCATACGCGGATTGTCGGCTATCGCCGCAAAGCGTTCATTGATGCTATCACCATAAATTCTTGCTTGTCGTTTACCAAAGGTCCGCACTGTATATCGCGCAATGGCCCGTAGATCTCCGGATGCCGCTTTCGATAGGGAATAGGGCAAGGCGTCAGGCCTGACTTTCGGCAATTGCCTCCGCCCAAATGCCCTCAACAGTGTCGTCGCTTACGCCACTTTTCAAACCTTCATCGATCAGCGCGCGCAATTCCTTTTCAGCCTTCTGCCGGACATAGTCCTGACGCACAAGATGGCGAAAATATTCACTGGCTGTATCAAATTTTCGTTCATTCATGGCACCTTGAACATAGGAACCAAGATCGTCGGACATCGTAATCGAATATTTCGTCATTGCTTGGCAACTCCATAGTATGGAGCTACTCTAGCACATTATCCGATAAAATCGCACAAAATCCGATATAGCCAGGAGTCTATGATTGCTAGATGATCGCTTCGCTACGCGGGCGCGAAGATATCTTCCTCCTGCTTCCCCTTCAGATTGGGCAGTTCGACGGGGCCCTTGAAGGCGGCGTCGTGCTGCAGAGTGGGCATGACCTCGGTGGCGAACTGCCGCATGTTCAACTCGCCCTGTTCATGGGGCATGCCGCCGTAGGAGAAATCGCAGACGATGTGATCGGTACCGGTCAGGCGCTGCAATTCACCGATTTTCTGGATGCAGTCGTCAGGCGTGCCAACGATCTGGATGCCCACATAGAACTCGGTCATCTTCTTGCGGGATTCCTCTTCCTTCAGCTTGGAATAGGTCTTGGCCATCTTGCCGTAGGATTCGTAACCTTTTTGCTTCGCCAGATGGCCGTCGGAGAATTTATAATGGGCGTCGATGGAATCCCATTTCGCGCCCAGATACTGCATGGCGCGCTCGTTCGCTTCCTCCCGGCTATCGGCAACCGAGACATTGGTCAGGATCATCGGCGGCTTCGGCGTGTGGCCGACGGAGATGGCGATTTCGCGGAAACTTTGAATATCCGTTGCCGCCTTGACCCATTCGTTCTGCATGATGACCATCATGCCGAAGCCCAGCTTGGCCATGATCTCGGCCGATTCCGGACTGACGGACGAGGCATAGAAGCGCCGCTCGGGATGGGACATGGGGCGGGGACGGATCGACATTTCCGGGATCTGGAAAAATTCGCCATCCCAGTCAAAGACTTCCTGGCTCAGGGCCTTGGTGATCAGTTGCGCCGATTCAGCAAACCGAGGGCGCGCTTCCTCCATGGGAATTCGAAAGCCTGCATATTCCACCGAGGCCGCGCCCCGGCCGAAACCGAACATGCAGCGCCCGCCACAGAGCAGATCGAGATAGGCGATTTGCTCCGCCACCCGGATCGGATCCTGCCAGGGCAGCACGATAACGCAGGTACCGAGGGTGATGCGGCGGGTCCGGCCCGCGAAATAGGACAACAACTGCAGGGGCGCGGGCGACATGGAATAGCCGGTAAAGTGGTGTTCCAGGCCAAACAGGCTGTCGAATCCCAACGGCTCCGCTAAATCGCCAAGCGATAGATGCTCCGCCAAGACAGCCGCGTCGGAACGTCCGGCCTCGGCCAGAACGCTCAAATCAGTACCAATCCTCATGATTTTCCCCTACTTCGCAAACAAGAAAATGGCCGCCGCTAACTCCCCGCAGCACCCTTCAACTCAACAACGTTACCATCAGGATCGGAAACGTAAAGAGAGGGCCCCTCCCCCTCGGCCCCGAAGCGCTGCGCGATTTCGCTCGGCTCCAGGCCATGGCCACGCAAATAGGCGATCAATTCCGGCCCATTGAAGGGCTCGATGCGCAGGCAAAAATGATCCATGTTCGGGCCCTCGGAACGGGGGGCGCCATGTTTTTGCCCCAACTGGCCGTCAAGCGTGACCAGATCGACCTGGGAGCTACCCGCCCGCAAATGATACAGCCCCAAATCATCCCGCCGCCGATCCATGTGGCAGCCCAGAACGTCGCAGTAGAATGCCAAGGAGCGGTCCAGATCCACGATCCGCAGAACCACATGATCCAAGCCCAAAGGTTTCAATTGCATATCAGCCTCCCTATCGGGCTATAGCCTACGCCACTTTTTCCTCTTTGGCATAGCGCCGGTGAACGCAACAAACTATTAATATCCGCATGTTACAAAAAACTGCGCGATGGTTGAGAAGGGGCCGCCAGCGATGCATTTGATGGATGATATCCGTACCAAGGAATGCCAAATCTTCGCCAAGGCCTGGCAGCGCTGGCGGGGCGCCTCGTTGGTACCGCGCCGATCAGGCGTGCGGATCGAGGAAATCAGCCGTCTGCTGCACTTGCTATCTGTTGTCGAATTGGTCTCGCCGGAAATTGCTAATTTCCGGCTCGCCGGCACCTCATTGTGCGAGGGCATGGGGCTCGAATTGACCGGCCGTAACTATTTTGACTTCACAACGCCCGAGGCACGGGGCCCAAGGGTGGCGCGGACTAACCAATTGGTAAAGCATCCCTGCGGCTCCCATTTTATCTTTCCCATTGAGTATAGTTCGGGACGCATTGTGCCTGCGGAAGTGCTTTCACTGCCCGTTTTACCCAACAACCCCTCCGAACCGCCGCAGATTTTCGCCATGTCGGTCAGCCTGCAGGACATGCGCCTTGATGGACCGAGATCGGCGCCGACAGAGCTGCCTGAAGCCGACGGCTTTCAATTCGTCGATATTGGCGCCGGTGTCCCCGATGATAGCCTGGATCTTACGGACCGGGCACCAGCGTCCCTGTTGCTCAAACAGGCCAGTTAGTACCCTGGTTCAGCCGCGCTTGCGGCGGAACTTGGTGGCCCGGGTGCCAGCGCGGCCGCCCGAGGAACGGCCCTTGGGACCACGGGCGGCCTCCAGCATCTCGGGCGTGATCTCGGTCGCGATTTCCTTCGGCTTGTAGCCTTCGCCGCGTTTGCGCCGGGCCGCCGCAATACCGGGGGCGGCGCCGTCGCTGGAGCGGCCGGCGGGACCGTCGAACTTCTTGCCGCCTTCGCCGGTTAGGCCTTCCAGTTCCATCTCTTCCAGGCGGCGCAATTCGTCCCGCAGTCGTGCCGCTTCCTCGAATTCAAGATCAGCGGCGGCGGCCCGCATGCGCTTTTCCAGATCCTCCAAATAACTTTTCAGATTGTGGCCGATCAGGTGGTTGTGTTCCTCATCGCCCGTATCCACGGTGACATGATCGCCCTCGTATACCGAGGCCAGAATATCGGCGATATTCTTTTTCACGGATTCCGGCGTGATGCCGTTGGCCTCGTTATAGGCCATCTGTTTCTGCCGCCGCCGCTCAGTCTCCTCCAAGGCCTGGTTGAGACTTTCCGTGCGCTTGTCCGCGTACAGGATCACCCTGCCATCCACATTGCGCGCGGCCCGCCCGATGGTCTGCACCAGCGAGGTGGTGGAGCGGAGAAAGCCTTCCTTGTCCGCATCCAAAATCGCCACCAGGGCGCATTCCGGAATATCCAGCCCCTCGCGCAATAGATTGATGCCGACCAGGATATCGAACACGCCCAGGCGCAGATCGCGGATGATCTCGATCCGCTCCAGGGTATCGATGTCGGAATGCATATAGCGCACCTTCAGGCCCGCCTCGTGCATATACTCTGTCAGGTCTTCGGCCATGCGCTTGGTCAGGGTGGTGACCAAGACCCTGCCCCCAGCACCTGTCACATCGCGGCATTCGGCGATCAGATCGTCCACCTGGTGTTCCACCGGGCGAATAATACAGGTCGGATCGATCAAGCCCGTGGGGCGGATCACCTGTTCAGTAAAGACGCCGTCCGTACGTTCCAACTCCCACTTGCCCGGCGTGGCGGAGATAAACATGCTTTGCGGCCGCATCACCTCCCATTCGGAGAACTTTAACGGCCGGTTATCGACGCAGGACGGCAGCCGGAAGCCAAACTCCGACAGGGTCCATTTGCGCCGGTAATCGCCCCGGAACATGCCCCCCAGTTGCGGCACCGTGACGTGGCTTTCATCCAGGACAATCAGGGCATCCTCGGGCAGGTATTCGAACAGGGTGGGGGGCGGCTCGCCGGGATTGCGCCCGGTCAGATAGCGGGAGTAATTCTCAATACCGGGGCAGAAACCGGCGGCATCCATCATCTCCAGATCCAGCATGATACGCTGTTCCAGGCGCTCGGCCTCCAGCAGCATGCCGTTCTTGCGCAGGAATTCCAGTTGCTCCACCAACTCCGCCTTGATGCCCTTCATGGCCTGTTGCAGGGTCGGGCGCGGGGTGACGTAATGGCTGTTGGCGTAAACGCGGACCTTGTTGAAAGTATCCGCGCGCTGCCCGGTCAGCGGATCGAACTCGACAATCTCCTCCAACTCATCGCCGAACAGGACGAAGCGCCAGGCCTGATCCTCCAGATGCGCCGGCCACAGTTCGAGCACATCGCCGCGCACCCGAAAGGTACCCCGGCCGAAGAAATTGTCGTTGCGGCGGTACTGCAAATCCACGAAGCCCTTCAAAAGCGCATTGCGGTCGACCGTCGCGCCCACCTTCAGATCCATGGTCATCTTGGAATAGGTCTCGACCGAGCCGATACCGTAGATACAGGAGACCGAGGCCACGATGATCACGTCATCCCGTTCCAGCAGGGCACGGGTGGCTGCATGGCGCATGCGGTCAATCTGCTGGTTTATGTGCGCTTCTTTCTCGATATAGGTATCGGTGCGCGGCACATAGGCCTCTGGCTGGTAGTAGTCGTAGTAGGAGACGAAATACTCCACCGCGTTATTGGGAAAAAAGCCTTTCATCTCGCCGTAAAGCTGCGCCGCCAGGGTCTTGTTCGGCGCCAGCACCAGGGTCGGCCGCTGGGTCCGCTGGATAACCTGCGCCACGGTGTAGGTCTTGCCGGACCCCGTGACCCCCAACAGCACTTGATTCTGCTCCCCAGCCTCCACGCCGGCGACCAGTTCGGCGATGGCCTGGGGCTGATCGCCGGCAGGTTCATACTCCGAGACAAGCTCGAACGCCTGCCCGCCCTCGCCCTTCTCGGGCCGGGCAATGGGCGCCGGCACCCAGGTGGCCTGTTCCGCCTCCGCCAGGAATTGTTCGAAGCTGCCCCGGATCTGTTTCATGGATGTGTGTGCCATGGGATCAGTATAACCGATTTTGCCGCCTGGTCGGATAAGGTTAAAGTGAGGTCATGACAAAAATGCTGGATCATGACGTCGAGGGCCCATTGGCCTGGACCGGGGCGGAACTGCCCGATGACGCCGGCTTGATCACCTTGGACGAAGACTGCCTGGATGAATTGCTGGCGTTGGCCAAGGAGTTGACGGCTAATCCCCTGCCGGTGCTGTCCCTGCATCCCGATGACTTCGACCTGCCGGCCTGCCGCGCCATGATGACCGACGTCAGCAATCAACTGGATCACGGCCACGGCTTCGTCATTATCGACCGTCTACCGCTGGAGAGGCTGGACGGCGAGATCGCCGACAAGCTGTATTGGCTGTTGGCCGCCATGGTGGCGCGCCCGGTGGCGCAAAGCTGGGACGGCAAGATGCTTTATGACGTGCGTGATCAAGGCAAGCCGCCGGGCAACGGCGTGCGCCCGGACATTACCAACGTTGGCCAGAACCTGCACACCGACAACAGCTATAACCTCTGCCCGCCGGACTATGTCGCCCTGTTCTGCCGCCAGACCGCCATGCGGGGCGGGATCAGCCAGGTGGTCAGCTTTTATGCCGCGCACAACCGCATGCGGGCCGAGGCGCCGGAACTGCTGGCGCGGCTGTACCAGGATGTCACTTTCGACCGGCAGCGCGAACACGCCCCCGACGACGTCATGACCACGGAACATCCCATGTTCGCCTGGGACGGGCAGCGGCTGCTGGGCCGGCTGTCAAAGCGCCAGGTGGAAGGCGGTTATGCCCTGGCCGGCGTGGAGATGGACAACATCACGGCGGCGGCACTGGAGACTTTCGAGGCCATCATGATGGCGCCGGGCATGCGCAAGGAGTTTCAGTTCCAGCCGGGTCAAATACAGATCGTCAACAACCGAACCTGCGGCCACGCCCGCACCGCCTTCACCGACTGGCCCGAAACGGAACGCCGCCGCCATTTGATTCGTCTATGGCTGCGCCACCAGGGCCGGGCATTTTACAATGGCTAATATTCGGGGTTCGGCCCGGAATAGGACAAGATGCCAATTGCCCTGAACAGCAATCTTACAATCCGCGCCGGGCGACCGGAGGATGACATTCGTTGCGGCCAGATCATTGCGGCGGCATGGATGGCTTCCGACGTGCCGTATCGATTGCCCCACGCCTTGGATATGTTTGACGATGGCGCGCCTTTGCCAACAGAAGGCCGGCAGCGCCTGATTGCCGAAATGCCGAATTTCATTGCCGGGTTTACCGACTTCAACGCCGCACAACGACATGTCTGGTATCTATTTGTAGAACCCGATCTGCAAGGCAATGGTATTGGCAGTGCGCTTCTCGACAAGGCGCAGGAAATCATGGGCGGCGCCATCACATTGCAATGCCTGGCAGCAGCCCGGCGTTCCCTTGCTTGGTACAAGGCGCACGGATTTCAAACCGTTGGCGTCTTTGATCGCCCACTTTGTGGCCGTGACGTCGGCTGGGCCCGCCTGCGCCGCACCTAAGGCCCACGCGGGAACGGCCTGCAATACCTGTCCCCACGCCTAACTGTTGTCCGGATCGCTGCGCTCAGTCGTTATCGGCGTATTTGAACGAGACTTTCACTTTGGCACGATAGGCTGAAACCCTGCCGTCCTCGATCTGCATATCCAGATCCGCGACCTCGGCGATCCGCAAGTCGCGCAGGCTCTCGCCAGCCCGCGAGACCGCCGCCGACGCGAATATTTTTTCGGACGGTGGCCGGAACGGTGCAGGTGCCAAATTGCCAGGCAGCCTGAATATCCGAGCGAGGTTATCAGGCCCGCCGAGAGACCCATTGCCGAGCCAAAGTGTGCGGTCGCCAGATGCGCCACCAACAGACCAAGCCCGAAACCACCGATGGGTATCACCGCGCGGGACAGGGTCGCCGCCGTGGCGGGGCCGCCCAGGCGTTTCAGCAGAACGATCGCGGTGGAGATGAAAACGATCGGCGTAATCGCCAGAATGCCGGAATATTTCGACCCCAGGGCCTCGCTGGTCAAAGCCACGATGACCGTCAGCAGTCCAACCAACAACGCGCGCAGGGGCAAATCAAACCAGCGCCGGGGCGCCGGGGCGGCCGTGCCCGTCCGCGCCCAGATTCGCAGCGTGGCAAGCGCGATGACCAGCGCCGCCACGTTGAGCAGGCTCGCATATAGGGCCGACCAGGCGATTTGATGTATCAACGCCGTCGCCACTGTCCAGGTGATAATGGCCAGGGCGACCGTACCCGCCAATCCCGCGCGGGTTGCGGCAAGCGCGGCGGCGACCAGAAAACAGATGGTCGAAACGTTCGTCGCCAGACTACTGAGCAGACCGCTGGCAATGAAGTCGGCCGGCGCATCCATGGCCATGACCACGTAGATCGGCCCAAGGGATACAGGCAGCGAGGTGATCAGCGCGCCCCAAAAAGGCCCTGACCGCTCCGCCGCCATGGTTGCCGCGACAACGACGGAAGCCGCCAGGCCGGCTTTCAAGAGTAAAAGAAGAAGGTCGAGCATGATTGCCGGTCTTTAGCCAACTCGCACCGCTGCCACCACCTGGAATGATTGCATCATCCGGGCAACGCGAATTCGGCGACGATGGGCGCGTGGTAAGAGGACGGCGAGTGCGCGACATTGGCGTATCCCTCCATTTCATCGCCCAGGGCCTCGTTATGGGTTTCGAAGCCGCGGAAATAGCCGGTCAGCCGGCGGGAAGCCAGGACATGATCCAGCATTTGCCGCTTGCCATGGTGGATTACCGAATAGCGGCGGTCCGCGGACAGGGAAAGCTCCAGCGGCACCAGACTGTGTCCGGCCAAATCGCCGCTGCCGGTATCTTCTTCGGCGCCGATAAGAATACGTAATGGCATTTCGTCCAGGCCGGCGTTGAAATCGCCGGCAACGCACACCAGTGCTTGCGCCTCGCGTTCAAAACAATCTTCGATTGCCAGACGGGTTTCCAGCGCCTGGCCGCTGCGTTTCATGGCCGCGAGATAATAGCCTTCCGCCCAGCCGGAAACAGATTTCCAGACAAACGGCTCGCTCTTCTGACCCGGAATGAATGCCGCCAAGGGCGCCCGGTAGTGCACATTGAACAACTCCAGCACCCGCCCGCCGCCGGCATCCAGGCGGGCGTGCAGGATGGGCCGGTCCCATTTGACGGCCTCCGCCCACTCGGGCGGCGGCACGGCCGTCGCGGGACGAAAGCGCGGCGCCTCCACCAGGTCATTGTGATACTGGGAGGTTTCCAACACCGCCAGGCGCGAGAGTATCACCAGATTATGAACGTCCATCGGGCCATGGTGGGTACCCTCACTAACCACCCGTTCGAAGCGCTGATAGGGCGTTCCCTGCAACAGGGTATCCAGGGCGCTTAGGCGGCCAGGGCCGTGTCCGGCGCCATCCTGTCGGTTGACCTCCTGCAGGCACAGGACATCGGCCCGCAGCCGCTCAATCTGCGGCCGCAGAATGGCGATCCGCGCCGCCAACTCCGGAACCTGTCCCGGTTTGTCGTCCAGGTTCTCCAGATTGAAGCTGGCGATGCGAAGTTGTTCGGTCATGGTGACAACTGCTGGCGGATAAATTCTACGGATTCTTCCGAGGCCGAGCCCGGACCAAACACCCGGGCCACGCCCCATTCCTTCAAAATGGCCTGATCCTTGCCGCTGATCACGCCGCCGCCGATCACCAGGATGTCTTCCAACCCATGTTTTTTCAGGCTTACGAACAGATCCTCGAATATGGCCATGTGGCCATGGGAAGACGAGGATATGCCGATCACGTTGACATCTTCCTCTATGGCCATGGCAGCCACTTCGTCAGCCAGCAGAAAGGTCGTAAAGATCACTTCAAAGCCCGCGTCCCTGAATTTACGGGCGATATAGCGGACGCCCCGGTCGTGGCCGTCATGGGTCGGTTTGGCGAGCAATACGCGTACAACGTCGGTCATTTCGAATTCCTATGGGCCGTAATTATAGGGCGCGTCCCAGCCGAGCTTGTCCTTCATCACGGCCATCATCTCGCCCGTGGTGGCATCCGCCTGGGCCGCTTCAATCGCCGTGGCCATCAGCCTGTCCGGGTTGATATCCGCCATGCCGGCGGCGGCGAAATCCGCCACCGCTTCGGAAAATGCGGCCATGGCGGCGTCATAGCGGGCGCCGTCGCGCGCCGCGCGCAGGGCCTTGACCCGTTCAATGGCCGTGCGCTCCACATCCTCGTCAACGGTGAACAGCTCCGGCTCCTCCGCCGCATCGGTCTTGTAGCAGTTGACACCGACTACGCCGTGCCGGCCGGCGCTGACATCATCACGCCAGCGTTCGGCATTCTCCTCGATCTCCGATCGGATCCAGCCCTGTCGCTGGGCCGCGATGTAGCCGCCCATATCCTCAATTTGATCGACCAGTTCCAAGGCGGCGGCGGCCATCTGTTCGGTCAGGTTTTCCACGAAATAGGAGCCCGCCAGGGGATCGGAGACGGCGGTGATATTGGTTTCCTCCTGAATGACCTGCTGGATGCGCAGGGTCAGGGTAGCGGATTCCTCGGTCGGGATGGCCAGGGCCTCGTCATAGGCCGCGACTTCCATGGCCTGAACGCCCGACAGGGCGGCGCCAAAGGCATGCAGGGTGGTGCGCACCAGGTTCACCAAAGGCTGCTCCGCCGTCAGCATGGCGCCGGAGGTATGGGTATGAATGCGCACGTGCATGGCGCGGGGATCGCTGACGCCAAAGCGTTCCTTCATGGTGGTGGCCCAGATCCGGCGCAGGGCGCGGATCTTCACAATTTCCTCGAAGAAATCGTTGCCCTGGGCGATCTGAAAGCCGAAGCGTGACAGCGCCGCCGTCGGGTCCACGCCAGCCTCGACACAGGAGCGCACCAGTTCGATGCCATAGGCCAGCAGCATGCCCGCCTCCTGCACCGCGTTGCCGCCAGATTCTTCCAGGTCGTAGCCGACGAAATTGGTGGTGTTCCAACTGGGCATGTGCTCAGCGCAATAGCCGATCAGCGCCACCGCCAGCTTGTGCCCCTGTTCAGGTGGGAAGGCCGACATGCCGCAAAAGGCGCTCTGGTGATAATAATTCATGGTGTTGCCGCGCAGATCCTTGGCCGCGACACCACGGCGCTGGCCATAGGCGATGTACTGCGCCAGGGCCGGGATCACCTGATAATCGGTGATATGGACCACGTTCATTTTGGCCAGGTCCATGCCATCGAACAGGCGCGCCATGTCGGCGACGGAATAAACCGCCATGCCGCACTGGCCGATGCGGCCGCGGGCGGCGGGATCGTCGGGGTCCAGACCTTCGTGGGAGACCAGATCGTACAGCAGGTTGTAGAACGACTGGCCGAAATAGCCGGTCATGCCCTGCCCGCTCAAGGCATCCATGCGGGCCCGGGTATCCTCGGGCAGGCCATAGCCGATCACCGGCTGATTGGCCCAATGCATGAGCTGGTACTGGGCCGCAAGATTGCCACGGGTATAGGGGTATTCCCCCGGCGCGCCGATCTTGCCGTAATCGATATCCTGCACATCGGATGGGAAATAGGCGTTCTTCAGGGGCAGGCCGGACATGGTTTTCGGCCCCCAGGCCCGGCTGGGTGCCTGATTGCCGAACCTGTCGACAATCTTGCCGTATTTCGCCTTCCATTGCTGCTCAAGCTGTTCCGCCTCGGCCAGCGTCTTATTGTCAAACATGCTGAATGATCCTCACGCAATCGCACCCGGTACGCACCGGATGCCTACATTTGCAAATAGTTTTCCATGAATGGCGGCGGCACGGAAGGACTATGATCCTGGGCGATGGCTATGTCCCGGAGGCGGCCAGGTAGGCCTCCAGCCGGCGGCGCAGATCGTCGTCGATGGGCAGCGGCCGGCCGTCTTCCAGATTGGTCACCACCAGGGCGGAGCGGGCGACGAGGCGCTGTTCGCCATCCACCCGGCCGACGAAGCGGGCGCGGATGGATGAGCGGCCGATATGTTCCAGGTATAGGGTAATCTCCAACGGCTCGCCCAGACGGCAGGGCGCCTCGAAGGTGCATTCGGTGTGGGCCGTGGGCAGCCCCAGCCTACGCTCCAGAATAAAGTCGGCGTATTTCAGCCCCAGCGCCTGGGTGAACCATTCCTCCACCACCGCCTGCAGCATCTCGAAATAGCGGGGAAAGAAGACATAGCCCGCCGGGTCCGTATGGGTGAAGCGCACGGGCAGACCAAGGGTGAAAGGCGCCAGCCGCACCGCCGTTGTGTCATTGCCCATGGCTTCCTCCATTTCTGCCTGCCGCCGCCGGCCGGCAACGGGGTGGGATAATATCCTTCATATGATAGGCTCGGCCAATGAAGCAACGGCGCGCACCCAGGAGAATGTTGGGCCGGCTAACCGCCTTTCTGGCGCTGGCGGCAGTTCTATCGTCCAGCGGCGGGGCGGTGGAGCAGACCATATCCAAGCGGGCCGATCCGTCCGCATCCGATTATCTGACGGGTTGGATGCTGGTCGCGGCACCGCGGATGCGGGATCCAAGGTTCGCCAAGACGGTCATCCTCCTTGCCCATCACAACAAACGCGGCGCCATGGGTCTGATCGTCAACCGGCAAATCACGGTTGAAACAGCGGCGGAGGTGCTGCAGCGCATGGAGGGAGAAGAGAAACTGGGCAAGGGCGGCCGCGATGTCCGTATCCACTATGGCGGGCCGGTCCAGCCCTTGTATTGGAATTTCCTGCATTCCAGCGACTACAGGGGCAAGGGCACCATGGTGGTGACGCGCCAGGTATCACTGACCCGCGACCGCGATATCCTGCGCGCCCTGGCCAGGGGCGAGGGGCCGGCGAAAGGCTTCCTGGCGGTCGGTTATGCCGGCTGGGGACCCGGCCAGTTGGAAGGCGAGCTGCGGCGCCAGGACTGGATTACGGTGCGGCCCGACGACGGCATCGTATTCGACGGCGATATGAACACAAAATGGCAACGCGCCATGGACAAGCGCGGCGTCGATCTTTAGACCGCCCACGCCTCAGTATTTAGCCGTGGCCCGCTCTATCTGCTGGATCATCGTCTTGGCGAAGTCCGGATCATCGAAATATTCCTCATAGGCCTCCTGGATAAACCCCAGGGTCACCGGATCGGGCAGACCGTAATTGTTGAAGGCGTTGGGCGGCTGGTCATCCCAGATTCCATCTTGGCTGTAGCCCATCTGTTTCAGCAATTCGATACCTTGCCGGGGAATGCCCAGGTCAACGACCAGCGCGTCGTCCGCCTCGCAGGCATCGTTTAGGGGCGGCGTATCGCCGGGATAGTAGACGCGGGCCTGTTCGCCGCAATAGGTCACGCTGGACGGCGCCGCCGCACCCCGCCCGGCCGTTGAAAGCGCCAGGTTGGCGAGCACATCCTGGGTCGCGCCATGAGCAATGCGGCCCTGCTTTTCGGCCTCGCCGAAGGCGCTCAGCGCCGTCGCGATCTGCATATAGTGGCGGGCGCCCGCGGCGTTCCGAGACTTCGCCAGTTTTGCCGCCTCCTCCTTGATGCGGTCGAGAATGGCGCCCTTGTTCTGGCGGATCGCCTGCATCTTGTAACGAAGGCGGGCGATGGTACCGGCTTCGAACCAGGCCATGGCACGGCGGCGCTGCTGCGCCTGCCTCGTTTTTCGCGCCGCCTGGGCTGCCGGCGTCCGTGCGGCGACCCGTCTGCCCGGCGGCTCGGCCCAAGGCGTGCTGATGATAGCGCTCGCATCGCGGGTCTGCTTACCGCCGGACGATTTGCGCCCTCCGCCCGACCGGCGGCGCTGCTTGCTGTGGCGGTACTTGGCGAAACTTTGCAGCATGGCCTGCTGGTTTTGTGCGCCGCCCTGGTCCTCCCCCACTGATTTGGTCCACCGTTATAATTAGGAAACGGAGGATCAGAGATGGCGAACAAGCGACACAAA
>JASLLM010000098.1 GCA_030747035.1 Alphaproteobacteria bacterium | reverse complement strand
CTATATCGGTGACAGTTTACTAAATAGGGCATCGCTATGCTGAATTAGTATCAAGAGCAGATTCGCGAGACCCTATTTAGTAAACTGTCACCAAAATATAGCGCAGCCTTCAGGTCGCACCTTCAGCGCCGTCGATCCATAACAACGGTGATCAGCCAAGCGCCCCAAATGGCGACTGTGACGCCGGCAATGATCATGAAAGCGCCATCCCAGCCGAGGTAGCGTTCAATGATATGGCCGAGCAGCATCGCCGCGATGATGGATCCGGCTATGGCGTATTTTGTTGCGCGCGGTGTCATCAGGTAATCGTAGAGCAATGGGTCCTATGCTGTCCCGAAATATCCCGCTATATCGCGCCAGATACCGCTTTTATGGCGATTTATAGGTCACTTGAACCAAAAAGGGGCTAGCCGTTGATAGGCTAACCCCTGATACTCCAATGGAGTGAAACTTTGGTGGAGCCAGGCGGAATCGAACCGCCGACCTCTTGAATGCCATTCAAGCGCTCTCCCAACTGAGCTATGGCCCCGAAATTGGGTATTCCGTGGCGCGCCACCCTTGGGTCCGGTGCGCGACGGGCGGAAACTAGGGTGTGGGGGCCGTCAATTCAAGGCCAAACTGCGCCCTCTGCCAGATTTTTCATATAGCCGCCGAAATCAGATCACGGCCCCGATCAGCGGCCGGCTGTCATTCGTCGCTAATTTCCTTCTTGGCG
Organism: Alphaproteobacteria bacterium; assembly: GCA_030747035.1. GTDB lineage: Bacteria > Pseudomonadota > Alphaproteobacteria. The sequence continues at coordinate 15,274 of JASLLM010000098.1, read as the reverse complement.
ATGTCCGCTTCGGCGAGGACATCGTCGTCGTCTTCCTCTTCATCGTCGGTCAGGGTGGCGATGGCGTCATCCTCGTCATCCTCGTCGTCATCGAGTAAATCCTCGACCTCGGCGGCCAAGGCATCAACCTCATCCTCATCCGCCGCCGCGCCGTCATCCACGGCAACCGGCGCCGCCGCCGCCGCCGGCTCCGCCGCCTTCGGTTCTTCCTTGCGGGTTCGCCGCGAACGGCTCGGCGCCGCGACGGCAAAGGGCTCATCACAAGCTGGGCAAGTGATCGGGTTACGGCCCATGTCATAAAACTTTGCGCCACAGCCTAAGCAAGTTCGCTTGGCGCCCCATTCCGGCTTGGCCACAGTTATTATCTCCCAACTAGACACCGCTCTGGATGATCGGCGCATTCCAATAGAGAACATGCGGCACGTCTGTCAACAGGGTTTCCGCTACCCTGAACAATTCATTTTTCAACAGGCCCATCTGGCGACGGCCTAGGCTTTGTGATAGGTCAGGTCTTCCGCCCCCGAAGTCGGCCTTGCCGGACGGCAATGGCGCAAGCGTCAAGGAATTTCAAGTGTCGACCGTGTCCGTTCAAATCGCCCATCCCGCTCCCGCCACGGGCGCCGGCCTGCGTGGCGCGATCGCTGTGCCCGGCGACAAATCGATCTCGCACCGGGCCTTGATCCTTGGCGCGCTCTGTGTCGGGGAAAGTACCATCCACGGCCTGTTGGAGGGGCAGGACGTCCTTGCCACGGCCCAGGCGCTGCGTGCCTATGGTGCCCATGTGACGCGTGGCGAGGACGCAATCTGGCGGGTCAATGGCCTGGGCGTTGGCGGCCTGATGGCGCCGGGCGATGTGCTGGACCTGGGCAATTCCGGTACCGGGGTCCGGCTGCTGCTGGGCCTGGCGGCTTCCCATGGTTTGACCTCTGTCTTCACCGGCGATGCCTCGTTGCGGCAGCGTCCCATGCAGCGGGTGATCACGCCCCTGCAACAAATGGGCGCGCGCTTCGAGGCGGCGGCCGGGGGCCGTCTGCCGATCACCGTGATAGGCACCGACCGGGCCATGCCCATCGAATACCGCCTGCCCGTCGCCTCGGCACAGATCAAATCCGCGGTGCTGCTGGCTGGTCTGAACGCGCCCGGTATCACGACGGTGGTGGAGCCGCGCCCCAGCCGCGACCACACGGAACATCTGCTGCGTCACTTTGGGGCCGAAGTGGAGGTTTCCACCGACGCTGACGGTGCCCGCCGCATCGCGCTGACGGGGCAACCGGAACTGCGGCCCCAAATCGTCCAGGTGCCGGGCGATCCATCCTCCGCCGCCTTTCCCATCGCCGCCGCGTTGCTGGTTCCGGGCTCGGATATCACGATCAAGGATGTCGGCCTGAACCCCTTGCGCGCCGCTCTGTTGGATACCTTGCGTGACATGGGCGCCGAGATCACCGAACAAAACCGCCGCCGCCATCAGGGTGAAGCGATCGCCGATCTGCGGGTGCGGGCCGGGCCGTTGCGGGGTATCGAGGTGCCCCCCGAACGAGCCCCGGCGATGATCGATGAATATCCCGTTCTGGCCGCCCTGGCGGCCTTTGCCGACGGCCCGACCGTGATGCGGGGTATCGGCGAATTGCGGGTCAAGGAAAGCGACCGCATTACGGCAATGGCGAACGGCCTGGGCGCCCTGGGCGTAACGGTGGAGGAGTTGGAGGACGGCCTGATTGTGCAAGGCGGCAACGGTGCAGCGCCGGTGCGGGACGATGTCTGTGTCGACACGGAAATGGATCACCGTATCGCCATGTCGTTCCTGGTCTACGGCCTTGGCGCCCAGGGCCCGGTGCGTGTTGCCGGCTGCGAAATGATTGAAACCTCGTTCCCCGGATTTGCTGCCCTGATGAATGGCCTGGGGGGCCGCATCGAGGTGGCGTCTTGAATAGCATCATTGTCGCGGTTGACGGCCCGGTTGCCTCCGGCAAGGGCACCTTGGGCCGGCGTCTGGCCGAGCGTTTTGGTTTTGCCTACCTGGATACAGGCGGGCTGTATCGGGCGGTGGCCTTGAGAATGCTCCGGGGAAAGCATGCCTTGGACGACGTCGGCATTCTTGTCGCGCAGGCCAAGGCGCTCGAACCTTCCGATTTGGCGGACCCCGCCTTGCGCGACGAAAAAACCGGCGAAGCCGCGAGTATCGTCGCGCCCGTGCCGGAACTGCGCGCCGCGCTCTTGGAATACCAACGGGAATTCGCCTCCGCTCCGCCCTATGACGCACCCGGTGCGGTCCTGGATGGCCGGGATATCGGCACCGTTGTCTGCCCGAACGCAAGCGTGAAACTGTTCGTCACTGCTTCGGCCGAGGCCCGGGCACAACGCCGGTTTGCCGAATTGACCGCGAAAGGCGAGGATGTCGAATTGGCGACGGTGCTTGAAGACTTGGCGAAACGTGACGCGCGCGATAGCGGAAGAGCCAGTTCTCCTTTGGTCCCGGCGCAAGATGCGCACTTGCTTGATACCACAAAAATGGATATAGAGGCCGCGTTTCAGGCGGCGGAGGCAATTGTCGCCGCCAGCATGAAGAGTAGTTGAGTTTTGGCCGCCTTCGGGGTTTTGCCGTGAAGCCGTCCCGTTCAATTCCCCGACGCTCCATCGCAGCCCTTGGAATGGGCATATTCCGCGATTTGCCAAGGGGGATTCCCTTTGGTTCAAGACCGCCGGATACAACCGGTTGGCCGACAACGATATTGGAAAGAGACCTTGGATGACTGACCTAGACACAAGCGCCGACACCGGCGCCGGCATGGGCGCGGAAGATGACTTCGACGCCCTTCTGGCCGAAAGCTTTATTTCCCAGGATCAACTGGAAGGCCGCGTGGTGCATGGCACCGTGGTGGCGATAGAGAACGACAACGTGGTGATTGACGTTGGCTTGAAAACCGAAGGCCGGATTTCCGCCCGGGAATTCGCCAAGGCGGGCGAGGAAGTCGCGGTTGGCGATGCCATCGAGGTTTTCTTGGAGCGGATCGAGAATGCCCTGGGCGACGCGGTCATCAGCCGTGAGAAAGCCCGCCGGGAAGACGCCTGGAACCACCTGGAAGTGGCGCACGAAAAGAGTGAACAGGTGGACGGCTCCATCGTCGGCCGGGTCAAGGGCGGTTTCACCGTCGATCTGTCGGGTGCCGTGGCCTTTCTGCCAGGCAGCCAGGTGGACATCCGCCCGGTCCGCGATATCACGCCGTTGATGAACATCCCGCAACCCTTCCAGATCCTGAAGATGGACCGCCGTCGGGGCAACATCGTTGTCTCGCGCCGCGCCGTTCTGGAAGTGACCCGGGCCGTGCAGCGCACGGAACTGGTCGCCAATCTGGCCGAGGGTCAGGTGCTCGAAGGTGTGGTCAAGAACATCACCGATTATGGCGCATTCGTTGATTTGGGCGGTATCGATGGCCTGTTGCACGTCACGGACATGGCCTGGCGCCGGATCAACCACCCGTCTGAGGCCCTGACCATCGGCGAGACCGTTAAGGTCCAGGTGATCAAGGTGAATGCGGAAACCCAGCGTATCAGCCTTGGCATGAAGCAGCTGCTGGCCGATCCCTGGGACGGCATCCAGGCGAAGTACCCGCTGCAGGCGAAGTTTACCGGCCGGGTCACCAACATCACCGACTACGGTGCGTTTGTTGAGCTGGAGCCGGGTGTCGAAGGCCTGGTGCATGTCTCGGAAATGAGCTGGACCAAGAAGAATGTGCATCCCGGCAAGATCGTTTCCACCTCGCAGCAGGTCGAAGTAATGGTGCTGGATGTGGATCCCGAACGGCGCCGGGTCAGCCTTGGCTTGAAACAATGCATGGACAATCCCTGGGAAGAGTTCATCGCGGCCCATCCGGTGGGCAGCCAGGTCGAGGGCGAAGTCAAGAACATCACCGAATTCGGTCTGTTCATTGGCCTTAGCTTCGAACTGGACGGCATGGTCCACATGTCCGACATCGATTGGGACAAGGGTGGCGAGGAAGCCATGGGCGCCTACAACAAGGGCGACATGGTCAAGGCCAAGGTGCTGGACATCGATATCTCGAAGGAGCGCATCAGCCTTGGCATCAAGCAGTTGAGCAGCGACCCCTTCGCAGAAGCCGAGACCATGAAGCGCGGCAACGTGGTGACCTGCACCGTTGCCACGATCCTGGATCGCGGTATCGAGGTTACGGTCGGCGACGGCCTGCGCGGTTTTATCCGCCGGGCCGATCTGTCGCGGGACCGTTCCGAACAAAAACCGGAACGTTTCGCTGTTGGCGACAAGCTGGACGCGCAGATTACCTCGATCGAGAAGAATACCCGCCGCCTGGCCCTGTCCATCAAGGCACGGGAGATCAAGGAAGAGAAAGAGGCCGTGCAACAATATGGCTCTTCGGATTCCGGCGCTTCGCTGGGTGATATTCTTGGCCCAGCCATGGGCCGGGCCCGGGAACTGGCCAGCGCCGAGGATGAGGACGAGGATGATGACGCCGAGCCTGATTACGGTGACACCCCCGCGCCAGTGATCGACGCCGCCGAGGAAGAGGCAGCGGCCGCTCCAGAATCCGAAGCGGAGGCCGAAGTTGAAGCTGAAGCTGAAGCTGAGGCTGAAGCGGATGCCGCGGATGAAGCGGAGACGGAAGCGGAAGCATCCGAGGAAGCCGAGCCCGAAGCCGAGGCAGAGGCAGAGGCAGAGGCAGAGGCAGAAGGTGACGACGACAGCAAGGCCGATAGCTGAGACAACGCCCCCCGGATTGCTACGGGGGGCGGACGCCTAGGTGCTGGCGCATGTCGGGTTTAACCAAACCCGAACCCATGCGCTCAAACCTTTAGAATAGAGCAACTTATCCGCATTCGATTGAATGCGGGTTGCTCTAAGGGAGTAGCGGAAGCCGCATGGACGCCGATGTCATACTGGACCGCAGGCGCCTGAAGCGGCGCCTGAATTTCTGGAGGCTGACCGCCGCCCTGGCGGTGATGGCGCTGATCGCCGTGGGGGTCGGAAAATACTATTCCCACGGCGAAACCCACATTGCCCGGCTGACCATCAGCGGCTTCATTACCGAAGATGTGGAACGCGGCGAAGCGATCGACAAACTGGTGAAGCGGAAGGACGTGCAGGCGGTTATTGTCCGCGTCAATTCTCCCGGCGGCACCACGGCTGGCTCCGAGCAGATCTATCACGCCCTGCGGCGGGTGGCGGCGGCAAAGCCCGTGGTGGCGGTAATCGGCACCATTGGTACATCGGGCGGTTATATCGTGGCCATTGCCGCCGATCATATTGTCGCCATGGAAACCTCGTTGACCGGCTCCATCGGGGTGTTGTTTCAAACCGCGGAATTCACCGGCCTGATGGATAAATTGGGTATCAAGCCGTTCTCGCTGAAAAGCTCGCCCCTGAAGGGCCAGCCTTCGCCGGTTGAACCGATTACCGAGGAGGTGCGCCAGGCCCTGCAGCTTCTGCTGGAAGACAGCTATGACTGGTTTGCCGGTCTGGTGCGGGAACGCCGCAAGTTTGATGCGGCGGCATTGCGGCGGGCCACCGACGGCCGGGTATTCAGCGGCCGTCAGGCCGTGAAGCTGCGTCTGGTTGATGCTCTGGGCGGCGAACGGGCCGCGCGGCGCTGGTTGAAGGACAGCCACGGCATTTCCATGGAATTGCCCATCACCGATGTACGCTGGGGCGAGGACGCCGGGCTCGTCTCCCGAACGCTTGACACGGTGGGCGGAAAACTGTTTAAAAATGAACGACTTACCCTTGACGGGTTGTTGTCGGTTTGGCAACCTTGAGGGGTGGACCAGTATCCCGCTGAAGGTTCCGCTGGAAATCTCATGGGGATGACGGCGGGGGTACGCTTGGAAGTTTGCGCCTATCGCTTCTACCAGGTGGTCAAATGGGTCACCTGGAATGCAGGAAAATTGAGCCGAAGATGATAAAATCTGAATTGATCGCCCGTCTTGCGGAGCAAAATCCCCATCTCTACCAGCGCGATGTGGAGCGCATCGTGACCACGGTGTTCGATGAAATCACGGATGCTTTGCGCCGCGGTGACCGGGTTGAATTGCGTGGATTCGGGGCTTTTTCGGTAAAGCGGCGGCCGGCCCGCATTGGCCGCAATCCCCGCACCGGCGACTCGGTGGCGGTGGCGGAGAAATTCGTACCCTTCTTCAAGACCGGCAAGGAATTGCGCGAACGTCTGAACGTGCCCGGCGCTGGGGGGGATACGGATGCCGGCGCCGCTTCGGCGCCGCAAACGCCGGAAATCGGCGATTGATGTCCAGCTAATGACTAGGCGGGCTCCCTGGTGAAATTGCTCCTCTGGCTGCTGCTGCTGCCTCTGATATTGATATTCGTGGCCTTTGCGGTCGCCAACCGGCATGGGGTCACGCTCTCGCTTGATCCGACACCGCTGAGCATAGAGGCGCCGTTATATGGCTTGGTCTTTGCCGGCATTTTTGTTGGCTTGATCGCCGGCGGCTTGATCGCCTGGATTCGCGGCGGCCGGACGCGGCGGCTGTTGCGTGAGCAGCAGCGAACCGTTCGCCGGCTGGAGGGCGAGTTGCAAAAAGTCGGTAATCTCGATGCCACGGCGGAACAAACGGCGCTGTCGGAAGGCGAAACCGGGGCCGTGGGCAAGGCCGCCTGAGCCGCCCGGTCCCATGACCAATGAAGCCGATAATCCAACCTGACAAGCAAATTGAGGGCGACGCAATAGCTGGTGCGAAGGCCGTGATCGCGGGGTAGGACAAAGCCTCTCCGCCTTGCTATAAACCGCGCCATGAAGACCTCGTCCGAAACAACCCCCGTGGCGGCCAAGATCTGCGGCCTGAATGACCTATCCTCCCTGGATGCGGCCGTGGCCAGTGGCGCCGCCTACGTGGGCCTGAATTTCTATCCGCCCTCGCCCCGCGCCGTAACGCCGGCGCAGGCACGCGAATTGTGCGGCCATGTTCCCCAATCGGTCAAAAAAGTCGGCTTGTTTGTCGATCCCGACGATCGGTTGTTGCGGGAGGTGTTGGACCAGGTGCCTCTGGATTTGATCCAGTTGCACGGCAGTGAAAGCCCCGCGCGGGTGCGTGAGATCAAGGCCCTAACGAAATTGCCGGTGCTGAAGGCCATCAAGGTCGCCAACGGAGCGGATCTGGACGCGGCGAAAGCTTATGATGGCGTGGCGGACATGCTGCTGTTCGATGCAAAGGCGCCAAAGGATCTGGCGGACGCCCTGCCGGGCGGCAATGGCCTGATATTCGACTGGAATATGCTGACCGGGCGCCATTGGCAACAACCCTGGATGCTGGCCGGCGGCCTGGATGCCGGCAATGTGGCCCAGGCGGTAAGCATCGCCGGGGCCCGTGCGGTCGATGTATCCTCGGGTGTGGAGCATCGCCCCGGGGTAAAAGATCCGGCCGCGATCAAAGCTTTCCTTGACGCGGTCAAGGCCCTCTGACATAGCATCGGTTCAACATGTCCAAGCTGAATTCCTATAGAACCGGGCCCGATGCGGCTGGCCGTTTCGGTATCCACGGCGGCCGTTTTGCCGCGGAAACCCTGATGCCCCTGATCCTGGATCTGGAAAAGGCCTATCGTGCCGCCCAGGCCGATCCCAGTTTCCGCGAGGAGCTGGATTACTATCTGAGGCATTACGCCGGCCGGCCCAGCCCGTTGTATTTTGCCGAGCGCCTGACCGAGCATTTCGGCGGCGCCAAGATCTATTTCAAACGTGACGAGTTGAACCATACAGGCAGCCACAAGATCAACAACTGCCTGGGTCAGATCCTGCTGGCCAAGCGCATGGGCAAGACCCGTATCATCGCCGAAACCGGCGCCGGCCAGCATGGCGTGGCCTCGGCCACCGTATCCGCCCTGTTCGGTCTGCCCTGCACCGTCTACATGGGTGAGGTTGATGTGGAACGGCAGCAGCCGAATGTTTTCCGCATGAAATTACTGGGCGCCGAGGTGGAGCCGGTCAGTTCCGGCTCCCGCACCCTGAAGGACGCCCTGAACGAGGCCATGCGCGACTGGGTCACCAACGTGGCCGACACTTTTTACATTATCGGTACCGTGGCCGGGCCCCACCCCTATCCCGAACTGGTGCGGGATTTCCAATCGGTGATCGGCGACGAGGCCAAGGCGCAAATCCTGGAGGCGGAGGGCCGTTTGCCAGATACCCTGGTCGCCTGCATTGGCGGTGGCTCCAACGCCATGGGCCTGTTTCACCCCTTTTTGGATGACGCGGACGTCAAGATTATCGGCGTGGAAGCCGCCGGCGACGGTATCGAAACCGGCCGCCATGCCGCTTCCATCACCGGCGGGCGGCCCGGTGTGCTGCACGGCAACCGTACCTATCTGCTGCAGGACGAGGATGGCCAGATCACCGAGGCGCATTCCATTTCCGCCGGCCTGGACTACCCCGGTATCGGCCCGGAGCATGCCTGGTTGAACGACGTCGACAGGGTCGAGTACACGGCCGCGACCGATGCCGAGGCCCTGGACGCATTTCAGTTATGCAGCAAGCTCGAAGGCATCATTCCGGCCCTCGAACCATCCCATGCACTGGCCCATGTGGCCAAGATCGCGCCGGATCTGCCCAGGGATCATATCATTGTCATGAATATGTGCGGCCGCGGCGACAAGGACATCTTCACCGTCGCCCAGATGCTGGGGGTTGAGATATGACCACCGGCACGGCGCGGATTGAAGCGCGTTTCGCCAAGCTGCGGGACGAGGGCCGCGCCGCCCTGGTAACCTATATCATGTCCGGTGACCCGGATTTGGAGACATCGGCCAAGATTATCGCGGGATTGCCCGGGGCGGGGGCCGATATCATCGAATTGGGCATGGCCTTCACCGATCCCATGGCCGATGGGCCATCGATCCAGGTGGCCGGCCTGCGCGCCCTGAAGGCCGGCATCACCTTGAGGAAAACCCTGGCCATGGCGGCGGAATTCCGCCGCCAGGATAGCGAAACGCCGATCGTGCTCATGGGCTATTACAATCCCATCCATGCCTTTGGCGTGCCGGAGTTTCTGGCGGCCGCCAAGGCCTCGGGCATCGACGGCCTGATCATAGTCGATCTGCCGCCCGAGGAGGATGAGGAGCTGTGCCTCCCGGCCCTGGAAGCCGGGCTCAGTTTCATCCGTCTGGCCACGCCGACCACCGACGATAACCGCCTGCCGGCGGTCTTGGCGAACACTTCCGGCTTTGTCTATTACGTCTCCTACGCCGGTATTACAGGTGCGGCTTCGGCGGACGCGGATACGGTGGCCACGTCCGTGGCCCGTATTCAAAAACATACCGATCTGCCCGTCGCGGTGGGCTTCGGCATCCGCACTCCGGATCAGGCCAGAGGCATTGCCTCCGTCGCCGATGGCGTCGTGGTTGGCACGGCGTTTATCGATGCCCTGCGCGACAGCCTTGATGATACAGGCGCGGCGACGGCGGCCACGGTAGATGCGGTGCTGGATCGGACCCGTGATCTGGCGGCGGGTGTCGCCGGCGCCAAAAGGGACGGCAAGTCATGAATTGGCTGAGCAATTTTGTGCGGCCGAAGATACAGGCTCTGGTGCGCAAGCGCGAGGTGCCCGATAACCTGTGGACCAAATGCCCCAATTGCGGCCAGATGATTCACCACAAGGAGATCAAGCAGCGCCAATTCGTCTGCCAGCATTGCGATCATCATCTCCGCGTTGGCCCCGATGACCGCTTTCCCCATCTCTTCGACGACGGCGAATACACCGTGATCGAACTGCCGGAAGTCCTGACCGACCCGCTGAAATTCCGTGATGAAAAACGCTACACCGAGCGCCTGAAGGACTCCCAAGGCAAAACCGGGCAAAAGGACGCCGTCGTGGTGGCCCATGGCAATCTGGGCGGGCAAAGTGCCGTTATCGCAGTGCAGAATTTCTCCTTCATGGGCGGCTCCCTCGGCCAGGGCGCGGCGGAGGCGATTATCGCCGCCGCCAAGTTGGCGGTTTTGCAGGATGCGCCGCTAATCATTTTCGCCGCCGCCGGCGGGGCCCGCATGCAGGAAGGTATCCTGTCCTTGATGCAGCTGCCGCGTACCACCATAGCCGTGCAGTTGCTGCAGGAAGCCGGTCAGCCCTACATCTCGGTGATGACGGACCCGACAACGGGCGGCGTTACCGCCAGCTATGCCATGTTGGGCGATATCGCCATATCCGAGCCCGGCGCCCTGATCGGTTTTGCCGGCCCCCGGGTGATCGAAAATACCATCCGCGAACGCCTGCCCGAAGGCTTTCAACGGGCCGAATACCTGTTGGAGCACGGCATGCTGGACATGGTGGTGCATCGCCATCAATTGCGGGAAACCCTGATCCGGATCGTCGAACTGCTGGGCAACCGGCCGCCGCCGGCCGACGTTATCAGTCTGCCGGTACCGGATTTGGATATCCCCCTGCCCACCGACCCTGAAAGGGGAGGTGACAACAGTGAACCTGGCGGCGCGTCCTGAAGCAAGCGAAGCCGTCTCCGGATCGACCCCGTGCGAGGCAATCCTGAGGCGGCTGATCGGTCTGCATCCGAAACTGATCGACCTTTCCCTGGGCCGTTTGCAACGCCTTCTGAAGAAGCTGGGGCATTGTGAAAGCCAACTGCCCCCGGTGGTGCATGTGGCGGGAACCAATGGCAAGGGTTCAACCATCGCATATCTGCGCGCGGCACTGGAGGCCTCGGGCCAGCGCGTGCATGTTTTAACCTCGCCGCACCTGATCCGCATCAATGAAACCATCCGCCTCAACGGACGGCTGATAACGGATGAACATCTGATGGCGGTCCTGCAGACCTGCGAGGAGGTCAACGGCGAAGATCCGATCACCTATTTCGAGGTCACGACGGCGGCGGCATTTCTGGCCTTTCGCGATAGCCCGGCGGATATCCTGTTGATGGAAACCGGCCTGGGCGGACGCCTGGACGCGACCAATGTAATCGAACGCCCGTTGCTGACGGCGATCACCACCGTGTCCCCGGATCATCAGAATTTTCTAGGCGACAGCCTGGCGGAAATCGCCCGCGAAAAGGCCGGTATCCTAAAGCCCGGCGTCACCGGGGTGATCGGCCAACAAGCCCCTGAAGCTGCCAGGACGATCGAAAGCAGGGCGGCGGAGGTTGGCGCCGGCCTGGTGCGGCAGGGTTGGGAATGGCAGGTGGAGGCAAGGACGGACGGGTTGGAATTCCGTTCCGACAAGTGCGAGATGCGCCTGCCGCTGCCGGGGTTGAACGGTGTGCATCAGATACAGAATGCGGGCCTCGCCCTGGCCTGCCTGCAGAATCTCGACGGTTTCTCTCTCTCCGAGGCCGAGATGGCCGCCGGCTTGACAGATGCGCAATGGCCCGGCCGCCTGCAGCGTTTGTCCAGGGGGCCATTGTATGACCGGCTGGGGCCGGATGGGGAACTCTGGCTCGATGGCGGCCATAACCCCGGCGCGGGCGAGGCACTGGCCCGAACCCTGCGGGACTGGCAGGCGCGGGACAGGACGCCCCGGCCATTGCATTTGATCATGGGCATGCTGAAGACCAAGGATGCGGCCAAGTTCCTGGCGCCGTTTCGCGACCTCGCTCCCGGATTGCAGGCCGTCAAGGTGCCGCACGAGGCATTGTCCATGATGCCGGGGGACATCGTCCAGGCGGCCGAGGCTCAGGGCCTGAAGGCGGCGGCCGCCAATAGTGTGGAAGACGCCCTGGAGCGCATTATCGCCGCCTGCGCGGGCGGACCGGCCCCAAGAGTGCTGATATGCGGCACGCTTAACCTCGCCGGTAGCGTCCTCGCCACCAATCCTCAGGTCGAATCGAATTGATTTAGGTGGCCGCTACCGCGGTGGGGAGCAAAACTTAGATCGACTCCTCAATCCATTCCTGGATTTTGCCCTTGGGCAAGGCGCCTACCTTCATTGAGGCAACTTCGCCGTCCTTGAACAGCATCAAGGCGGGAATACCGCGCACCCCGTATTTCGCCGGAATGGACGGGTTGTCGTCGATGTTCACCTTGGCGATGGTAACCTTGTCGCCCAATTCCGAGGCGATATCCTCCAGCGCCGGCGCGATCTGCTTGCAGGGGCCGCACCATTCAGCCCAGAAATCCACCACCACGGGCCCTTCGGCGTTGAGTACATCGCTATCAAACGAATCGTCGGAGACGGGTTTTGTGGTCATGTGATCTTCCAATTCAAAATTCCGCCGCAAGCGAAAAGAGGCGGCTACATAGCATCCGTCTCTTCGCCGCGTCAATAATACACCTTAGTTTAAAAGGGTAGGTAGCCGGCCCGGGCGCGTCAAGGAGCATACGCCTCCAAAATCGCCCCTTCGATGGCCATCAAATTCGCGCCATCTATCCACAAAAGCGCGCAACGTATTGTTTTATCGGGATAAATATGCTGCAGCGCAGCACGATATCCGGCTAACTGCCGCAGATAGGCCACTTCGACCTCCGCCACGGTTTTCGGTGGCGGGCGGTTGGTTTTGTAATCCACGACCAGAATCTCCGAATCGGTGACAGCCAGGCGGTCCACCTGGCCGCTGATCACCCGCCCCGCCAAAAGGGCGGTCAACGGCACCTCCGCGCGGGAGCCGGGGCCAAAGATGGGCGCGAACTCCGGATGCCGCAGAATAGCCATGGTTTCCGCCAATATTTCCCCCTGTTGCCCCGGCTCCAGGACATGGGCGGGCAGGGCCAGATAGCGCGCGGCCGCCGCCTCTCTTTGTTCGGGCGCGAGATCCGGCAAGGTTTGCAGCAGGCGGTGAATATGGTTGCCCCGCTTGAACCGGGCCTGGCCGTCGTCGCTCAGGGGGCTGCTCGCGCCGGGTTCTGCTTCATCCGGCCGCGATGGCGTCAGGGGCCGGGGCGGGATCGGTTCCGCGGGGGCCGGGCGGGTGGCCCAGCCGGGCAGGGCGTGGCGCGCGGGCGGCAGGGGTATGGCCGCGGGATGCACCTCGACGGTTTGGGCATTGCGCAGGCGCAATCCGCCGTTCAGCTCTGCCGGCCGTTCAATTTCGGGCATGGCCTCAAGGGTCCGCCAGGCCATGTCATACCAGCAGTGCGCCTTGCGTCCGCTCTTGCCTTCGAAGCCGCAAATATACAGCCGCTCCGCCGCACGGGTCAGGGCGACATAAAACAGCCGGCGGTATTCCCGATCCCGGTCCCGCTCCGCATCCTCCCGGGCCTGACGCATCACCCCTTCCTCCATGGCGCGGATGGGCGCCCACAAGGGCGTTCCCCCGCCATTCCCTGTATCGTCGCCCTGCGGCCATAGCAGGGCAGGCGTTTTGTCCGGTGTCCGTACCGTATCGGCGAGAAAGACAATGGGTGCCTCCAGACCCTTGGCCCCATGTACGGTCATGACCCGGACCTGATCGCGCCCCTGCTCCAAATCCCGTTTGATTTCGGTTTCGCCCCGCTCCAGCCAATGCAGAAAGCCCTGCAGACTGGGTGCATGATCGCGCTCATAGGACAGGGCCAGGTCGAGAAACTCGTCGATGGGGTCGTTGGCATCCGGGCCCAGGCGCGCCAGGATACGGCGCCGTCCGCCGCCCGCGCCCAGCAGTTCCGCGTAAAGCTCAAATGGCGGCGCGAAATCCACCTTGCCCAGCAGTTCCGACAGTGCCCGGTATGCCGGCTCGTCCCGCTGTTCCGCCAGCGCCGCCCACAGACTGCCCGGCCGGCCATGGGCCAGGGCAAACAGGGCATCATCATCCCAGCCGATCAGCGGACCTTTCAGAACCACCGCCAGGTTCAGGTCATCCTCTGGCAGCAGCAGGAAGCGGCCCAGGGCGATCAGGTCCATGACCGCCAATTGCTCGGTCAGAACCATGCGGTCGACACCGGCGACGGGAATGTTCCGGCGCTTCAGGGCGCGGACCATGGCCTCGACGAAATTGGCGCGCCGCTGCACCAGAATCAGGATATCGCCCGGCCCGATGGGCCGTCCCTGGGCCGGCAGAATTTCCTTCCGCTCCAGCCATTGTTCGATCTGTTCCGCGATGCGGTCGGCCAGCCGGGCCACGGGGCTATCCTGGTAAAGCTGTTTGGTTGGCGGCGCCCACGGCCGCTGCTCCCCATCCGCCTGTGGTGCCGCGGGTTGCTCGGTCGGCCAGATTTCCACCAATCCGCCGTCCGTTGCACGGTTGGGAATATGGCGGACGGCTTCGTTTTCGCTGAAAATCAGGCCGTCGCTGGCCCCGGGCTGCGCGAATATGGCGTTGACCGCTTCCAGCACCGCCGGGGTGGAGCGGAAAGACAGGGCCAGTTCCACCGGCTGCCAGCGCCGCTTGGCGGCGCCCACGCGGGCTGCGAAATGGCCGCGCATGGCCTGAAAGGCGGCCGGGTCGGCCCGCTGAAAGCTGTAGATTGATTGTTTTACATCGCCGACCGCGAACAGCGTGCGGCCGCTGCCCAGGGGGTTGTCATCGTTATCCTCGTAGGCACTATCGCCGGTGAAGAATTCATCGGCCAGGGTGCGGACCACCTGCCATTGTTCCGGATTTGTATCCTGGGCCTCGTCAATCAGGATGTGGTCCAATCCGCCGTCCAGCTTGTACAACACCCATTCGGTACTGCTGCCCTCCGACAACAGGTAGCCCGCCTTCAGCACCAGATCATCATAATCCAACAGCGCCAGGCGCTCCTTTTCGTGCTGATAGGCGGCGATCAGCCGCGCGCCAAGACGCAACAGCAAGGTAGTGGCGGCGGCCACGCGGGCGGCATTGCGCTGCTGCCGCACGTCATCCAGGCGCAGGCACTCCTCGCCCAAGATATCCAGGCCCTCGGGCATCGCCTCGATGGTTTTCTTGGTCAGTGGCCTGGCGTAGGGGGTGCCTTGGCCTTCCTTGGTGAAAAAGCCCGCCAGGTAGGTATCGAATTGCGCCGTGCGTGTTGCGGGCGCGGCATGCCAGGCGGCGATGGCTTGCCCATGACGGCTTTCATCCTTGCCGCCTTGCTGCATCTGCTCCGCCAGCCGCGCCAGGGCGGGACCGGCAAAATTTCCGGTTTCCGAGGCAGCAGCCAGGATCGCGGTCTCGTCCTCACCGGCCTTCAGGCCCAGGGCGCGGCGCACCTCGTCCAACAGCCCATCCAGGCCGCCGGGCCGATCCAACAGCCGCTGCAACCGGCCCCGGTCCGAGGATAGATTGGCCATCAGGCTCTTGAAGGTCTCCTGATCCACCAGGGCGGTCAGTTCCGCAACCAGGGGCGCGGGGTCGCCCGCGTCCTGTTCCAGCACCTCTTCCAGAGCGGTTTGCAAGACCTCGCCCGCCTGGCGTTCCTCC
>JASLLM010000097.1 GCA_030747035.1 Alphaproteobacteria bacterium | reverse complement strand
TCAGCATGTGGGCGATCTGGGCCGGCATGTGCCCATACTGCCGGCGGACGCGGACGAACCGGCGGCCAGGTTATTGGTGCGCGACGGCTCCTATGGCGACCCGCAGGTGATTGAGCGGGAAAACTGGCGCTTTCATGGTGATGGCCAGATCCAGTTGGATGGCGGTTTCGAGGCCGGGCGCATCTACGATCTGCTCTACACGCCCCTGGAATGTCCGGTGGTGGGTGCGGGCATGCTGGCGACCCGGGATCTGGCCTCGTATCTACGCCATGGTGATGATGCGCCGACGGCGGGCGATATCGAGCATGTGATTGGCGAGGGGCAGTCCCAATGCGGCCGCTTTCTGCGTACCTATCTTTATGCGGGTCTGAATATGGACGAGGCCGGACGGCCCGCCTTCGATGGTATTTTGGCCCATATCGCCGGCGGCCGGCGCGGCGAGTTCAATCACCGTTATGCCCAGCCCTCGGTGCAGCCAACGCCGTCCTTCGGCCATCTGTTTCCCTTCGCCGATCTGCCCCAGACCGATCCCCTTACGGGCGAGACCGGCGGCCTTTTGGACCGGCAGGCCGCAAATGGCACCATGCCCAAGATTATTTATACCGATACCTCGTCGGAATATTGGCGCGGCGATGCCGGCCTCAGCCACGCCGATCTGGCCGGCGGTGGCGATGCGGAGCTGCCCGATAACGTGCGGCGCTATCTGTTCGCCTCGACCCAGCATGGTCCGGGCGCCGCCGTTCTGGCCAGGCGCACCATGTTCGGCAGCCATGGCCAGAATTACATGAACATCATCGACTACCGGCCGCTCTATCGGGCCGCCTTGATGAACCTGCTGATCTGGGTCCGTGATGACGTCGCACCCCCCGGCAGCTCCTACCCGACGGGCGACCGCCGGGGCAGCCGGGCCGAGGTCATGGACAGCCTGGCGGAGATACCCGGCTTAAATCTGCCGGTGGAGAAGGCCATGACCTGGGTCTATCCCACGGATCTGGGCCCCGATGCCGAACGGGGCATTGGCCAAATGCCGCCAAAGCTGGGGCCGATGCCCTATTCCGACTGGGTCTCCACCGTGAACGAAAACGGCTGCGAGGCGGCGGGCGTGCCCATGCCCGACGTGGCGGTGCCGGTGGGCAGCCATACTGGCTTCAACCCCCGCCATCCCGATACCGGTGGGGCGGGGCAGTTGCTGGAGTACATTGGCTCGACGATTCCGTTTGCCAAGGACCAGGCCGGGCGCGAGGCGGCGGGCGATCCGCGTCCCTCGTTGGCGGAACGTTATGCCGACCGTGACGACTACCTTAGACAGGTGGAGGCGGCCGCGGCCGCCCTGGTCTCGCTGCGTTATCTATTGAACCAGGACGTGGCGCTGTGTGTCGGCATCGCGGCGGCTCGCTATGACGCCTGCATGGCGCAATGATTTTTGAGGAGTAGGAAATATGGCGGAAGATCCGACAAATCCCGATGGCCGCATCAATGTTGAAAAGCGGGGCCGGCTGCTGCTGATTGGCATAGACCGGCCGCATAAATTCAACGGCTTCACGCCAAAGATGACCCTGGAATTGG
The DNA here is from genome assembly GCA_030747035.1 of Alphaproteobacteria bacterium. Taxonomy (GTDB): domain Bacteria; phylum Pseudomonadota; class Alphaproteobacteria. The sequence goes on along the minus strand of JASLLM010000097.1, from coordinate 14,499 downwards.
GCGATGCCTATACCCTGATGGAACGGGATGACGATGTGCGCTGCGGTGTGTTGCATGCGGTGGGTCCGCACACGACGGCGGGGCTCGACATGCCGGCCATGGCGCCGCACCGGGAAAAGGGCGCGCCGCTGTATGGCGAGGGCAATATCGATTGCTTCGGCCTGAAAGGTCCCCACCGCACCAAGCCCGTGGTGGCGGCGGTACAGGGCATCACCTACACCATTGGCATCGAGCTGATGCTGGCCTGCGATCTGGTCATCGCGGCCGAGGATTGCCGCTTTTCCCAATTGGAGGTACAGCGCAACCTGATGGCCACGGGCGGCGCCACCATCCGCATGGTGGAGCGGGCCGGCTACGGCAATGCCATGCGCTATCTGTTGACTGATGACGAATTCGATGCCAAGACGGCATTGCGCTTCAACTATATCCAGGAAATCGTGCCCACCGGCCAGCAACTGGAGCGAGCCATTGAGCTGGCGGAAAAGATCTGCGATCAGGCGCCGCTGGCGGTGCAGGCGACCATCGCCAATTCCCGCAAGTTCATCGAAAAAGGCTTCGATGCGGCGGTCGAGGATTTCGCCACGGTCAATGTGGAGCTGGGCAAGACCAACGATGCCAAGGAGGGCCTGGCGGCCTTTGTCGAGAAGCGCCCGGCGAAGTTCACGGGCACCTGAACTGCTGCGGCAGCGGCGCCCTCAGATCAAATAGCGCGCGCCGATGGGGTAGCCGCGGCGGCGGTTATGTTTGTCGAAGGTGGCATGCAGCACCGTGCGGTTGTCGATCACGGCAATCTCGCCGTTGCCGGGAGGGGCTATCCAGGGCTGCTCCAGGATCACCTTGCCGAACAGTTTGCCGGCCTTGCCGTCCTGAAACAGATCATAACTGGCGCGCACGCCCCGTTCGCTGTCAGTGTTGGCATGGCCCCGGGCGATCATTTCCAGCCAGGCGACGATGTTGGCGACAAAGACTGTGGATGACAGGCGGGGCTGGCGTTGCGCCGGGTCGTCCGGATCGCGGGTGAAGCAGGAATATTGATTGGCCGAGGTCGGCCCCCTGTCCACGTGAAACTTCAGATGGGGAAAGATATTGCGGTGAAAACGTTGGCGCACGTCCCCGGCGACAGTGGCATTGCGCAGGATGACGCCGCCGAACTGGGCCACCAGGGCGCGCAGGGAGTCATCCAGCACCATATCGCCGTCATGCACGGCAATTTCCGCAGGTTCCTCGAATTCGATGATCAGGCCGAATTGCGGCGTATCGAAATGAATGTCCGCCTGGCTGCAGGCCGCCGCCAGTCCGTCCGGCAGGATGGCACGGTAATGCTTGGCAATATGCTGGTCATAGTTGGCAATGGCTACCCGTGCCTGATAGCCGATGCCATGCAAGCCGCCGCGCACGGGTTTGCCCGACCGGCGCAGCAATCGTGCGAAGGCGCCGGCGTCAAAAACGCTGGTCCGGATTGGCAGTGGCACAACATTGCTCTGTGTCATACGCCAAATATCGCCCATGGCCATGAAGAATTCCTTACGGCGAAGGGTTAACCATTTGCGAAACTTGCCGGCGGCCAAAGCGCCATAAACAGCAAGAAATTGCTTTGCCGAAACGGGTTATGGCAATACGGTGGCTGCGTGCCCATATAGCTAGGCGATCCGAAAGGGAGATGAATGGATGCCTTGGTTCCTGGCGTTGCTGCTATGCGTTCTCCCCCTGTCGGCGCCTATCGCCCTGGCCGATGATGCCAATGGCGGCGCCGGTGACGGGGGCCAGGTGGATGTGGCGATCGTGGTCTCTTACGACCGTAGCGAATCCATTGATCGGGCCGAAGCCAACGCCCAGATCCAGGGCCTGATCTATACCCTGCGCCACAAACGTTTCCACATGGCGGTCTCTAGCGGCTATTTCCGGCGTATCGCCCTTTCCGCCATCGCCTGGTCCTCCTTCAACAGGCACGAATTGATCATGCCCTGGATGCAGATCAGTAATCCGAAAGATGCCCGCATGGCGGCGATCTGGCTGGAGAAATTCCGTGACCGGGGCGATGTGGCCCCCTACGGCACCCAGACGGATGTGGCCCATGGCATCAAGCTGGCGACGGAACAGATGCACACCCTGCCTTGGTGGGCCTCTAAGAAAGTCATCAACATGGTGGGCGATGGGGTTTCCAATATCGGCCGTATCGCCTCCATCGCCCGTGACGAGACCCTGGCCGCCGGCATCACTATCAACGGCCTTGTGATGGCCCGGGGCAAGGCGGTCAGGCCGCTGTCGGCCTATTACCGCCGCGAAGTGATCGGCGGCCCGACGGCGTTCCTGCAATTGAGCCACAGCAACGAGGATTTCGCCGAGGCCATGCTGCGCAAGATGACCTTGGAGATGGTGCGGCTAAGGGGGCAAGGTGCGAGAGAGGCCAGGGAAGAGGGTTAGGCGCGGTCAGTCGATTGGCGAGAAGTGATAGACGTTGCGCGTATTGGCATATGTGTATTGGTTGAGCCTGGCCAGTGTACCGCTTGGGTTTCGGTAAACATGGTAACAGTTTTTCGAGACGCCAGATGCCTTGGTCTTCGGTCGGACACAAAGCAGATCGCCTTCGACAACAAAACTGCCGGTAAAATTCCAATTTCCAGCGCGATAGGCGTAATTTCCATCTTTGTCGATCTCCCGAACATAGGCGACCTTCGGACTATGTGTGCCTTTATGTATGCGCCCGAAAAACACCGCCTTGATTTCCGGGCCATCTAGACGATCCGCAGGTGCGCCCTTGAAGCCATGGGGCCATTCGGGAACACCGCCTTTGCGCATGGCATTCAAACGATGCTCCAGCACCTCCTTCTTCCAACTGCCCTGGATTTTGGAATAAAAGCGCACATTGTAACCCGGCCAGGTCTTGAAGATTTTCGCCAGCGCCGTCTTGGCTTCGTCCAGGCGGCCCAATTGCGCATTGGCGATGATCAACCCGGTATAACCGCGAAATGATTTGCGTGCGCGCTTTGTGTAGTCTGTAAAATATTCGATGGCTCGCTCATATTGCCCCGCCTGAAACAGGACGTCGCCCGCAAGGCCAGTATCCCGCACGCTCGGTTTCGGGTCCAGGCGAAGGGCGGCCTCTATCTCCCGCAAACTCTCCTCGAGGAATCCGGCAACCATCAAGGTCCAACTGAGCGAACCATGCGCCAAGGCTTTTCCGGGGTGCAGGGTGACCAGGCGTCGGGAGGTCGCGATGGCTGTGTCGAGGTCGCCGTCGAAGGATTCCAAGCCAGCTTTCGCCCGCAGCGCTTCGGCATTGCCCGGCGACAGTTGCAAGGCCCGGGCAATGGATTGCACGGCCCGCTGCCGCGCTTCGGGTTTTTTCAGTACGGTGATATAGGAACCGCCATAAATTATGGCCGCCAGATAGGCGTCAGCCGCATAGGCATCAGCAAATGCCGGGTCCTTGGTGATCGCCGCCTGATAGAGCCGCAAGGCTTCACCCATGGCCTCGGTAGAATATTAACTTTGAAGCGTCCGGGCCTGCAAATAGAGTTCGTAGGCCTCGAGATTCTTCGTCGGGATGCGGGCCAGTTCGGTTTTCTCGGCCTTGGTGAGCTTGATCTTCAGGGCGGCCGTGATCCTAGCGGTAACCTCGTCCTGCAAGGCAAAAATGTCCGCATAGTCCCGGTCGAATTTATCGGCCCACAGATGCGCGCCCGTCTTGGCGTCGATCAATTGAGCATTGATGCGCACCTTGCCGCCAGCTCGGCGGACGGAGCCTTCCAGGACATGCGTGACGTTCAGATCCTTGGCCACCTCCTGCACCTTCACGGCCTTGCCCTTGTAGGTGAAGACGGAGTTGCGCGCGATAACGACCAGGCCTGACAGTTTTGACAGATCGGTGATCAGATCGTCGGTCATGCCGTCGGCGAAATACTCCTGCTCCTTGTCGTCGGACAGATTGGCGAAGGGGAGGACGGCGATGGCGGGTTTCTTGGGCTGCGATGACCTTGGCAGGCCCAGTTTTTCCAGGATGGGCGCGTAGGTCTTGAAGGCCCAGTCATCGGCATAGGGTTGGCGGATTGGATCAAACCGCTCGCGCGCGGATATGTCCGGCTTCTTTTTGAGCAACGCTTTGACGGCCTTTTCAGCCTCGGCCTCTTTTTCCAATGCCGCCAAGGCAAGAGCCTTGAACAAGGCGACGTCCGCGGAAAAGCGATACCTCTTCTCGTATTGCGCAATGTGGGTCAGGGCCTCGGCATGGCGCCCGGCATTGACCAGGGCAAAAACCCGGTGCCAGGAGCCGGCCCAACTCTGAGAACCCCGCAAGCGCTCGGCGCGCCCGTATGCCGCCAGGGCGTCTTCCGGGTTTCCGCTGTAAATATGGACCATCCCCAAATAAGAATTTAGGCCCGCACTATTGGGATACCGGCTCAACGCCAGTTCCGTTCGTTCGACGGCGCGGGCATATTTGCCGCGCCACAAGTCAAGCCATCCCTGCATGGCCAGGCCAAGACCGGACTTTGGGTCGATCCGAACCGCTTTGTCTGCGACGTCCATCGCCTTGGCCAGGGCGGCCCTGGAATCTTCCCCAAAGCTGAATCGCCCGGCCAGCGCCAGGGCGGCCGCCCGCTCCAATATCGAGACAACGAAATTCGGATCTTCCTTCTCCGCCGCCAAGTGCAATTCAAGCGCCTTCGCATTGCCCTCGGCCGTATATTTTCGCCTCTCGTTGCCCGCTTGCAGGTACAGTTTCCATGCTTTGAGATTCTTTGTCGAAGCGGCGGCGACGTAGGCGTCTTCGCCAGGACCAAACTTGGCATTCATCGCCGCTGCGATTTCCTTGGTGATATCGTCCTGGGTCTTGAAGATTTGCGCCAGATCACGGTCATAGGTTTCCGACCAAAGGTGCCGTCCGTTTGTGGCGTCGGCTAATTGCGCCGTCACCCTGAGCTTCTTGCCGGACAATTGCATGCTACCCGTCAGGACATATTGAACGCCGAATTTCTCGGCGGTCTTGCGAATATCGGCATCATGCCCTTTCGCGCCCTTTACCTTCAGGGCGCGGCTTGATTTCCAATCGATCACCAGGATGTTTGAAATGTGCCCCAGGGCCGAGACGATGTTTTCACTCAGGCCCTCGGCCAGATACCCGTTCTCGGCCTTGTCGCCGCCAAGATACCTGAACGGCAGCACCGCGATGGATGGCTTCTCTGGCAACTTGTAGGCCATTTTCGCCTGATCCACCGGCGCGAAATCCGGCAGGCCGGCTTGCCGGAGTGCCTCGAAGGAACGTTTCACAAAGGCACGGTCCTTGACGAAGTAGCTTCGTCGCTTGGCGGTGGCGAGGTTCTCGTTCGGTTTTGCAAGCAGGATTTTCTTGACGGATTCCTTGGCCGTCTCGGTTTCCCCCTCCCACACGGCGATAATCGCCAAATTCGCCAGGCTCAATCTGACTGCATTTTGGATATTTGGCCGCGAAACTAACAAACCCTGGCTGATTGCCTTCGATTCCTCGTAACGGCCCAATTGCCGCAGGCCATATGCCAGGTCGATCGCCGCCCAATGAGGATAATCCGGTTCATAGCGCATGCCGCGCTTCAGCAACCGCACGCCCCTGGCCGGTTCGCCGCTGTAGACCATGATCGAACCCGCGAGCGAATTTGTGTCGCCGGCGGCAGGCATGGATGCGAGAGCCCGTTCGGCGTGTTTGATCGCGCTATCATGTTTCCGGGACCATAGATCCAGGAATGCAAGCAGCGAGGCGCCGGCGGCGGTGTCTAGTCCTTGTTTCTTGGCGGCCACTTTTGCCTTTTCCGCAAAGGCACGGGCTTTCGCCAAGTCCTTGCCGGCATTTTTGCTGATGCCCAAGACGACCTTTTGCCAATGTATCCAACCCATGGCGATGTTTGAGCCTGGACCAACCGGTTCACGCCGCAGCCATTCCGACCACAATTTTTCCGCCCTATTATGCCCCTCGACGCCAAACAGCTGGAACTGCGCCCGGCCTTGAATATTCAGCCGCCAACCCTCTGCATCGGCCGCATAATCCCGCCATGCGGCAGCCTGATCCCCCAGGGTAAGTTTCATCTGCATTGCCAGCAGGATCTTTTGGGCGATCTCGTCCTGTAGCTTGAATAGGCTCTCCAACTCTCGGTCATAACGCTCGGCCCACAGGTGCTTGCCGTTGATGGCATCGACCAACTGGGCGGTAATTCTGATGCTATCGGCGTCGCGCTGTATGCTGCCCTCCAGGACATAGCGGACGCCCAGTTGCTCGGCGATTTCCTGCACCTTGGTGGCCTTGCCCTTGTAGGTGAAGGCCGAGTTGCGGGCGATCACGAATATTTCCGGCGAGGTTGAAAGCACCGCGATGATGTTTTCCGTCAAGCCATCACCGAGGTAGTCCTGCGCCTTGTCGCCGGTCAAATTGTCGAACGGCAGCACTGCAATGGATGGCTTGTCCGGCAGTTTGAAGGCGAACTTCGACTGATCTGCCGGTTCGAAGTCGGGCTGCTGTTGCAACCACCACCAGCCAGTCCCGCCAGCGATGACGGCAACGATAATGATAGCTACCGCCGCGTATCTCAGCCAGGGCCGCGCCGCCTGTTGCGCCGGTGCGTCTTCGCCCTCGCCCCGCACCCGAAATACCCGCACGGGCCGGGCGATGTTCTTGACCTCGACCTCGCCCAGATCCTCCAGGGCGATCTCCATGCGGTCGCGGACCTGGTCGCGGGCGGCCCTGGCGAGGCAGATGCCGCCGGGTTCCGCCAGGGCTTCGATGCGGGCCGCGACGTTGACTCCGTCGCCGTAAATATCCTCACCCTCCACCAGCACATCGCCCAGGTTGATGCCGATGCGGAACAGCATCTTTTCGTCATCCGGGATATCGGAATTGCGCGCCGCCATGACCGCCTGCACCTCGATGGCGCTGGCAACAGCTTCAATGACCGATGGAAACTCCCACAGCTCGCCATCGCCGGCGGTGCCCACGACCCGGCCGCCGTGGCGCTCGCCGATGGGCATGGTGGCATCGCGATGATCCTTCAGGCGCGCCAGGGTACCGGCCTCGTCGCCGCCCATGAGCCGCGAATAGCCCGCCACGTCGATGGCGACAATGGCCGCCAGCCTGCGCTCCACGTCAGGCAAGCCCGTCTCCTCTTCAGCCCCCCGCTAAGGCGTGAAAGGGTAGGGGAATTGCCCGTGTTCATCAAGGCGGCGCGCCGGCCCGGTTGCCCGGTGGATCATGCCGTCTATACTCAGGCTCGGAGCAGTCACTTGGAGCCGCGTGATCATGAACAGCGCATTTCAGGAATTGATGGATATTCGGGGCCGGGACGACGGCGCCGAAGCTGAAATCAGCGGCGCTGATCCTGTGTTCTCCACCCGCTTCAAGGTGGCCGAGACCGGGGCGGGGATCTTGGCCGCCGTTGGCGTTGCAGTGTCCGATATCTGGCAGATGAAGACGGGGCGGCGGCAGAGCGTTGCAATTGATGTGCGTCATGCCGGCGCGGCCCTGAACAGTTTCGCCTTTCTGCAGGCCCGCCAGGACGACGGCAGCTACCGGGTCATGGGCAACTCGCCGGCGGCGACCGCCAATTATCAGATCACCCAGCCGTTCGCCACCAAGGATGGCCGCTGGTTCCTGCCGCACTTTGGCATCGCGCATCTGAAAGACCGTGTGCTGGGTGTGCTGAAGTGCGAAAGTACGCCGGAGAGCGTGGCCCAGGCCGTCGGCCAATGGGAGGCCCAGGAATTGGAGGACGCTATCGCCGAGGCCCGGGCCTGCGGCGGCATGATCCGCACCAACGCCGAATGGCTGGCCCATCCCCAGGGCCGGGCCCTGGCGGCCCAGCCAGTGGTAGAGGTCGAAAAGATCGGCGACAGCGAACCCGAACCGTTTCCAAATGACGATAAGGGGGACGGCCCCGCCCTGGCCGGTGTCCGGGTGCTGGACCTGACGCGCATTCTGGCCGGCCCCGTGGCGGCGCGGACCTGCGCCGAACATGGCGCCGATGTCCTGATGGTGGCGGCCAAGGGCCTGCCGCAGATCAAGAATTTCGTGGTCGATCTCTCCCACGGCAAAAGGAGCTGCTATCTGAACCTCAACGATGGGGAGGAAGCTGAACAGTTGCGGCAACTGGTCCGGGGGGCGGATGTCTTCTCCCAAGGCTATCGCCCCGGTGTGTTGGATCGGCGCGGCTTCGGCGCGGCGGAACTGGCGGCCCTGCGTCCCGGCCTGATCTACACCTCCATCAACTGTTACGGCCAGCACGGCCCGTTCCAGGACCGGGCCGGTTGGGAGCAGGTGGCGCAGTCGATCACCGGCATCTGTCACGAGAACGGGGCTGAGCGGCCGGCGCTGCTGCCCGTGCCCGCCTGCGATTACACCACTGGATACCTGGGCGCCTACGGCACCCTGCTGGCCCTGGCCCGGCGGGCGGTGGAGGGCGGCAGCTATCACGTCAGGGTCTCGCTCTGTCAGTCCGGCATGTTTCTCTACCGCCAGGGCCGGGTGGATTATCCGGAGGCGGAGATGGGTCATGGGGGCCCCGAATACGCGGCCCTGCAGATGGAAAGCGACACCTCTTATGGCCATATTCGCCATCTGGCCCCTGTGATCAGATTTTCAGAATCCAGGCCCGGCTGGTCGAGGCCTTCACCGGCGTTGGGTGCGGATCGGGCGGAATGGCTGAATTAGCAGGATTTTCATGTCAGACACGAACAGTTTGATTCAAAGCGAGATCGTCTTCGACCAGGACGGCGCCCAGCACGGTTTTCTGCGCCTGCCCTATTCGGTGCACCGCTCCGCCTATGGCTGGATCCCCGTGCCCATCGCGATGTTCAAGAATGGCTCTGGCCCGACCGCCCTGGTGATGGCCGGCAATCATGGCGATGAGTACGAGGGCCAGGTGACGTTGAGTAAACTGATCCGGGAACTGAAGGCCGAGGACGTCCAGGGCCGCCTGATCGTGCTGCCCATGGCGAATTATCCCGCGGCGCATGCGGGCCTGCGCACCTCGCCCTTTGACGAGGGCAACCTGAACCGCAGTTTTCCGGGCGATCCCGGCGGCAATCCGACGGAAATGATCGCCCACTACATCGAAGAAATCCTGATGCCCCTATGCGGCTATTTCTTCGACCTGCATTCCGGCGGCTCCTCCCTCCGTTATCCGGCCACCGTGTTGCGCAAGCGCGGCGACACGCCGGAACAGGAGGAAGCCTTGCAGGCCCTGCAACTGGCTTTCGATGGCCCTTACGGATTTATCTTTGGGCGGCCGGGCGATCCGCGTGTTTCCTCCGCCGCCGCCAAGCGCAAGGGCGTTTTGGGCCTGACCACGGAACTGGGCGGTGCCGGTACCGTAACGCCGGATATTCTTGCGCTGGCCGAGCGCGGCGTACGCCGGTTGTTGCATCATATCGGCTTGCTGCCGGGCTATCAGCCGGACGTGACGCGCGGCTGCCGCCTGATGGAGCTGACCAGCACCGATCTATTCGTCTATGCCCGCGACGAAGGCCTGTTCGAGCCCTATGTGGATTTATTGGCCGAAGTGAAAAAGGGTCAACCAGCCGGCGCCATCCACCACCCTGAAACGCCCTGGCAAGAACCGACCATTTGCCATTTCGAACATGACGGCCTGGTCATCTGCGAACGCGTCCCGGCCAGGGTCCAGCGCGGCGATTGCCTGTTCCACCTGGCGACGGATATTTGAAGGCCCAGAAAATTGCCGTTCAAATTGTTGTCTGTGTTGGTGCGATGGCTATTGGACGGCATTCCTGAAGCCTGAGTATTTCGGCTGATCTATGGCGATCTGGTTGACCACGCTTTGGCGCAGATGTTCGGCCAGGCCGGGATGATCCAGCTCGATCTCGCCCAGACGCAAGGCGTTGACCAGACGCCAGCGCAATTCCTCCAACTCGCCGCTGGTGACAAACAGCGCTTCCAGACGCTGCCGTTCCAGGCGCCGGTGTTCCGGACCCAGGGCCTGGTCGCGCAGTACGATATCCAGGGAGTTGCCGGCCACCCGGGCCATGAAGTTGGTGCGTCCCTCGGTCTCCGCCATGACATCGCCGTGCAGGAAGTCCCGCACGCTGACCAGCAGTTCATCGATCCGGGGCATTTCGTCGTCATCGCGCGCGGCCGGCTCCACCAGGGTGACGGGGCCCGGGATCAGCAGGTTGACGCAATCCACCTGGCATTCCGAAGAACGCCGGCCGATGGCGGGACGCTCCACGGTATTGTCGGGCCCGGTGCGGTAATGCTCCGCCATGCCCAAACAGCCGATGGCCCACCAAAACGAGCCGAAGACTTCCCAGAACTTGACCCGTTCGGCATCCACCTTGCGGCCCGTCACCGATTGATAGCCGGCGAACAGATCCTCGTAGGTGCCGAAACCGCCCACCGGCAGGTCGGAGCCAAAGCGCCAGGAATTGGTGCAGATCCAGCCCAGATCCCGCATGGGATCGCCGATATGGGCCACCTCCCAATCCAAAACCGCAACCACGCCTTGGCGTGAGATCATCAGATTGCCGTTGCGGAAATCGTTATGCACCAGGGCCAACTCCAAGCCATCGGGCAGATGATCCAGCAGCCACCGGCCGGCATAGTCGATCATCGGTTGCGGCGTCTTGAAGGCCTTGTAGCGGTCCCAGGTATTGTGGACATATTCTTCCGGCGTCAGGGTATGCAGGTGCCTATCCAGGCCGCTCGCGGCCAGGTCGATGCTGTGGATGCGGGCCAGGATCTGACCGCATTCATAGGCCAGCTTGGGCCGGATTTCCGCCAGGTCGGGAGAGCGGACAATGCGCGCGCCCAAAGCCTCGCCCTCCAGCCAGGACATAACGAAGCCCTCGCCCAGGCCATCGCTTTCGCGCAGTACGTAATGCACGTCCGGTTCAGGCACGCCGGCCGCCTTGGCCGACTGCATCAACAGTGCCTCCGCCGCCAGACCGGGATAATAGGTTACCTGGCTGCTGTCATGAGTCCTGGCTTCGCCGCCGGGGGCACGGCGCAAGGCCAGCGAACTCTCGGTGCCGTCCGCGCCGGCGATCTTCAGGCGATAGGTTTCTTGCGAGGCGCCGCCGGAAAGACGCTCCGCCGAAATCAATTTGTCGCAGCCGGAAACATGCTGCTTCAGGACAGCTTCCAGTTTGGCTTCAAATGTCTCCGTCAATGACTCGCCCTACTCTGTACACGCCCTTTTGCCTGATGGCTCTACGCGTCCCAGACGTCCATGCCCTCGAACAGGATCGAGGAAATATAGCGTTCCGCGAAATCCGGTACCACGGCGACCACGGTCTTGCCCGCCATGTCGTCCCCGGCAGCCAGCCGCAGGGCAACCGCCACCGCCGCGCCGCTGGATATACCGCAGGGAATACCTTCCGAAGTCGCCATCAGCTTCGCCGTATCGATGGCGTCATCGTTGCTGACCTGCTCCACGCCGTCGATCAGCGAGGTGTCGAGGACATCGGGAATAAATCCGGCGCCGATGCCCTGGATCATATGGGGGCTGTGGCTGCCGCCGGAGATCACGGGGCTGTCTTCGGGCTCCACCGCGATGATCCGTAGCTCCGGTTTCCTGCCTTTCAGAACATCCGCCACGCCGGTCAAGGTGCCGCCCGTGCCGACGCCCAGGACAATGGTATCCACATTGCCGCCCGTATCGGCCCAGATCTCCTCCGCCGTGGTGCGGCGGTGGATTTCGGGATTGGCCGGATGGCCGAATTGATAGGGCATGACGGCGCCGTCGATGCTTTGCACCAGTTCCTCGGCCTTTTTCACCGCGCCGTTGATGCCTTCGGTGCGCGGTGTCAGCTCCAACTCCGCGCCCAGGGCGATAAACATCTTGCGCCGCTCGATGGAGAAACTGTCCGGCATGGTCAGGATACAGCGGTATCCCTTGGCGGCGCAGACAAAGGCCAGGCCGACGCCCGTATTGCCCGAGGTAGGCTCGACGATGACCGATCCGGGACCAATCGTGCCGTCCGCCTCCATGGCCGCGATCATGGCCACGGCAAGGCGGTCCTTGACCGATGACATGGGATTGAAGAATTCCAGCTTCACCAGCACATCCGCCCTGGCGCCGGCGTTCTTGGCAATGTCGTTCAGGCGTACCAGGGGCGTATTGCCGATGGTTTCGGTAATATCGCCGTAGATCCGGCCCCGGCCCGGCGGATCCAGGTTCAGATTGGCGTTTTCAAGCGGATTGGTCATCACGGCTGCCCCCAAATAACTCTGTTCTAGCTGAAATCGCCGGCATTTTGGCAAAGTTGCAATTGATCAGCAACCGGCATCTGGCGCCGCCACACCGGTCCCGGGGGTCGGTCATGCTTCCGATACTTTTCGCGTTACGAACAGGAACGCCAATGGTGCGGCCAGGGCCGAGGCCAGGGTTAAAAGGTAGAAGGCGTTGATGTAGCCGATCATGGCGGCCTGCTGTCGGACCTCAGTCAAGAGCCGCAAATGCAGAGGCGGCTGATCGACCGCGCCCAGGGTGGAAACCCAGATACTCAATTTGCGCGGGTCGAACGCGTCGATCAGACCGGAGAGATTGACCGACGCCTCGGCCGAGGAGCGGAAATAGACCACCAGGGTCAGGGCTATGAATATGCTGCTGCCCAACAGGCGCAACAGGGCGAACACCGCGTTACCTTGGGTTAACAGGCGCATGGGAAGGGTGGAAAAAGTCAATACCGCCATGGGGGTGTAGGCGGTGCCGAAACCGATGCCATGGAGGATATTGCTCCAGAACACGTCCGCCGTGGTCATGTTGATGTCGAGGGAGGCCATCCATGAACCGGCCACGGCCTGCAGCGCCAGGCCCGTGAACAGGCAAAGCCGGGGGTTGAAACGGGTGAACTGGACGACAATGAAGAAACTTAGGAAATTGCCCACGCCGCGGGCGCCCAGCAGATAGCCGACGATGGAATCGGGATAGCCGCGCAACTCCTGCAGCAGGGGCGGGAACAGCACCATGGGCGTGTATTGCAGCATCCCCATGATGGTGGCCAGAGTGATGCCGATGGCGAAATTACGGTCGGCAAAAGCCGCCGGGTCGAACAAGGCCTGGCGCGCGGTGAGGGTATGCACCACGAAAAGATAGAAGAAGACGACGGCCAGCAGCAGTTCGAGCTGAATTTCGTGCGATTCTAGCCAATCCAGCCGCTGCCCGCGGTCGAACATCAACTGTGTCGCGCCGATGGCCACCGCGATCAGGATAAAGCCCAAATAGTCGAATTTCTGCGCGCCGCCCTTCTCCTGGTTCGACAGGGCAGCAATGGCGAACAGGATGGCGGCGATGCCCAGGGGCAGGATCATATAGAAGGCCCAACGCCAGTTGAACAACTCCGCCACCAGGCCGCCGAACATGGGCCCGATAATCGGCCCCATGACGCCGCCAACACCCCAGGCCATCAATACGAAAGGATGCTGCGCCCGGGTAAAGCTGGCCAGAATGATGGCCTGGCCCAAGGGGAAGATCGGCGCCCCGAACAGGCCTTGAAAAACCCTGGTTATCAACATGGTCTCGAGAGATTCGGAGGTGCCGGCCAGGACCGAAAACGTGGTGAAGCCGGCGATGGCGCCGACCATCAGATTGCGCCAGCCTAATTTGGATGCCAGCCACCCGGTCAACGGCGTGGCGATGGCCGTGGCCACCAGGTTGAAGGTGATGATCCAGGAGACCTGGTCCTGGGTCGCCGACAGCGCGCCCTTCATTTGCGGCAGGATCACCGCGACCGAGGTCATGGTGGCGCCGAACAAAAGGGTGGCGAACTGCACCGTCAGCAGGATCAGCCATTGCCGCAACGTGAAATGCCGCATCCCCGTGGCCCTTCAAGTCAAGCCGTGCTGTCGCAATCGGGCCACTACATCCGCGCCATGATCCGTTCGGCGAAATCCTCGATCAGGCGGTATTGCTGCTTCAGGGGTGCGATGAAGGTAATGCCGTTCAGGCCCTGACGCTCCAATTCCCGCAGTTGTTCGACGATTTCCTCCGGCTGCCCGGCGATACAGAAATTGCGGATCATCTCCGGTGTGACGAAGCGGGCTTCCTCCGGATCAAGGAAGCTGTAGTGGCTTTCATGCAGCTTCTGATGCGCGGTGCCGGCTTCCCGTTCCCGATGGAAGGCCATGTAGTCATGCCAGATCGGCTTGACGTAGTCCGGCGGGTCGCCCCCGGTTTCCTTCACCCAATCCACCAGAAAATGCACGTTGGCCATGATGGCGGAACCGCATTCGGCAATGGCGCGCTCGGATTCCAGGGATTCGCCCGGCTCCAGCATCAACAGGTTGACCAAGGCGCAGGTGAAAAAGCCATCAAGTTTCCGCCCCGCCGCTTCAGCACCCTTGTTCACGTTGGCCAGGGCGCCGGGGATGCTGCCGCCACGGGGAATGCCGGTGATCAGGCCGTCCCCCAGTTCGCCCGCCAGGGCCTGGGCCCTGGGGCCGAATCCGGCCACATGGATGGGGATGTCCGCTTCCAGATCGAGATAGCGCAATTCGGTATTCTGAAAGCGGATTAGCTGGGTCAC
>JASLLM010000096.1 GCA_030747035.1 Alphaproteobacteria bacterium | reverse complement strand
GGCGGCCCGGGCGTGGAGAACCGCATGAGCCTGATCTATCACAAGGGCGTCAACCACGGGAACATTTCCCTCAACCGCTTTGTCGAGTTGACCTCCACCTCGCCGGCCAAGATCTTCGGCCTATTCCCGAAAAAGGGCACCATCGCCGTGGGCAGCGATGCCGACATCGTGATCTTCGATCCGGATCGGGAAGAGATTATCTCCCTGCACAATCCCCATACCCATCACATGAACATCGACTACAACGCCTATGAAGGCACCAAGGTGCGGGGCTTTACCGAGACCGTGCTGTCCCGGGGCCGGATCATTATCGACAAGGGAAATTATCTGGGCCAGCCCGGCGACGGCGCCTTCGTCAAGCGCGGCCCTTACGGCGGCCTGCACGCCAACAGCCGCGGTGCCGCCGCCCGCACCGCGCTCACCACCTCCGCCCGACTGGGCGCCCCGGGCGCCCATCGCTAGCTATTTCGGTGACAGTTTACTTAACTCGACTCGGAAGAGTTGAGTAAACTGTCACCGAAATAGATGCTATTCAGCCTGGGTCTCGACGATGGCGGCGACATTGGCGGCGCCGTCGCGGCCGTAGCGTGAGGCCTCGCCCCGGCCCTGGGAGGCCAGATAGGCCCGGTTGAAGACCGCGTAGGCGCCGCAGCGGGTGCAATCGACGTCGTTGCCGTAACAGCAGAACGGCTTTTCGAACTGGCCGCCCTCGCCCATGTACAGGGTCAGGGTATCCCGTTTCAGGATGCATTTTTCACCATTCTCGCCGGTGGAATTGATGGCCACGTCCGACTTCATCAATTCCAGGGTGGGGATGTGCGATTTGATCACGGAAGGATACTTTTTCTTCAAGGCAATAATCCGGTCCAGAACCTTGTCCCGCTCCTTCAAATCCTTCCAATCCAGCCCGGTCTGGTCGTTCTTGACGGGAACATAGAGGCTAAAGGCAACGCCGTTGATGGGCCACTGGGAGACTTCGGCCATGAATTCTTCCAGCCCCGGCGCGTTCTCCCGCGTCACCGCCATTTGCAGCATCACCGTGGTGCCATCGTTGGCGTCGCGGGCAAAGATAGCTTCCTTGACCTTGTTGAACACGCCTTCACCCCGGATCGGATCGTTCAGTTCCATCGGCCCGTCCAAGGAAACCGTGACCAGATGGCCTGGAATGGAGGGAATGCCGTAGGTGCCGTTGGTGACGATGGCGCTTTCGGGAAACAGCTTGGTGGCTTGCAGCACCATGTCCTTGCGGATCATCGGCTCGCCGCCCATGAACAGCATGGAGCGGATGCCGTGCTTGTCGCGCAGCACCGCCAGTTGGTGCAGCATGGTGGCATCGTTCATCTTGTCCCTGGGCGCCTGCGGATTGTCGGCGCGGAAGACAAAGCAATGGCGGCAATCCAGATTGCAGACATTGGTGACATTGACCAGGGCATGGGGATATTGCCCATCGCCGAAGTCCGTTGGTTCGCTCACTGGCTGGGGTTTACGCATCGGCTACCTCGTCGGAATAAATCGGCCCGCATCATATCAGGCCGGTTTAGTCCGTGCACCGTTTATCGCCGCCGCCCGTTAAGGCAAATTCAGCTTCGCCAGATCGCCGTCAAAGCCGCCATTGGCAACCACGGCCTCGACAATCCTGTCCCGCTCTCCGCTGTCCAGGATACGGCGCAGCGCCGCCTCCAGCCTTGGCACCAGATGTTTGTTACGCTTGTGCAGGTAATGATAAAGCGGCACCACGATCAATTTTTCGCTGATCCGGCGGATTTTCGTGCCAGGGAAGCTGTGCTGCAAATTGAAGGTCGTGGGGATCTTGAAATACAACATGACGTCGATGCGATTGCTTTGCAGCAGTTTGACGCCCTGTTCGAAACTGTCCAATTCAAACCGGCGCATACCTGCCGTTACCTTGGTGGGGATAGTGCTGCCGCGGCGGTAGGCAACGGAATATTGCCCCAGTTCCTTGACGGAATTGATGGGGCCGCCGACATTCACAGAATACACGGCGAATTCATCCGTGACCGCCGCCGGTTCGAGCCGGATCAGGTTCTTGTACAGTTTGGCCGCGCGGGTGGAGCGAAACATTTCCCCATCGGTGACACCTTTGTTGGCGTTGACCACCGCCCGTTTGCCGGGAAGGTCGACAAATAAAATTTCAAGGCCGGCGTCCTTGTATACCTTCGTCATCACGGCCTTGCCGACCTGGACGAATATGCTGCCGCCTTCGATGGTGGAAATCGTCAGTTTCTGCTGTGCCGCCGCATGCTGCGGGACGAGCGCCGCAAATAGAACCAGGGCAAATCCGATGAACCGTCTATTCCCCATGTCAGCTCTGCCTCTCGTAACCGAACCGGAGAATCCCATTGGTGCGCCGGAAACCTCCGCCACCTTGGACAAATTAGTATGCTCGAACCCGAGTTCAAGTTTGCCCGTGGACTCTTGCAAGAAAATGTCGCTGTTGGACCGGTGCTGGGCGTCAATGTTTGCCGTGATGGGGATGCCCACCCGAGGCATAGCCCCGCAGGCGGTCATACATGACCACTTGGTGGCGGCTTAACAGGGGGCGGACCTGCAGGTGCGCCAACAGATGCGCGGCGCGTAATTCGCCCCGCAGGCGGCCGATCGCGACGCTCAGACCGCGCACGGTTTCCGCATCGGCATGGCCATCGGCAAACAGGGCATCCAGGCTTTGCTCCTTGGCGAGAATAAGGCGTCCCAGGCGCTTGGCCTCGGACTTCATGGCGGCCTCGATGGGCGCGATGGCGGCCAGTTGTTCGGCCGTCAGGGCGATTTTGCCGGCCATCTGGCGCAGGTGCAGGGGGCCGGGGTAATGGTTCAATTCGGCGCTTTTGGCAAAACCCATGCCCTTGCCGTTCAAATAGCCGTCGATATCATCCGCCGACAGGGCCTTGATGGTGCGCTGTTGCTGCCCGGCGTAGGGTTGCTGGGATGATGCCGCATGCGGGCTTGAGACACCCAACGCGGCGGCGGCAAACAGCGCCAGGGGGATCAGGTATCTGCGGGGTGTCATGGTGTTTCCTCAATCATGCGGGTGCGCCGACCAATTCGGCGATGGCGGCGGCCCAGTCCTCGGGCTTGAAACCCATGGACCCGGCCACGGTCTTGTAGCGGACAATGCCCTGGGCATCGATCAGGTACAGGCGTTCGGGCAGGGCATTGTACAGCCCGTCCGCCTGATCGGTCATGTCATCCAGCAACATGGGCATGGCCATGGTCAGCCGCAAGGCGCAAACCTCGGCGATTTCGGCCCGTTCCTCTATGCTGCCGGGCGCGTTCAGGATGATGCCGTCGCCCAGATTATGCTGTACCTGCCAGCCATCGTCCGGATGGGCTTCCTGAATATAGATGCAATAGAAATCCACCAGGTCCGAGAACCGCGCCGCGATTTCGTTCAGGCGCACGGCCTGAATACGGAAGGGGGGTCAGGTATAGGAGCCGAAGACGAGGCCGACGGGCCGGCCATGTCCTGGGCCGCCCGCGCTCGGGAAATGCTGCCACAAACTGACCATCTCGCCGGTGCGCTTGCCCTCCGCCGACAGCCGCTCCAGGTCGAAATCAGGCGCCCGGTCGCCAACTTTCGGCGCGCTTTCTTCCCGCGCCAGGCGCTCGGCCCGCATGGCGGTATATTGTTCCGGGGTCAGCAGCATGCGGGCCCAGTTTTCGGGCGGGATGTCGCGCCAATCCTCCGGGTAGCTGATTTCCGCCATGATCTCCCCTCCCTGCGTTGAAAATTGACCCTAGTGTGGCGAATCTTAAGTCCGCATAGTTGAATTTAACAGCTTCGCTGGCGGACTTAAGATTCCTAAGCCACACTAAGACTATGAATCTAGTGTGGTTTAAGGATTTGAAGTTCGCCCCAACGCAGGCGGCCTTGATCGATTTCAGTGTAGCGAACTTCAAATCCACCACACTAGCCCTGCCAGTCGATCGCCATGATCTCGGCGCTTAGCCCATCGAAATCCCAGACCCGGCCAAAGGCCCGGACCTTGCCGCGGTTGGCCCGGGCCACGGTGATGTCCGGGCCCGGCCAATATTCCGAGTTCGTGATGACGACCTGCCGTGACGGGTCACTGCCGGCGATCGGTTCGACCTCACCCAGGATCTCCCGCCCGACCTGAAAGCGGCGGGTCTTGCCGTCAACGCTATATTCGATCGGCGCCCGCGCAAAGCCCAGAACATTGCTGACCAGAAGTTCGAACAGAAAGGTCGATCCGCCGGCCCGGCCGGTGAAAATCTCAACCAGGCCGTCGTAGGCCGCATCGCTGGCCCGCTCGTCAATATAGCCGGCCAGGGAATAGTCGCCCCGCGACATCAGACCGGGAATATCGAGCAGCAAGCCGATATTGAGGCCGGAAAGGTCGGCGCCATCGAAGGCGCCATGATCCACGCGTAGCCCGAACCAAGCCTGGCAATAGCCTTCGGTGGGGGGATGTTTGCCCAGGGATATGACACAGGGACAGAAAACCGCACAGTTGCAGTTGACCATCATTTCGCCCTTGATCGACCAGGCCATGCGCGACGTCTCCGATTTTTTTCTATTTCGGAGACCATAGCCGGACGGGCCGTGGCGGGGAAGGTGTAGGTGACGGCAATTCGGAATTTAGAAACGGAATAACGGCCCGACCCTGAGGGCCGAACCGCCATCCGGGAGTATAGATTTTCTAGCGGCCGCCGACGCCGCCGCCCGCGAAGTCCCGTTCGAAGCGTCGCTTCTTGGCCTCTTCGGCCCGAATTCGGGCAGCTTCTGCAGGCTTCAATTTCTTCGGCTTCGTGACCACGTTGACGACCTGCGTCCGGTCATCCCGGCTAACAGCCGGCGCGATCCTGCCGGCGTTTCCGCTGAACCAGCTATGGGCCATGGCCAGGTCACGGTCGACCATGCGGCCATCGCGGTAGGCCGCCGCCAGGGCATATTGGGCACTGGCGTCACCGCCCAGGGCGGCCTGGCGCCACCATTTGATCGTACGATTGAAATCGCGGGGCACGCCCATGCCCTGCATGTACAGATTGCCCAGCCAAAACTGCGCGCTGCTGTGGCCTTGGTCCGCGGCCCGTTGCAGCCACATCGCCGCTTCGGTGTAGTCCTGCGCACCGCCCCGGCCCATGACCAGCAGAACGGCCAATTGGTGCTGGGCGCTGATGTTGCCGCCCTCGGCGCGGATCCGAACTAGTTCCTCCTGGTAGACGGAGACACGGTCCTTGCGCTCGAGAGAGGCCAGAACTTCCAACACCGTTTCGGCGTTGGTCAGTGTGGCGCCGCTGACGCAAAACACAAACGTCATCAGACAGATGGTGATGATGCGATGGAGCCGAATTGTCAGTTTGGAGGCGTTGCGGAATCTTGCCGCACGCGCATTCCTTGGAATGCGAGGACAAGGCGTAAATAGTGCCTGTTTCATTGCGTTTGCCTTTCGGTAACCCCGCTATCCGCAAGCACCAGCATTCTTGGCTGGGCCGTACGGACCGGAAGCTTTGCGTCCCGCCGTTACCGACGGTTTGCCGTTTCGTGGTCACATCCCGCTCACGATTCCTAAAGCGAGCATATTCAAGATAACCTCAAATTCATAACAAAAGATTAACAGTTCGGGCCGTCGAATTAATTATCCGCCTAGCCGCCGAACAGCGCCAGCATGCGGGATGGGGCGGCGTTGGCGATGGCGAGACTGACAATACCCAGGGATTCCTTGATCTGATTGGATTGCAGCGCCGCGCTTTCCGCCGCCATGTCGGCATCGACCAGATTGCCGATTCCGGCCCGCAAGGTATCATTCTGCACGCCCAGCAGTTCGTTATGGGTTTCCAGGCGCTTGGCGGAACTGCCCAGATCGGCCATTTTGGCCGAAGCATCGGCAATCGCCGCATCCATGGCGCTAAGTGCGGAGGCGGCATTGCCCGCGCTGTCCAGGGCCAGGCTATCCAGGCCAAGACCGGCGGTGGACAAATCCTGGGCGGCGACGGTAATGCGGGCGCCGTTTTCGTCGCTCAATATTTCCTGATTTGCGGCACCGGCGGCGATCAGATTGCTGCCGCCGAATTCGGCACTGTTGTTGATGGACGCGATCTGCTCCCGCAAGGCGGAAAAGGCGGAATTCAGTGCATCGCGGGAGGATTGGTCCAACCCTTCCTGGCTGGCCTGTACCGCCAGACCCTTCATCTCCACCAGAATATCCGAGGCTGACTGGCCCGCCGCCAACGCCACATCGACGGTAGCGGTGGCGCGGTCCAGACCGTCGCGCACGGCCTCGGTGCCGGAGAAGGTGCCCATCAGTTGCTGGGCGATGGCCAGAGTGGCGGCATCATCCTTGGGCGAGTTGACCTTTTTCCCGGTGGAAATATGGGATTGGGTTTTGTTCATGCTGCTGCGGGTTTCCGACAGCCGCTGCAAACTGGACATTGCGCCAGTATTGGTATTGATGGAATTCACCATTCTGCGTCTTCCTTTCGGCAACCCCGCTATCCGTTGGCCCCATGTTCTTGAGGGCCGGTTGGACCGGAGGCTTTGCGTCCCGCCGTTGCCGACGGTTTGCCATTTCGTGGTTCGCATCCCCGCATGGAATGGGGGAAGTGTGTAGGTAGCGGCAAAACAATAACAAACCGTTAATGGATTAAATGTTCCAGTTTCCGGCCCCATGGTTACACTAGGCGGCAAAACTGGCAGGGAGGCTTGGGCTCATGGTGGCGGCGAATGTAGTGGTGGCGGATCATCCCTTGATCCAGCACAAATTGACCTTGTTGCGGCGCAAGGAGACTTCCACGGCGGAATTCCGGCAATTGTTGCGGGAGATCGCCCTGCTGCTGGCGTTCGAGGCAACGCGGGATCTGCCCGTGAAACAGGTCCGGATCGAAACCCCGCTGGAGGTCATGGACGCCCCGGCCCTGGACGGCAAGAAATTATGCCTGGTTTCGATCCTGCGCGCCGGCAATGGGCTGCTGGAGGGTATGTTGGATCTGATCCCCTCCGCCCGGGTCGGCCATATCGGCATGTATCGGGATCACGACACCCTGGAAGCGGTGGAATATTACCTCAAGCTGCCCCATTCCATCGGCGAGCGTCAGGTCATCGTGGTCGATCCCATGCTGGCCACGGGCAATTCTTCCGCCGCCGCCGTAACGCGCCTTAAGGAGGCCGGCGCGAAACAGATGAAATTCGTCGCCCTGGTTGCCGCGCCCGAGGGGATCGAGGCCTTCGCAGCCGCCCATCCGGACATTCCCATTCTAACCGCCGCCATCGACCGGCAATTGAGCGATATCGGCTATATCCTGCCGGGCTTGGGCGATGCGGGCGACCGCCTGTATGGCACGAAATAACATGGTTGAAACCGAAACGCCCCTGCCGCCCCGCGGCCCAGACGAGCGGCGCACCCAGGATGCTGTCAGTATCGAGGAGCTTGCCGCCGATGTCGGTGCTTTGATGGATATTCTGGCCGGCGGCGGCGTCGCCGTCGCGCCCCTGGATGTGGCCTATGCCATCCTGGCCGCCACGCCCGAGGGCATTCGGCGGATCTTTGACGCCAAACAGCGCAGCTACGAAAAACCTTCGGGCATGTTCGGCAACTACCGCATGAGCGCGGAACTGCACATCATGCCGGCGGAGCGGCACGCCATGGTGGAAGAGATGGTGACGGAGGTCGGCCTGCCGTTCTCCGTCGTGGCGCCATTTCGCGAGGAGCATGCCCTTTTGGCCAAGGTCGACCCATTTGTGCTGCAATCATCATCCAAGGCGGGCACGCTGGACATGCTGCTGAACGCCGGTCAGATGCATGATGAAATCGCCCATCAGGCCTGGGAGCGGGAGATGCCGGTATTCGGCTCGTCGGCGAACCTGTCTCTCACGGGCAGCAAATACCGCCTTGACGAGATCGACGAGGTGGTTTTGCGGGCGGCGGATATCAGTTTTGACTATGGCCTGTCGCAATATGCTAACCATCAGGGCCGCTCCTCGACTATCATAGACTTTCGTGACTTCTCCGTGATCCGGGTGGGCGTCCGGTTCGAGACCCTGCGCCAGGCCTTCATGGATCGGTTTGGTGTGGTGCTGCGAGCGTAGTCACTGTCGTAATTGGCTTATGGAATTTAGCGCGGGATATGGGGCACGGTGGATAGTCGGTCGGTAATTTTCCTGGAAGTGATGATCGCCATCGCCGCCGTCGGCGTTCTGGCATTCCTGGTCTTTCTGGTAGGCCGCGCCGTCTCGCGGGCAAAAACCAGCCGGGGCGACGTTGGCGATGGCGGCGCCGGCCGCTGGTATCAATACCTGCTGGCGGCGCTGTTATTGGTGGTGATCGCTGTATTGGCAATCTGGCAGTTCTCCACCGAAGGGCTGCTGGGCCAGGCGGCTGATTGGCGGGCCGAAGGCCGGGCCATGACCTTTTTCGTCATCATGCTGGTGGTCGGCGGCCTGGGCCTGATCGGCTTTCTGGTTCATCTAATCGTACAGGCATCGCGCCAGGCTTCCGCTGCCCCGACGCAAACCATAAGCGGCGCGGCACCGGCGCCGGATGCAGAGGGCGCCGCGCCCGAAGCGGCCAGCCAGCCGACACCGGCGGGCCTGCGTCTGCTGGGGCTGCTCGGCCTGTTGGCGGCATTCCTGCTGTTGAATTGGATCTATCTGCCGCGGGCGGAACAATATTCCCTGGTGCTGGGCCTAATCTATCCGGCCAGCCTGGCCGTGGCCCTGGTATTGTTGTTCGACAAGGCCTCCCGGGGCTGGAACGTCAAGGACACCGCCGAAAACTTCCGCGAATGGCTGTTGTGCGATGCCATGACCTTTTTGCTGATCTTGGCCTTCCTCAATCTGCGCCAGGACGAGGGCGGCGAGAAATACGCCGCCATGTTCTGGGATGTGCTCTATGTGGCTTCGTTTTTCCTGGTCTTCTGGGCCCTCGACCGCACCCGGACGCGGCTGCGTTTTCTCTTCGCCCACGCCTATTTCATCGCCTTGCCCATTCTGCTTTTGATCTGGCGCGCCATGAAGACCATACCCGAGGGGGCGCCCGCACCGCCGGAGCTGTCCTGGTGGAGCACCGTCTGGCCGTTTTTCTTTCTCGCCATCATCGCCTTCGTGCTCGAGATCATCGTCATGTTGATCCAGGGCAGCGAGGGCAAGCAGAACCTGGGCGCGGTCAAGGACGCCATCTATGTTGCCATCTACGGTATTTTGTTGATCGTTGCGATCCCGGAGGCTGCGGAATGAACCGCAAAGAATTGGCGTGCATGGATATTGCGGCCCTGGCGCCCTTGATCGAGACGCGCGAGGTTTCCCCCGTTGAGGTGATGGGGAGCCAGTTGGCCCGGATCGAGGCCCTGAACCCGGATCTGAACGCCTACATCTCGCTTTATCCCGACGCCGCCATGGCCGCGGCCAGGGAAGCGGAGGCCGAGATCGCGGCTGGAAATTATCGCGGCCCCCTGCACGGCATTCCCATGGCCGTGAAGGATCTGTTCCAGGTCGCGGGCATGGAGCGGACCTGCGGCTCAAGATTGTTGTCCGAGGGCGTGGCCAACAGCGATGCCACCTCCGTGGCCGCCTGCGCCAGGCCGGCGCCATCATGCTGGGGATGTTGAACCTGCACGAATTCGCTTTTGGCCCCACGGGCATCAACCCAATCGTCGGCACCGCGCGCAATCCATGGAACAGGGACTATGTCTCGGGCGGCTCGTCCTCCGGCTCCGGCTGTGCCACCGCCGCCGCCCTGGCCATGGCCACGTTGGGCAGCGATACCGGCGGCTCGATCCGTATCCCCGCCGCCTTGTGCGGCGTGGTGGGCCTGAAGCAGACCTACGGCCTGGCCTCCCGTGCCGGCATCTATCCGTTGTGCGAAAGCCTGGATCACGGCGGACCCCTGGCGCGCACCGTGCGCGATGCGGCCCTGGTCTTGGCGGCCATCGCCGGTCCCGACCCGGCGGATCCCTCCACCGACCATGCCAGGCTCGCCGACTATACCGCGTTGCTGGGCAAACCATTGGGTGGACTGCGCATCGGCGTGCCCCGGGATTTCTTCTTCGACCGATTGCACGGGGAGGTCGAGGCCGCGGTGCAAACAGCGCTGGCGGTGCTGGCCGATCTTGGTGCCGTGGTCGAGGAAGTCGTCCTGCCCTTCAACAGGGACGCCACCCAGGGCTGGAACGTCATGGCCATGGCCGAAGCCCATACGGTGCACGAAGGCCATTTGCAGGACCACGCCGACGAATTGTCGCCGGATGTCCATGAACGCCTGCAACTGGGCATCGGCGTCAGTGCCACGGACTATATCAGGTCGCGGCAGAGCCAAACGAAAGTGCGCCGGGAAATGGCCGGTGTGCTGGCGCAGACGCCGATCCTTGCCATGCCGACGGCGGTCATACCCTCGGTGCCCATCGAAAGCGGCACGGTGATGGTGGACGGCCGGGAGGTCGTCGGCTGGAAGGCCCTGGGACAACTGACGCGGCTGGCAGCCTTTACCGGCCAGCCGGCCCTATCCATCCCCTGCGGCTTTACCGAAGCCGGCCTGCCCATCGGCCTGCAGCTATTGGGCTCGTGGTTCGAGGAACCGCTGTTGTTGCAGGTCGCGGATGCGTACGAGCAGGCCACGGAATGGCATCGGCGCCGCCCAGTCCTGGGTCCATGAGATCCGCTTTCAGCCGGCGCCGATATCAATAAACCAGAATTCCTCCGCAATGGGTATGTGACCCGGCACCCAGAGGTCGTCCCAGCGCATTCTGGCCGGGAGATCCATGGCGGAATAGAGAAAGCGCGCCGGCTCGCCGGCCTTGCCCGCGGCGGGCAAGAGTATCGCCGGCGTCGTGACTTCTCCTCTATTCACCAGCTTGAACCTGTTAATCGACAGTCCGCCGCAAGGGCGGTTGACGACGGTTTGAAACCGGTCGATGCGGGTTTGACGCTGTTCCGGACTGGTCAGATCGATGACGTTTTCGCCCCGGCGGTCAACGCCGCTATAGTTTTGATTTTGTTGCGCGGTAAGCCGGATGATCGCCCTGTCGGGTGCTTCAACTTCCATCATGCTTGTCGCGGTCAAGTGGCTGCCGAGATGTTCGGGCAGGATGTCGCGCCTGGTGGGCACCAGTTGGTCACTGCGCTAGCCCAGCCAGGTTTCCAACAGCGCGGTGCAATTCGACGCCTCGCCAAGGCGTTCGGATGCTTCGTCCAGGGTGATCGTGGCGGATTTATCCTCGGGCATTGCAATTACGAAATTAATTACCGGTACGAACAGTGCTTTTTACGCAGGAATGCTTAATTTTCCCCATAATCATACCGCGAATCAGGCGACTGCATATTCATTTTCATGCTTCGGCCATGGAAGGCCGCCAGTGGCGGCCAGGCGAATGGTCTGTCGCCGTAGGTCTTGGACAGCTAGGATGGACCGTTGCAGCATGATTTCAGATCTTGAAGGACTGGCAATATGAAGCGCTCGCGGCTGGGTGCATAGATGCTTGCCGAGTTACCGGAAGAGGCGGCCACGGGGGTCATCGCGGATATCTATGACGAGGTCCGATACCTTTGGGCCGTGCCTTATGTGTCCTCATTGCAACGGCATCTGGCCACCAAGGCAGGTTGGCTGGAATGGAGTTGGGCGGCGCTGAATCCGGCATTTCGCAGCGGGCGGGCACAGGGCGCCGGCTGGCGGGCCGCCGCCGATACCGCATTGCCGCCCCTGGCGCCGTTCGATCTGCCCCAATTGGGCGTTTCCGCCGCCGACAAACAGATCATCGCGGAAGTCTGCGCCGGCTTTGTCCGGGTCGCGCCGGTCAACCTGATGTTCGCCGGCCTGCTGCGCCGTTTGCTGGCGGGTGCGCGGCCCATGGGTACCGGTTGGCCGCAGGACAATTGGCAACCACCGGGCGCCCTGCCACCGCTGCCCGAACTGGTGGATCCCGCCACGGCGGACGGGGCTACCCGCGCCGCCTTGATGCGACTGGCCAACGATGCTGATGGTACGCCCTTCGTACCGGGCCTCTATCGTATTTTGGCCCGTTGGCCAGGCTATCTGGCGCATCTGGCCGGGGTGCTGGCACCACTGTTCAACGCACCGGAGACGGATGCGGCACGGTCGGCATTGCTCTCCGGCATCGATCACGCGGTTGCAAGGCTGTTTGCCGAACTGCCACCACCGCCCGGGACGGCGATGCCGCCGAAGGATGAAATTCCGGCAATCTTGAGGGCCTTGGATACCTACCGGCGGACCAGCCCGGAAATGATCATCTTCGGCCGCTTGATCGCGGCCGCGTCAAAGTGAAAATTTACCGGCGATAGGCTCTATCGCCCAAGCATCGGTGGGGCTAAAATATGGCGCATAACAAGGCTTGAAGGGGACGGTTTATGAAGCATATGAGCGGGTGGCAGTGGTTCTGGACCCTTGTGGGCTTCATTATCTATATCGTCGTTCTGATTTTCTTGTATTTCTACAAACCGTTCGAGGATCTGTTCAATCTGGTCCTGAATGGTTTGAGCTACGAAAATTCCATCCTCTGGGCTGTCGTCATTGTCGGCATCGTTGGCTTCTGCGGCTACCATTGGCGGGCCTATCAATCACATATCGTGCAACAGCGCAGTGTCGAAAGCATGGTGCTGACCTCTTTGCGCGGTTCCACTTTCATCGCCATTCTGTTTTCCGCCGGCGCCGCCCTGCAGGCGGTGCAGATCCTCTGTGTTTATCTTCTTGGCCCCGGCTACAGCCTGGATGAGGCCTTTGGCAAGCGCCTGGCGGCGGTGGTCGCCCTGGTCATTCTGACCGGCATATTTTGCGTCATTTTCTGGCTGCTGAAAGTGATGCGCCCGGTCCGCGCCAGAGGGCAGGCATAAAGTACAGGTTCCATCATGGACGAGTTCGAGCACATCATATACGAGGCCGTGGATGGCCGCGCCCGCATCACCCTGAACCGGCCGGAAAAGCGCAACGCCCTGTCCGTGCCGTTGTTGGAGGAGTTGAATGAAGCCCTGTGGGAGGCCGACAACGACAAGGAGGTTCACGGCATCATCATCCGCGGCGCCGGGCCGTCGTTCAGCGCCGGCTATGATCTGACGCCGGGCCTGAACAATCCGCCCGCCGGCGGACGTCCGGAGCGCAGCTACCGCGAAGGCGGCATCTATGCCGATCCGACCATTGATGATGATATCTGGCGCCTGGAATACAGCCAGCGCCTGCGCATGGTGCTGTTCGACATGCACAAACCCACCATCGCCCAGATTCACGGCCATTGCCTGGCCGGCGGCACGGATATCGCCCTGTTGTGCGATATGGTGATCGCGGCGGACGACGCGGTGATCGGCTTTCCCCCCGCGCGCGATCTCGGCTCCCTGCCGAACCAGATGTGGATTTATCATTGCGGCCCGCAGTGGGCCAAGCGCCTGGTGATGACCGGCGATACCATTACCGGTTCGGAGGCGGTGGAGATTGGCCTGGTGATGAAATCAGTGCCCGCCGATATGCTGGAAAGGGAGGTCGAGGGCCTGGCCGACCGCTTGGCCAAGATCGATCCGGATCTGCTGACCGCCAACAAGCGTATCGTCAATGTGGGCCTGGAACTGATGGGCGCGCGGACCCTGCAGCGCATGGCAGCGGAAAACGATGCCCGGGCCCATCTGGCACCCGGCACCCGGATGTTCCGCAAGGTCGCGCGGGCGGACGGCCTGAAAGCCGCTCTGGAAGGCCGCGACGAAGGCTTCGGCGATGGCCGTGCCCGCGTGCGGGGTCCGGAAATCCGCGACGACGAAGGCAATCTGATCGATCCCTGAAGCCGTCATGTCATTAAGCATCGGCATACTTGAAGCGGGCGCGGTGGCGCCGGAGTTTCGGGCCCATCTGGCCTCATATACGGAGTCCTTCGAGCGCTTTCTGAGCTCCACCGGCGAGAAACCGAGCCTGCGCCCCTACCTTTGCTATCAGGGGGAATTCCCGGCTACGGGGGACGAACGGGACGGCTGGCTGATTACCGGTGCCGCCGCCTCGGTCTATGACGGCGATGACTGGATCGCGCGGTTGGAGGCGTTTGTGCGCGCCGCTTCCGAAACCCGGCCGGTAGTCGGCATCTGTTTTGGTCACCAGCTCGTGGCGCAGGCTTTCGGCGGTAGGGTCAAAAAGGCGTCGGGCTGGGGCGTCGGGGTGCACCGCCACGAGGTAACGGGCCGGGCGGAATGGATGCAACCGGCACTGACGGGCCTGTCCCTCCTGGCCTCCCACCAGGATCAGGTGGTCACGCCGCCGCCGGGGGCCGAGATACTCGGCGGCAGCGCGTTCTGCCCCATCGGTATCATGAGCATTGGCGAAAACGTGATGAGCATGCAGAACCACCCGGAAATGACCAGGGACTTCGCTGCCGAACTGTACCGGATCCGCCGTCAGCCCATTGGCCCCGCCACCGCCGATGCCGCCCTCGCCAGCCTGGATACACCTACCGACGAAGCCGCCGCCGCCGCCTGGATCCTGGGCTTTCTTGATCGCGGGGCCTTGGTCGGCTAGCTTGATGGGAAGTTTAGCGCTATAGCGGTGATAGATAGGCCAGATCAGGAGTATGCGAAATGGTTGAGAAATATGCCGATGGCATGATGCATGGTGCGGCGGGCACTGTTTCCATCGAGTCCATGCGGGAGAAGATCAAGGAAGTGGCGCTGACCTATGGCGCCACCTCGGTCGGCATCAACGATTTGGACTCTCTGGCCGGCGGCCCACCCTCGACCGACCTCAGCCACGTTCTGGGCAGCGCCCGCTCAGCCATCACCTTCGCCGTGCCCCATGACGCGGACAGTATTCGCGACTTTCTCTCCAA
Organism: Alphaproteobacteria bacterium; assembly: GCA_030747035.1. Taxonomy (GTDB): domain Bacteria; phylum Pseudomonadota; class Alphaproteobacteria. Next base: position 1,422 of record JASLLM010000096.1, on the reverse strand, counting down.
GAAAGACCGCCACGGCCATCAGCGGGACCAGAACCATTCCAACACCCTGGCCAGCGGCATCGCCGGAATGGTGGCCAGCTATCTGGGCCAGTTTGGCGCCGAAGCGGTAGCGGTGATGGCGAACTCGGTCTACCGCGCCGGCAACGACGTCAGGTACATCGAACAGCAGCCGGATATATCGCACCGCTATCTGGCGATCCGCAGCGGCCTTGGCTGGTTCGGTTTTTCCGGCAACGTGCTAACACCCGAGCATGGCCCCAACGTGGTCTTCGCCACCGCCGTATCCGATGTGCCCCTGACGGCGGACGAACCCTTGGCGGAAGAGGACAATTACTGCGACGAATGCCAGGCTTGCAATGCCTCCTGCCCCTCGGGCTTTTTCCGCTTTGGCAAGAAGAACAAGGTCTCGGTGACCATGGGCGGGCGCGAGTTCACCTACACCGAACGACGCGATTATGCCCGCTGCACCTATGTCTGCGCCGGCTATAACGGCCTGGCCAAGAACGGCCGCTGGTCGACCTGGTCGCCGGGCCGCTTTCCTATCCCCAATGACGACAAGGAGCTGAAGGGCGCTTACCGCCAGGCCATCCCGCCCTTCAACCGCCGCCCCGCGCCCGAGGGCGTGACCAACAAACAGCCCATGGTGTTCGGTTTCGGCGGCCGGGATTTAAGTACCACCTGCGGCAACTGTGCCCTGGTCTGTCATCCGGAGCGGGCGGAGCGTGACCGGCGCATCGAATCCTTGCAGCAGGGCGGCGTGGTGGTCCAGCACGAGGACGGCAGCGTCGAGGCCATGTCCGCCAAGGACGCCAAGGATTTCCTCGCCGCCATGCCGGTCGAGAGGCGCCAGGATTTCGAGTTCGTCGAAGAGGTCGACTAGACCCTAATTTGGCACCCCTATTTCGGTGACAGTTTACTCAACTCTTCCGAGTCGAGTTAAGTAAACTGTCACCGAAATAGCTAGCGGTGGGCGCCCGGTGCGCCTAGTCGGGCGGAGGTGGTGAGCGCGGTGCGGGCGGCGGCACCGCGGCTGTTGGCGTGCAGGCCACCGTATGGTCCGCGCTTGACGAAGGCGCCATCGCCGGGCTGGCCCAGGTAGTTGCCCTTGTCGATGATCACCCGGCCCCGCGATAGAACCGTCTCGGTAAAGCCCCGCACCTTGGTGCCTTCATAGGCGTTGTAGTCGATGTTCATGTGGTGGGTGTGGGGATTGTGCAGAGAGATAATCTCCTCCCGGTCGGGATCGAAGATCACGATGTCGGCATCGCTGCCCACGGCGATGGTGCCCTTTTTCGGGAACAGGCCGAAGATCTTGGCCGGCGAGGTGGAGGTCAATTCCACGAAACGGTTGAGGGAAATGTTCCCGTGGTTGACGCCCTTGTGATAGATCAGGCTCATGCGGTTCTCCACGCCCGGGCCGCC
>JASLLM010000095.1 GCA_030747035.1 Alphaproteobacteria bacterium | reverse complement strand
GGAAATGAGGCGCCTTTTGGATTTGGGTGTTGATGGTATCATGAGCGACGAAACCACCCTTCTTAGGGAGATATTTGTTGAACGCGGCCTTTGGCCGAATTGAAATAGGAGTTGAATAATGAGCCAATCCGAAGATGCCGCCATGGACCTGCTGCGCCGCTTCGGCAAGGCCTTCAACCGGGCCGATGTGGAAGGCATTTTGGCCTGCGTGACCGATGATTTTGTCTGGGTTGAGGCCCAGGGTCCCGACGCCCCCCATGGCCGTATACGCCGCGGTGCCGAGGAAGTAAAACAGGCCCTGGCGGAGCGGGCCGAGATCGTGCGCGATGTGCGCTTTTCCGAGACGGAGGTGCATCACGCCACCGGCCGCATCATCGGTACTTTCCGCGCCACCGGTGCCTATGTAGCGGACGGCAGCCCCTATGACGTTCGGGGCGTGGATATCTACACCATTCGCGACGGCCTGATTGCCAGCAAGGACAGTTATTGGAAGCAGATAATCTGAAGGCGCTACCGTGCGTACTGTGCGGTTGACTCGCCCCATCATGCTGCGTAGAAAATTTGCCATGTATTGCAGTATCCGAAACGTCTTTCTTGCGCCATCGGCCGGGGACGGGCCTTCATGACCGCGCCGTCCAGGGTTCTCATCACCAAGATTGGCTTTGACGGCCACGACCGGGGCAGCCGGATCGTCGCGGCTTATTTGCGCGATGCCGGGATGGAGGTGGTCTACACTGGTCCCTGGCAGGAAATCGCCGATGTTGTCGCCCTTGCGACGCAGGAAGATGTGGATGTCATCGGCGTTTCCTCCCTGGCCACCGACCACCTGCTATTGCCGGAATTGATGACCGCCCTCAAGGAAGCCGGTTTGGGGCATGTTCAGGTGGTGCTTGGCGGTATTGTACCCGATCAGGACATCGATGGGTTGCGGGCCGCAGGTGTCGCGGCCATTTTCCATCCGGGCAGCACACGGGAGCAGATCGTCGACGAGATCGCCCGCCTGGCCGGACAGGCCCGGTCGGCGGCCTGACCATGACCGCTGTGCCAAACAATTCGAATAGCCTGTTGGAACGCCTCCTGTCGGGGCAGGCGATCGCGTTGGCGAAATCAATCACGGCCGTGGAAAACGATACGGCGCAGGCGGCGGAGCTGTTGACAGGCATTCAACCGCATTTGGGGCGGGCCCTGGTGGTGGGCTTTACCGGCCCGCCGGGTGCGGGTAAGTCGACATTGGTCAATGCCCTGATCGTGGAGTTGCGCCGGCGTGAACAGAGCGTCGGGGTGGTCGCGGTGGATCCATCCTCACCCCTCACGGGCGGGGCTATTTTGGGTGATCGTATTCGCATGAGCGAGCACACCCGCGATCCCGGCGTATTTGTCCGTTCCCTGGCCGCGCGGGGTCATTTGGGCGGGCTGTCGCCGATGGCGGCACGGGTTATCGATGTCATGGACGCCTCAGGCCGGGACGTGGTCGTGGTGGAAACCGTCGGTGCCGGTCAGTCGGAGGTCGAGATCGCCGAGATTGCGGATGTGCGCGTGGTAATCAGCGCCCCTGGCCTGGGCGATGACGTCCAGGCAATCAAGGCGGGCATTCTGGAGATCGCCGATATTCTTGTCGTTAACAAGGCCGATCTGCCCTTGGCGGAGCGTACGGTCAGTCAATTGAAAAGTATGTTGTCGCTGCGGGAGGGGGAGATGGCGGAAGTGCCGGTGCTTTCCACCACGGCCACCACCGGCGAAGGAATTGTTGCCCTGGCCGATGCGGTGGAGGAGCGCAAGGGCGTGGCTGTAACGGCGGAGGATCGGGCCGCCCGTGCCCTGCAACGGGTACGCCGCCTGTTGGCTGACGCCACGGCGCAACGTGTCCGGCAATTGATCCGCGCGGTCGACGGTGCCAATGTTGACGATCTTTGTGCCCAGGTGCAACGTGGGGAACTGGGTGTCGATGACGCGGCCGCCCGGCTATTGCGGCAACTGCAACAACCGGAAGACCGTGATGGGGCCTGATAGGAGGATGATGTGATGTTGCGATTGCGGCAAATTGCTCTGGTGGCCGAGGAATTGGCACCGGCGGTGGATGGATTGACGGATGTTCTGGGCCTGGCGACCTGCTATCACGATCCGGCCGTCGGCAAATATGGCCTGGAAAACGCCCTGCTGCCCGTGGGTACGAATTTCCTCGAAGTCGTCGCGCCCTTGGATATCAAGGAAGATACCGCCGGCGGCCGCTATCTGAAACGCCGGGGCGGCGATGGCGGCTACATGGTCATTCTGCAGTGCGACAATGTGGAAGAGCGCCGCGCCCGCGTCGGTGAACTGGGCGTGCGCGTCGCCAATGCCCTTAACTACGGTGATTTTACCGGCATTCAGTTGCACCCCCGCGATACCGGCGGCTGCATGCTGGAGAATGATCAGACCGAAGGCGATCAGGCCCCGGATGGGCCTTGGCATCCGGCCGGCAAGGACTGGCGAGATGCGGTGCGGACGGAGCGCACCTTGGCGATGGTCGGGGCGGAGCTGCAAAGCCCCGATCCGGGCGCCCTGGCGGCGCGCTGGGGCGAAATTCTTGCCGTCCCGGTGACCAAGGGGGCTTCGGGCGCGGCGGAAATCGTTCTGGACAATGCCACCTTGCGCTTTGTCGATGTCGCGGATGGCCGCGGCGAGGGCCTTGGCGGCGTGGATCTCAAGACCGCCGACAGGGCCGCCATTCTGGCCGCCGCGAACGAACGCGGCCTGGCGGTGAACGGCGATAGCGTGACGATTTGCGGCACCCGTTTCAGTCTGACCTAGATGAAATGCGCGGTCCGGATACCTGAGCCGACGGTACTGAAGGGGCCGGCGAAAGCGGGCGCGTAGCCGGCCAGGCTTTTCACCCCGCCCTGGAGCAGCGGCACCGTATGGGTGTAGATCAGGGGCATCTCTTCGTTGATGATATTTTCCGCCTCGGTATATAGATGCAGCCGCTTGTTCCGGTCCCTGGTTATGCGGGCCTCGCGGATCAGCGTATCCACGGCTTCGCTATTGTAGCCCAGGCGCAGTTTTGTTGACGGCGAGGAAGACAGCAGCGAACGATAAAACCAGCCATCCGGATCGGCGCGATAGCTGGAAGCAGTGGAATCCGCGTCGTAGACACCGGCTTTGCTTGTGCCAAGGCGGTATTTCTCGCGCAACACCCGGTTTGGAAGTATTTCGTGTTTTACATTGAAGCCGACCTCGGCCCACATGGCCTGGATCAAATCGCCGGCCTGATGCATGTAGGCAAAATCCTGCCGCGAAACCAAGGCTATGGGTGTGTTCCGCAGATTGTGACGCCGCAACAGGAATCTCGCCTTGTCCGGATTGTACCCCGGCCCCGGTTTCACATCCGGCATATGCCGGGGGCTGTCGGGGCCGTAAAATCCATTCGCGGCATTGCCCAGACCGTAAAACACTGACTGGTGTATGGCCTCGCGGTCGATGGCGTGGGCCGCCGCCGTGCGCAGGATATGGCCGTCGGAGTTTTGATACGAAAAGGGCCCGGTCTTGAGATTGAAGCCGACCCATGCGGTGCCCACTTGCGGTACATTCCAGGTCTGGAACTTCATTCCCAGCTCGCGGTGGAACCGGGCCGTGTCGGCATAGCCCAAATGATCGATCAAATCCGTTTCGCCGTTTATCAGGGCGTCCAGGCGGGCCCGGTCCTGCCTTTTGGGCAGCCCAACAATAGCATCCAGATACGGCAACGCAGCGCCATTGGCATCGGTCTCGAAGTAATTTTCGAACCGTACCAATTCCGTCCGGTTCCAGGATTTCCAGGATTTGAACTTGAAGGGTCCACAGCCGATTGGGTGCGTGCCGGCCTGATCGACGCTGTCCGGGGCGATCAGGTTGCAGGGGTAATAGGTCACGTTCGAGAGGAAAACCGCGCTGGGCTGCTCCAGAACACAGCGCAGGGTATGCTTGTCGAGGACCTTAATCTGTTGGATGTTTTCCAGGCTTGAACGGGCAAGAGGGTGGCCGATTTTCGGCTCCACGATCCGTTCAAAGTTCCATTTCACCGCCGCCGCGTCGACATCCGCGCCATTATGGAACGTGACGCCCCGGCGCAGCTTGAAGGTATAGGTTTGCAGATCGTCCGAGATGTCCCATTCGCTGGCGATTCCCGGCGCCGGTGACAGGTCCGGTGCAATATCCAGTAGTCCCTGGGACATGGCCGCCAGCGGTTGCGAGACGTTATAGATCAAATTCCTGTGCGGGTCGGTGCCCCGCGCCTCCGAGCGGGTGGCGAAACGCAGTACGCCGCCGCGTTTCGGGCTTGCGCCAGCCCATCGCGGCAGGCCGGCTGTTGCTGCTACTCCCAGCGCCGCCCCCGTCGCCTTGAGGGCGTTTCGCCGGCTTTGATTCAGGGCTGGTTCTTTATCTTGTTCGGACATTTGATCCGTCTTACCCCCGCGCTGCGAAGGTATATACCTGAAAGACTTAACCCAAAGCAAGTTATTGTGAAAAAGGCCAAATTTTGTTTGGCATATGCCCGTTATCGGCGCTTAGACCATTGACAGAAATGCCCTGAACTGGGAACCTTCGAGGGCGTAATCGCTTGTACCGGGGGGGAAGGGCATTTGCATGGCTGAGCCCGTTCTTGAGATCGATAATCTAAGTGTTCAGTTCAATCTGAAGCGTGGCGTGCTGCGCGCGATTGACCAGATTTCTTTTGAAGTGGCCAAGGGCGAGACCTTTGGCCTGGTGGGCGAGAGCGGCTCGGGCAAGTCCGTGACCGCGCGGGCCATCATGCGTTTGATACCATCGCCGCCGGGAGAAATCGCCAGCGGCACGGTGCGTTTCCAGGGGCGCGACCTATACGAGATGTCGGACAAGGATATCCGGGAAATACGCGGCCAGAATATTGCCATGGTCTTTCAGGAACCCATGAACGCCCTGAACCCGGTGTTTACCGTGGGTAGCCAGATCGGCGATGCCCTGCGCACCAACCTGGGTTTGAGCAAGGCCGAGGCGCGGGAGCGCACGGCGGAGATGCTGCAACTGGTCGGCATCCCATCACCCAGTTCCCGCATCGATAACTATGTGCACGAATTTTCCGGCGGTATGCGCCAGCGCGTCATGCTGGCTATGGCCTTGAGCTGCGATCCCACGTTCCTGATTGCCGACGAGCCGACCACCGCCTTGGACGTCACCATTCAGGCGGTGATCCTGGAGTTGATCTCCTCCATGATCGAACGCTTCGATATGTCGTTGCTGTTCATCACCCATAATTTGGGTGTTGTCGCCCATGCCTGTGACAAGATTGGCGTGATGTATGCCTCCCACCTGGTGGAAATCGGCAGCAAGAAAGAGATATTCGCCAATCCTCAGCACCCCTATACGGTGGGGCTATTGCGCTCGATCCCGCGGCTGGACGTGCAGGAGAAGTTCCTGACGCCGATTGATGGCACCGTCTGCAACATGATGGACCCGCCGACGGGGTGTAAGTTCAATCCGCGCTGTGCCCATACCATGGATATTTGCAGGGAGCGTATTCCCAAATTCAAGGAATTGGCGCCGGGCCATTTCGCCGCATGCCATTTGCATGAACAGCCCACTGTTTAGGGCCCACCATCAGTGACGTTCCAAAATAAACGACGCGTACCAAGGCAGAGAAGCTCATGAGCGAACACCTGTTGGAAGTTAAGGACCTGGTGAAACATTTCACCCTAAACGGCGATTTCGTCAGCCGGGTCGCGGGCAAGACACAGACCGTGAAGGCGGTCGACGGCATCGATTTTTACGTTCGTCAGGGCGAGACATTGGGCCTGGTCGGTGAATCGGGCTGTGGCAAGTCGACCACCGGCCGCCTGATCACCCGGTTGATCGAACCGACCGAGGGCGAGATTAAGCTGCGCGGCGAGGATCTGTTGGCATTTTCACCAAAGCGCATGCGCGAGACCCGCAAGGATGTGCAGTTGGTTTTCCAGGACCCCTATGCCTCCCTCAATCCGCGCAAGACGATCATGGATATTTTGAGCCGGCCGCTTGAGGTGCATAATCTGGCCAAGACCTGGCACGAAAAGCGGGAACGTGTTCTCGAACTGCTGAACCTGGTCGGCATGGGATCGGAGCATATCGACCGTTATCCCCATGAATTTTCCGGCGGCCAACGCCAGCGCATCGCCATTGCCCGGGGTCTGACCGTCAATCCCGAACTGATGATCGGGGATGAACCGGTCTCGGCCCTGGATGTCTCGATCCAGGCGCAGATCCTTAATCTGTTCCGGGAACTGCAGGAAAAATTCTCTCTGACTTATCTGTTCATCGCCCATGATTTGGCGGTTATCCGCCATATCAGCGACCGGGTCGCGGTAATGTATGTGGGCAAGATTGTCGAATCCGGCCCAGTGGCAACGATATTTTCCGACCCCCTGCACCCTTATACCAAGGCCCTGTTGGCTGCGGTGCCCGAAGCCGATCCGGAAAAGCCGGCACCGCGTCTTACTTTGGAGGGTGAGGTCGCAACGCCTATCGATCCGCCGCCCGGTTGCCGCCTGCAGGGCCGCTGCCCGCTTGCAACCTCAATCTGCAGCGAGGTCTCGCCGGAATTGGTCTCCGTCGACACGGATCACCAGGTCGCCTGCCACAACCTTTAGGACGCAGACTCAGGGACGCTGCCTTTCCGACTCGGCTGGGCGCAATTGCCGTTGAACTCGACTTGAACCCGCTGGGTGCACGGACAGTGGTGTCCGGGCACCTGTTTTCAGATGCCCAAAGCCGTCGAACCGGAGTGTTGCCTAGCGATCCGCGATGCGCGGGTCGAGAATATCGCGCAAGCCGTCGCCAAACAGGTTAAAGGCGAGCACAGAATAACAAATCGCCAGGCCCGGATAGACCGCCAGCATCGGGTGGCTTTCCATATGTTCCCGGGCGACATTGAGGTCGCTGCCCCAGTCCGGCGTCGGCGGCGGCGTGCCTAGTCCGAGGAAGGACAGGGCGGCGATAATCAGGATGATATAGCCCAGGCGCACGGTGGCATTGACGATCAATGGCGAGACGATATTGGGCAATATTTCCCGTAGCGCGATATACAAACTGCTTTCGCCGACGACGTGCGCGGCTTCCACATATTCCTTCTTCGCCTCGACCATCGAGGTGCCCCTGGTCAGGCGCGTGATTTCCGGCATTGTATTCACGCCGAGCGCGAAGATAAGTATCAAATCGTTCCAGAAGCCTTCAAGTTTCCATTCCCGCGCCACCGTTATGATCAGCAAATATAATAAGAGTCCCGGAAAGGCTATGAGTCCGTCGACGAAGCGCATGGATATGGAATCGAAGCGGCCGCCAAAGAAACCAGCAAAAACCCCAAGCGGAATACCCAACGCCAGACCCAGGGCGACCGCGGCGATCGAGATTAGGACAATGCGCTGCCCGCCCCATAGAACACGGGAATAGATATCCCGGCCGAACTTGTCCGTGCCGAAGTAATGTTCCGCGCTGGCCGGCTGCAGGCGCACGCGGTAATTGGGTTTGGTCGGCGGGTGCGTGGCAAGTACCGGCGTCAGGATACAGGTAAGAAGCAGCATGATCATCATGATCGCGCCGATGGTCGCGGTCCTACTTTTCAGCAGCTCGTCAAAGGCGTTCCTGGAGACCACCCGAATGCGGCGCATGCGGATCGCAAAAGGCGTGTCGTCTGGGCTGATCGTATCGACCCGTTGACGTGATTGTAACTGTTGATCTGACATGTCGGCGCCCCCTAGCCCAAACCGACGCGTGGATTCAGCACGCGGTACAATAAATCGACCAGCAGATTGATGATCACCACCATGATGCCCAACACCAAGACGCCGGCCTGGATGACCGGGAAGTCACGTAGCTGGATGGCTGAATAGATAGCCAAACCGATGCCTGGCCAGGAGAAGATCGTCTCCAACACCACCGTGCCGCCCAGCAGGCCGGCCAGTTGCAGGCCGGAAATAGTGATGGTCGGGATCATCGCATTGCGCAGGGTGTATTTGTAAATCACCTTGCGTTCGGACAGTCCCAGGGAGCGTGCCGTATCCACATAGTCCTTGCTGATTTCGTCCAGCATGGAAGATCGCGTCAGCCGGGTGGTGAAGGCGGCTTGACGAAAACCCACGGCAAGGGCCGGCAGGATCAGGTACAGGACGCTCTTGCCAGGTTCTTCAAATAACGGCGCATAACCCGAAGACGGCAACCAGCCCAAGTGAAGGGCAAACAGCAAAATACATAAAATAGCGAACCAGAATTCGGGGATTGATATGCCGGCCAATGAGGATATTTGCGCCGAGTAATCCGTCAGGGTATTGCGTCTGACCGCCGCCAATGTGCCCAGGGGCACGGCGATCAGGATCGATAGCCCGATACCGACAAGTGCCAAATATACGGTGGCGGGAATACGTTCGATCAGTTCAATATTGACCGGCCGCCGGGTCACCAGGGATTTGCCGAAATCACCTTGCAGGGCGGAGCCAACCCAAATGAAATATTGCACGTAAATCGGCTTGTTGAGACCAAATTCCTCTTCCAGCGCGGCCCGGACTTCCGGATCCTCTTCGCCGTCCGTGGCGGTCAGGGTATCGATAACGTCACCGGGCAAGGCATGGACAAAGCCAAATACCAGCACCGAAAGGATAAAAATAACGGGAATAATCTGCAATATGCGATTGATTGCATAAATGAGCATGCTACAAGCTCCGGCCCGGCGCGCCGGTGACGCCTTCGGTTAGGAAAGCGTCACCGGACAAAACATGCGCCTCTTCTAGATACGCGGCTAACCGTCCATGTAGGCGACGCGCACACCGCCATTGGAAATGTTGAACGGACCGGCAAACGCAGGCTTGTAATCCTTCAACTTCTTGGTTGCCGCGGATGTCAGCGGAATACCGTGGGTGTAAATCAATGCGCAATCGTCATTGACCATGCTTTCCACGTCCGTATACATCTCCATCCGCACCTGCTTGTCGCGGGTCTGCCGTGCGGCAACGATCAACTTGTCCGCTGCTTCGTTCTTGTAGCCGGTCCGCAGCTTGGTCGAAGGCCCGGTCGACAGAACATTGACCGAATACCATTGGTCAGGCTCGAAGCGATAGCTGTTGGCTGTTGAATCAACGCCGTAATCAGCTTTCTTGTACTTCTTGCGCAGCACCGGATTGTCGAACACTTCGTTGGTCACCTTGAAACCGGCTTCCTCAAGCATGGAGTAAACGATTTCGCCGGTTTGATGCATGTAGGCATAGGCTTGCCGTGCCACCACCGCGACTGGCGTGTTCATGGCATTCAGCTTGCGCAGAATAGCCTTCGATTTTTCCGGATCGTATTCCTTGACGTTCTTGATGTCGGGCATGTGCCATGTGCTCGAGCTGGAAAAGAAGCCGTTCAGGCTTTCACTCAGGCCATTGAAGATCGCCTGATGAATGGCTTCCTTGTCGATGGCATGGGACAATGCCTGACGCATCAGCTTGCCATCCGCCGCATCCATGGCAAACGGTCCCTTTTTGGATTGTACCGCAAGATAACCGGCGCCAACCTGTGGGATATCCCAGGTATTGTAATTGGCCGTCTGGGTTTTCTTGAAGTTGGCGGCATCCGCATAGGACATGTTCTCGATCAAATCGACTTCGCCCGTGCGCAGGGCCGTCAACCGAACCTTGTCCTCTTTCTTCGGATAGCCCTCGATCGCGTCAAGATAGGGCAGAGAATTACCCGCGGCGTCGGTTTGCCAGAAGTTCTCGAACCGCACCATTTCGGTCTTGGCATAGCGTTTCCAGCTGACGAATTTGAACGGTCCGCAGCCGATCGGATGCGTATCCACCTGACCCACGCTATTGGGCGCGATCAAATTGACCGGATAGTAGGTCACGCTGGCCAGGAACACGGCACTTGGTGATTCCAATTCGATCCGCAAGGTGTGTTTGTCAACAGCCGTGATCTCCTTCACCAGCTTAAAGAAGCTGCGATGGAAGGAATGGCTGGTTTTTGGATCGCGGACCCGGTCGTAGTTCCATTTGATCGCCGGCGCGTCCACATCGGCGCCGTTGTGGAAGGTTACGCCCTTGCGAATCTTGAAGGTATAGGTCTTCATATCGTCGGAGACGGTCCATTCCTCGCCAATGGCGGGAACGATGTCCATGTTTTCGTCGATGTCGAGCAGGCCGCCCGACGTCGCCGCCAACGGATGCGAGACGTAATAGATGACGTTGCGTTGCGGATCCAGGCCGCGGGCGTCGGCGCGGGTTGAAAACCGCAGAGTGCCGCCCTTTTTCTTCGCCGCAAGCGCCGCACCCGGCATGCTGGCGGTTGCCGCGGCACCGGCCGCGGCGGCCATGCCGGCCGACGTTGTCGCGAGGAATTCGCGCCTGGTCTGTTGACCGAAAGAATTGCTGATCTTGAGTTTAGACATTAGTTAAGGCCTCCCTTTGCGAGCCACTCGAAAAAGTGTGTCAAAGTTCGGCTGACCGGCTGGCAGGATCCATTCAGGATCATTGTGTCCACCCCCCTTTTCACCCTTTACTCCGACACGCGCACGTTACTGTCTTTCTTCTTATTACCCATAGTCTACCGAGGGATTGAAGGTAATGGCAATTGAAACCTTCATTTTTCTGCAAAGTTCAATTCTTGGCGGCGGCGTTGGTTCTGGCGATTGCCGGCGCGCCATGCAATTCTGTGCCGCAGGTTCTCGGAAAAAGCTTGGCAAGCAAGGGGCGGCGTCATCATGAAGACTTCCACCGACCGTATTCTTACCACCCATGTGGGCAGTCTGCCCCGCCCCGACGACATGATTGCCATGCTGAACCTGAAGGATCAGGGGGAGCCCTATGACGGCGCTGCTTTCGATCAATGTGTCGCGAAATCGGTCGATGAAATCGTCGCCCGGCAGGTCGCCGCGGGCATTGATCTGGTCAGCGATGGCGAGATGAGCAAGATCAGCTATGCCACTATTTGAAGGATCGCCTGGATGGCTTTGGCGGCACGGCCACGGAGAACCGCGCCGCCGCTGATTTGCTGGACTTCATGCCTTATGCCCGGCGTCTTGTGGAACAGGGGGGGACGGAGCGCAGCCTGCAGGGGCCGGCCTGCGACGGTCCCCTGTCGGTACGCGATGAGGGGCCGCTGCAAAAGGATCTGGGCAATTTCGCGGCGGCGGTAAATAAACACAGCCCAACTGAAGGTTTCCTCACCGCTTCCTCCCCCGGTGTCGTCTCGGTGTTCCTGCAGAACCAGTATTATCCGGATGACGACGCCTATCTGGAAGCCTTGGCGGCCATTCTGAAACCGGAATACGAGGCCATCGTGGCCTCCGGCGCGGTCTTGCATCTAGATTGCCCGGATCTCGCCATGGGCCGGCATATCGTGCATCGGAAGAAATCAGCGGCGGAATTCCGAAAGGTTGCGGCCCGCCATATTGAAGTTCTGAATGCGGCGACCGCCAATATCGCACCCGAATCGATGCGCATCCACCTCTGCTGGGGCAACTATCAAGGGCCCCATCACCATGACATCGACGTGAACGATATCCTGGATCTGGTCTATGGCGCCCGGCCCCACGCCATCTCCCTTGAAGGCGCCAATCCGCGCCATGAACATGAATGGGAAGTCTTTGATCAACATCCCCTGCCTGACGGCAAGGTCGTTATACCGGGTGTCATCGATTCCACCTCGAATTTCATCGAGCATCCGAAACTGGTGGCGCAGCGGATCTGCCGCTACGCCTCCAAGGTCGGGCGGGAGCGGGTGATCGCCGGCTCCGACTGTGGTTTCGCGACTTTCGCCGCGCGTCCGGCGGTTGATCCCGATATCGCCTGGGCCAAGCTGGCCGCCATGGTCGAAGGCGCCGCGATCGCCACCGATCAGTTGTGGTAGCCGCCCTATTTCGCGCCGCGCATAAAGCTCTCAATTTCCTCGGCCACCTCGGCCATAGGTGTGCCGGGGCCGTAGACACCCTTGACGCCGATCGCCTTCAGGCCGGCATGATCATCATCGGGAATAATGCCGCCGCAGATGACGTTGACATGGGCCAGGCCCGCGTCTTTCAGGGCTTCCATGAGTTCAGCCGTCAGGCCCTGGTGGCCGCCTGAGAGATAGCTTAGGCCGATCACGTCCACGTCCTCCTCCAGGGCGGTGCTGACGATGCTCTCGCTGCTTTGGAAAACGCCCAGATAGATGACTTCCATGCCCGCGTCACGCAGGCCCGCCGCGATCATCTTGATGCCGCTTTCGTGGCTGTCCAGGCCTGGCTTGGCCAGCAGCACCCGGATTGAACTGTCCTTCATACGCTATCTTCTTTAACTGATATTCGCGGTAATGGCGGCGTAGTTGAAATTCCCGGTAACCGCCTCGACGGCGTCGATCATTTCGCCCAGCGTGACATTGGCCTTGGCGGCTTCCACATAGCGCGGCATCATGGCCCCGCCCCCGGCCGCGGCGGCCTTGATGGCGTCGATGGCGGCCGTGGCGGCGGCGGCGTCACGTGATGCCTTCAGCCCCTTGATGCGCTCGACGGCGGTCGTCGCGGCTTTTGGGTTGGGCCGGAAGATTTCGTTGATACCGAGATCGCCGTCTTCGCGGTAGGCGTTGACGCCGACCACGATACGCTCACCGCGCTCCACCTCGCTTTGCGCCAGATAGGCGGTATTGGCGATTTGCTGTTCAAAATAGCCGCTTTCCAGTGCCGCGATGACGCCGCCCTCTGCTTCCACTTCCGCCACGACAGTGTTGATACGGCTTTCCAACTCGTCGGTCAGGGCCTCGACATAGTAAGAGCCGCCCAGTGGATCGGCCACCTTGTCGATGCCGGTTTCATGCATGACGATTTTCGAGGTCTTAATGGCGGTACGCACGGCCTCTTCCGTGGGAATGCCCAGGGCTTCGTCGTAGGAGGCGATATGCATGCTCTGGCTACCGGCCAGGGCGCCCGAGAGGACCTGCAGGCCAATGCGGGCGATATTGTTTAAGGGCTCCTGCGCGGTCAGGGTTGAGCCGGCGGTCTGCATGTGGATTTTCATGCGCCGGGCGGCTTCATCCGCAATGGCGAATTTTTCCTCCAGCATGCGGCTCCACATGCGTCTGGCGGCGCGGATCTTGCAGATATCCTCGAAAAAATCCCGGCCTTGGGAAAACTGAAAATTGATGCCGGCGACAAATTTGTTCAAGTCCAGGCCCCGTGCGGCGGCGGCGGCGATGATGGCCTTGGCGATCGCCAGATTGAAGCCGACTTCCTGCAGGGCGGAGGCGCCAAGTTCGCGGGTGTTATAACCGTTGATGCGAATGGTGTTGAAACGCGGGGTTTCGGCGTTGCAAAATTCGACGCAGTCGATCATTAGGCGCAGGCTTTCCCCGGGCGGGAACATCGGCGTCTTGGAACAGAAGAAATCGGTCAACGGGTTGTTGCAGACGATGCCCCGCAACTGCTCCCGGGCAACGCCCCGCTTGTCGGCCAGTGCGATGTACATCGCCATCAGGAACGGCCCCGATCGGTCGGCGATAAAACCGGCATTTAACTGTGCCAGGTCAAAGCCATCGAACAGGCGTGCCATGTCGTCTAGACAGTCGATGGCGACACCGACGTTGCCGACTTCGTTGCTGGCCATGGGATGATCGCTGTCCAGGCCACAGAAAGTTGGCCGGTCAAAGACCAGATTGATCGACATCCGCCCGCCGTAACCAGCTTGCCCGACGCTGGCAAGATAACGGATGCGTTCGTTGGTTTCCTCCGGCAGGCCATAGCCGCAGGCCAGGCTTTCCATCCAGGCCTGGCGCCGGTAACCCTCGGCGAAAATACCCCGGGTGAAGTCGGCCTGGCCCGGCACCTCCAATTGCTCTGACTTGACATCGGCGCGTTGGTAGAACGCCTTCAGCGGAACGCCCGAGGCTGAGCGGGCCTGCTCGTCCTCCATTGCCTTTTCTTATTCCGCCGCCGCCAGGCTGCTGATGGGCGCATAGCCGTAGGCATCGACCAGGCCCAACTCCGCCACCGCATCCAGGCCCCGTTGCAGGGCCGCGCCGGTCAGATGCTTTTGCGGCTTGCGCAGGGGACCGGCGGGCATGCCCATGGCGGCCATTAGGGACTTCATGGGCACCGGATTGATGGCCGAATAGGCATAGTGCAGCATGGGCAGGTTGCGCAGGTAGGCAGCCTGGAAGTTCTCCGCATCCGCAAAATCTTGCCAAGGCTTGGAAATCACCGCCATTTCGCGGGGGATGATGTTGCCGGTCATATTGGCAGTGCCGTGGCCGCCCAGACTCATGGTCGGTACGATCAGGCCAAGATTCGGGGAACAGCAACACATCAGGCTCATTTCCGGCCGGGCGCGGGCGATCTGCGCCGCCTGCGCCACCCGTCCGGTGGACTCTTTTAGCAGTTGAACGTTCGGATGCGCCGCGATACGCAGGACTTCCTCCGCCGACAGGTCGGTTTTCACCCTTGGCGGGTTGTTATAGACGCCGAGGGGAATGGTCGCGGCATCGGCCACTTCCAGGAAATACTCCACGATGTCATCGTTGGAGGCACAGATATAGGCGGGGGCCGCGACCATGGCGCCGTCGGCGCCTTCGGCGGCGGCCTGTTTGACATAGGCAATGGTCGCCTCCGTCGTCGGGCCGGTGCAGCCGTACCACATCTCCATGCCCGGCTGCTTCTGCTTCATGGTCTCGCGCACGATGGCGTGGCGCTCTTCCGTGCTCAGCATGGAAACCTCGCCCGACGAGCCCATGATCAGGACGCCGGACGAGCCATTCTCCCGCTGGAACTCAATCAGCGTGCGAAAGCCGCCGTAATCAATGGAAAAATCCTGGTTCATGGGCGTGATCAAGGCTACGAACGAGCCAGTCAGCAAAGGTTTAGACATCTTACATCTCCTGTCCGACAGAACCCTATCATGCCTGGAAGCGATGGCGCGGACAAGAGAGGCACGAATGCGCCTCAAAGATAGAGATCGACCTTGGCTTGACGCATGATCTGTTCACAGTCGTGTCGCTGTTGCGGCGTCAGCGCCGATTTCCATTCATCAGTCGCGCCCTTGCGGAAATGTAAATCGCCTGGTTTCGGGTCGAAATTGACCAACGACCAATCGAAATGTGCCTCCGATACCCCATAGAACTCGAGGGTTTGCTCGAAATAGCCCCGATTGTCCGCCTTCATGGCCTCGAACGTGGACAATCTTATCGTCACGCCGTTGGGCGGCGCGGCGGCAATGGTCAACCAGGTCCCCGTCCAATTGGCCCACCAGACAAATGCATCACCGATGTAGTGGTCGATCCTTTCGGACAGTGACCATTCACCATAGTTGTCGGGCAATCTTGCGCGGGTTTGGGCGCCAACGAAATCGGATCGCTGATACTCCTTGCTCTCATAATGTACGGCGGAAAGCATGCTTTGACGGGGGTCGCGCACATGCGTGATGAAACGGTCAATGCCGCCGTCGCTAATTTCACCGACAAAATCCCGATCCGGCGGCAAGTGCTGCTGACAAACCGCGCCGCCCCGTGCCAGAACCTCAAGCTGTCTGGGTACGATGCGGTGGCCCAGGTTGAACAAGGTGATCCAGCAAAAGGGCATATCAAGGCCCTTGCAAAGGCCGTCGGAGATGAAATTGGTGCCGGACTTGTACTGGGTGTTTATCAGGATCGCCGGCAACCCCTTGCTTCGTGCTTGGCCCTGCTGTTGAAGAAATCCGGTTTTGCGCCGGAAATCCATGCCAGGCCGCTGACGCAGCACAGCATCGGCGGTTCGCACCGCCTCGTCTTCACGGCCCAGTTCCAAAAGGGTGGCGATCAATAAATCCATGCCATTTGGATCATCGGGCAGGCATTCACGGTAACGTTTGATGACCGACAGGACCTCGGACCATTTTTGCTGGGCTATATACGCATCGGACAGGCTGCGCAGCAGGTTGGCATCATCCGGACGCCGCCGCAGCATATGCTCCAATGTTTCCTGCAATTGCAGCCATTTGCCGGCTGCCTTTTCCAAGGTCGCCTTGACCAGGTATAGTTCGGGCAGGGCATCCAACATGGGATGCAGGGGCGCAATTACGTCCATCGCCTCGGCGATGATTTTTTCATCGCCGATTTTCCCGTGATGTGAAACCAGATGATTTATCAGGCCAAGCCGTGTTTCGGCATCCTCGGGCTGTTGGCGCAGCCTTTCCCGTAACGGCTCCAAAGTATCGTCTTTGACAGATGGTAGCATGACATACGGCCCAACTCTAGAGCGTTTCCGGGATCTTCTGAATCGACGTTTTGCTTTTTGATCTTTGATTGAATGGGTGTTTGTGATTCGA
>JASLLM010000094.1 GCA_030747035.1 Alphaproteobacteria bacterium | reverse complement strand
GCGCTGCTTTCCAGAATTCCGCGATGTTTGCTCAGTATCGCGCTGGCCTGCTCGAAAGCGTCATGGACCATGGTGCGGACGGCGCAGTCGATCTCCCGCGCCGTGGTTTCGCTGTAGCGCCGCCGCTCTGGGTAGGGCCCGACGGCATTGGCCAGGAACAGGGGCTGCTCGCTTTCGTAGGTCATCTCGCCCAGGGTTTCGTCCATGCCGTAGCGGGTGACGATGGCATGAGCGATGTCGGTCGCCTTGTTGAGATCGTCGGCGGCGCCGGTGGAGAGATGGCCGAAAATCAGCTTTTCCGCCGCCCGTCCGCCCAACAGCACCGCCATCTTGTGCTCCAGCTCCAGGCGCGTCATCAGGAAGCAGTCTTCCGTGGGCCGCTGTATGGTGTAGCCCAGCGAGCCGATGCCGCGCGGGATAATAGAGACCTTCTGCACCCGGTCGGTGCCCGGCAGGGCCAGGGCGACCAGGGCATGGCCCATTTCGTGGTGGGCGACGACTTCCCGTTCCTTGGGATTGAGCAGGCGGTTCTTCTTTTCCAGACCGGCGATAATGCGCTCGATGGCCTCGACGAAATCTGCCATGAGCACGTCGTCGCCGCCCCGGCGGGTCGCCAGCAAGGCCGCCTCGTTGACCAAATTGGCCAGGTCGGCGCCGGTGAAGCCAGGCGTCAGGCCGGCAATGGCTTCGGCATCCACATCGCCGGCCAAATGCACCTTCTTAAGGTGCACGTGCAGGATCTGCACCCGGCCCAGGCGGTCGGGCCGGTCGACCAGAACCTGGCGGTCAAAGCGGCCGGCCCGCAGCAGCGCCGGGTCGAGAATTTCCGGGCGGTTGGTGGCGCCGAGCAGAACCATGCCTTCCTTGGAGGGATCGAAGCCATCCAGTTCCATGAGCAACTGGTTCAGGGTCTGCTCCTTTTCGTCATGGCCGCCCATGCCGGGAAAGGCGCCCCGGGCCCGGCCCAGGGCATCCAGTTCATCGATAAAAATAATGCAGGGCGCGGTCTTGCGGGCCTGTTCGAACAGATCGCGGACCCTGGCGGCACCGACACCGACGAACATCTCAACGAACTCCGAACCGGAAATGGAAAAGAACGGCACCCCCGCTTCGCCCGCCACGGCCCGGGCCAGCAGGGTCTTGCCGGTGCCCGGCGGGCCGACCAGCAGGACGCCCTTGGGCAGGCGGGCGCCCAGGCGGCCATAGGTATCGGGATTCTTCAGGAAGGCGACGATTTCCTGCAGCTCGGTCTTGGCCTCGTCAACGCCGGCGACGTCGTCGAAACTGACCTCGATATCGTTCTCCACGAACACCTTGGCCTTGCTCTTGCCGATGGACAGCATGCCGCCGCCCAGGCCCTGGCGGTCGGCGAAGCCGCGAATAACGAACATCCAGACACCGAGAAATATCAGCATGGGCAGCAGCCACGAGAACAAGGATTTCACCATGTTCTCATCGGTGCCCCCGGTCACCTTGACGCCGTATTTGGCCAGGCTTTCGGCCAGGTCCGGCTCCACGCGGGTGGTGGTAAAGGTCCGCTTGCCGTCGGGCAGGGCGCTTTTCAGGGTGCCGCGGATATGGCCTTCGGTGACGACGATTTCGTCGATCCGGCCCTCCTCCAGGAACTGTTGGAACTCGCTGTAGGGAATGACTTCGACCAGACGGCTCTGTTGCCACCACGATTGCAGCAGCAGAATGGAAAAGACGGCGATGATGCCGTAGATGATGTTGATGCGTGTTTTGCGTTCTATGGCGCTTCCGCTGGCCTCCTAATGCCGTGATACCAGCAACAGATCGCACTTGGCGGCGGAACGCAGCGATGCCAGACGCTCGGCCGTGGCGGCTTGACTGGCGGCATCGAGAAACAGCAACTGCCCCCGTGCCGCCGCCAGGGCATTCAGCAGCGCCTTTTCGCTTTGCGGCAGGCGGCGCACGGTTACCGGTTCCCCTGCCTCGCTCAGGCACCGGTTCGCCTCGTCGACTGCCTTCTGGCCGGCGGCGCCGGCCCGGGCCGGCACCAAAACTTCGAGTGGCAGATGATTGATCTGGGCCGCGCGTTGCGCCAGCTCCAGCACGCGGGCACCACCCTCGGCGCCCTCGTAAAGCGCCAGCACGGGCCGTGGCGCGCGCACAGGGCCATGGGGATAGACAGCCCGGCGGCGCGATGTCCGGGGCCTGGCTGCGGCATGGGGCAGGGGCGGCGGCGCCAGGGCGCTGCAGACAAGCTCGTTACTCCGCGCCGCTTCCCGCAAGGCGCTGTCCAATCCGGCGCGGCGGACCTCGAAGGTCCAGGACAGGGAAAAGGCCTGGGCCAGACGCTCAACCTCGCGCCGGGCGGCGGCGGCGCGGTGCCGCATCTGCTGCTCCATCTCGGCGCGGGAGGTGGACTTCCGGCTGCCGCTACCCAGGATGATCTCGTGCCCGGGCAGCTCGCTCATGCGCAACAGATTGATGTCTTCCAAGAACAGTCCCGCCAACTCGATGCGCAGTTCCGAGGCCAGGGTCGCGGCCCGGCGCAGCCCCGCCAGACTTTCGGCGTTGCTGTCCATGGCGACCAGGATGCGGCGCTGCTTGACGCTGGCTTCGGTTGCCGTCATGAGCCGTTCTCCCCACCCTGCTTTGAATTATTGCTGCCATTGTTGCTGTCGTTTCGTCCACCGCGGGCGAACCGGCGCCGCATGTCGGCCAGTTCGTGAATGCGGTCCTGCACCAGGCGGTTGACGCTGTTGGCGGGATAGCGTCCGTTGCGGCCCAGGCGCCCGGCCTTGCGCCCGGTCAGCAACTCCATGCCCTGATCAATGCTGGCCACGGCATAGACGGCAAACCTGCCCGCGCGCACGGCCTTCACCACCCCCCGATTCAGCATCAGATGCGGCACGTTGGCTTTCGGTATCAGAACGCCCTGTTGCCCGGTCAGGCCACGGGCCTGGCAGAGATCGAAAAACCCCTCGATCTTTTCGTTGACGCCGCCGATGGCCTGAACCTCGCCGTGCTGGTTGACTGAGCCGGTAACCGCCAGACCCTGATTGATGGGCAGCTCCGCCAGGGCCGACAGCAGTACATACAGTTCGGCGGAGGAGGCGGAATCGCCATCGACGCCGCCGTAGGACTGTTCGAACACCAGGCTGGCGGACAGGGACAGCGGATGATCCGCGGCATAGCGCGCACCCAGATAGCCCGACAGGATCAGCACGCCTTTCGAATGCAGCGGGCCGCCCAGATCGACGCGCCGTTCAATGTCGATGACCTCGCCGTTGCCGATCCGTACCCGGGCGCTGATCCGGCTTGGTTTGCCAAAAGCGAAATTACCCAGATCCAGCACGGCCAGACCGTTGATTTGCCCGACCTTGGCGCCGTCGGTGTCGATCAGGATGGTCTGTTGCACGATGCTTTCGCGCATGCGGTGGGACAGGCGGTCGACGCGGCGGACTTGTGCATCCAGGGCGGTCTGTACATCTTCCGCGCCGATCACCGTACGGTTTTTCTCCGCCGCCCAATAGTCCGCCTCCTTCAACAGATCGGCGATGTGGCCGATTTGCAGGGACAGCTTCTTGACATCGCCGGCCAGACGCGTCGCCTGTTCGACCACCCGCGCCACGCCGCCCGGATTGAGCGGACGCAGCTCATGGCGCCGGGCCATGGTGGCAATCAGGCGGGCGAACTGCGACACGCTGCCGCCGCGCTCCATGTTCTCGTCGAAATCCACGGCGACCTTGAACAGATCATCGAAATCCGGATCCCGCTGACAGAGCAGATAATAGATCTGCCGCTCGCCGATCAGCACGACCTTGACGTCCAGTGGAATGGGCTCGGGCTCCAGGGAGACGGTGCTGACCAAGGACAGCATCTCGCCAGGAGATTCGATGCGTATGGAATTGCCCCGCAGCACCCGCTTCAAGGCTTCCCAGGCATAGGGCTGCTGCAACAGGCGCAGGGCATCGATGATCAGATAGCCGCCATTGGCCCGGTGCAGCGACCCGGGCTTGATCATGGAGAAATCGGTCAACAGGGCGCCCATTTCGGCCTGGTGCTCGACCCGGCCGATCAGGTTGGCGTAGCTGGGCGATTCCTCCGTAATCACCGGCGCACCGCCATTATTGCCGTCGCCCACCATGACATTTACGGAATAGCGGCGCAGGGCGGCGGCCTGCCGCGCCGCCGGCGACTGCCCCATGGGGGCGGCACCGGCGATGGCCGGCATGTTGGCCGGGACCTCCGCCTGGCCGGCTTCGGGGGGGAGGAACAGGTCCACATGCTCGCCGATATCCCGCTCCACCGCCGCGATATAATCCAGGGCCTGGTTCAGGCCGGCGTAGCTCTTGCGCAGGCGGCCGATCAGTTGCGCCAGCGCCATGCCGGTAATTTCCCGGTTCAATTCGCGGATGCGCCGGCGCCGCTCCCGCTCCCAATCGGGCAGTTTTTGCGCCACTTCCTGCAAACGGCCCTGCAGCTCCTCGATATCCGCCTCGATCTTCTTGCGCACCAGTTCGGGCAGTTTATGGAATTCGTCCGGCGGCATGACCTCGTTGCCCCGCGCCGGCGCCAGGGCCAGGCCCATGGGCGTGCGGACCAGGGCGAGATCCCGCTTCCGCGCCTCTTCCTGAATGGCGCCAAAGGCGGTTTCCTGACGTTCCTGGAATTCCTCCTGGATGGCTTCGCGCCGGGTCTTGTATTCGTCGGTCTGAAACGCCGCCGGTATGGCGATCAGCAGCTCCTCGATCAGCCGCGCCATGTCCTGGCGCAGGCTGCCGGCACGTCCGGCGGGCAGACGCAGAGCCCTTGGTTTATGCGGCGCCTCGAAATTATTGACATAGGCCCAATCGTCGGGCGCCGCCTCCCCCTCTGCCCGGCGTTCGAGAAAACTGCGGGCGATGGTATGTCGGCCCGTGGCCCTGGGGCCTAGGACAAAAAGGTTGTAGCCGTCCTTTTCCATGCCGATGCCGAAGGACAGTGCTTCCACGGCCCTGGCCTGGCCCAGCACGCCGTCCAGGTCGGGCAGCTCGGCCGTGCTGCGAAAACGGAAGCTCTTGGCATCACAGTGGCGATAAATCTGCGTGGCCTTCAACGGCTTGATCGGCATTTATTCACCCTTGGCGAGGCTCGGGCAGGCGCGGTCGAAGCGTTCCCGCCCGGGCCGGAATTCGCAGATAATCATATGGGCCGCTGCCCCCGGCGGTAAACCAGCCAATAGACCAGCGCCACCAGCACGCCGCCGCCGACAATATTGCCGATAGTGACAAATATCAGGTTGGCGCCATAGCCGGCCAGGCTGACGACATCCGATCCGGCCAGCCAGCCGGCCGGGATCATGTACATGTTGGCGACCGAATGTTCGAAGCCCAGGGCGACAAATCCGGCGATCGGGAAAACGATGGCAACGATCTTGCTGACCACGGAATGGGCTGCGAAGCAGAGCCAGACCGCAAGGCAGACCAATACATTGCACAGGATGCCCCGGATAAAGGCCTCCGCCGGCGTCAGCGCCAGCTTGCCCTCGGCGATACGCATTGCCGTTGCCCCAACGGCGCCATCGCCTAGATTATGCAGGCCCGAAAAGTGCACCACCACGGCCATGGCCGTGGCGCCCGCGAAATTGCCCAGATAGACCAAGCCCCAGTTGCGCAGCAACGCCCGGCCGGTGATCATTTTGTCGGCCCAGGCGAAGACGATCAGGCTGTTGCCGGTAAACAGCTCCGCCCCGCCCACCAAAACCAGGATCAGCCCAAGGGAGAAGGCGACGCCGCCCAGCAGACGCTCAGGCCCGAAGCCAAGGCCGCTGTTGGTGACCACGACCATGTACAACATGGCGCCGAAGGCAATGAATGCCCCGGCCAACACCGCCAGCACCAGGGTCGGCAGGGTGGCAAGCTCCGCCTTGGCCACGCCGGCGTTTTCCACCCGCTGGGCAATTTCCCGTGGCGCATAGGCATCGACGCTGTTTTGCTGACTCACGCTCTGCTCCGGCAATGACTTTAGCCCAGTATAAGCGATCCCTGATGCGATGAAAATGATCGCTGCGTCTTGTCATCCGCCATGAGCGGAACATAGGCTATATGCGGGAAGGCAGGAGAGCAGCAGATGCGACGATCAAGATTGCCGGCCGGCGGTGCCAACATCTTTCAGAAAATCCGCGGCAAGCGGGCCGAGGCGGAAGCGGCGGGCCGGAAACTGCTCGACCTCTCCATCGGCGAGCCGAAGGGGCCGGCGCTCTTGAGCGCCCGCGAAGCGGCGCGGGAGGCGGTCCTTAGTGATGATGAAAGCATGCATGCCTACCAATACAACGACAGCCCGGCGGTGCCGGATTTCTCCCGCCGCTTCATCCGGGCGCACCTGAAGGCTGATCTTGGCCAGGAAGGCCTGGACTATCTGCCCATCCCCGGTATCAAGCCAATTCTAGGTCTGCTGCCCCTGGCCTGTGGTTGCGCCCGCGGCCCGGTCACGGTCGCGACCATGACCAAGCCCGGCTATCCCATTCCCGCCGACTGGTGCGACTACCACGTCAACGTGGGCCACTATGCCCTGGCCCTGAACGTAGGCAACGGCTTCCGCTTCGCCATCTCGGACATCGCGGCGGATACCGATCTGATCATGACCAACTATCCCCATAATCCGTCGGGCCAGATCGCCGAGGCGGCCTGGCTGCGGGAGCTGTGTGAATATTGCGGTGATCACGACATCCGCCTGTTCAACGATGCCGCCTATATCGCACTGTCGCACACAGACGACAGCTGTACGCTTAGCGAGGTCGCCGCTGACTTTCCGGACTTGTCATGGTCGGAAGCGTTCACGGCGGCGAAGCTGATCGGCAACGGCACCGGCTGGCATGTGGGCGCCATGGTCGGCTCGGCGGATTTCATCGCCGACATGAAGGAAGTCAAGGGCAAGACCGATGCCGGTTTCGTCGCCGCCATGGCGGATGATCTCGGGGCGGCATTCAAGACCGCCGACGTGTCCTATCGATAGCCACGGATTAGTTACGAGGAAGGGAGACAACATGCGGGCGGCAATGTTCAGCGAACACGGCGGTGTGGAAAATATTTCCATCGGTGATTTTCCCGATCCCGTCTGCGGCGCGGACGATGCGGTGATCAAGGTCAACGCGGTATCGCTCAACGGTTTCGATCCCATGATTTTGGGCGGCACGACGGGCCTGAAAACGCCCATGCCCATGGTGCCGGGCGGCGATTACGCCGGCGAGATCGTTGAACTGGGTGCGAATGTGGGCGACGGCTGGGCCCTGGGCGACCGGGTCTGCCCGCATCCCTTTGTCTTGGGTGAAGGCATGACGGGGGAGACCCGCTTGGGTGCGGCGGCGGAATTCGCCCGTATCCCGGCCAGCCAACTGATCCGCACGCCCGACGGGGTCAGCGACGACCAGGCAGCCGCCCTGCCCATCGCCTATGGCACCGCCTACCGGATGATGCTGACCCGGGGCCAGGTAAAGGCGGGCGAGACGGTGCTGATCCTGGGCGCAACGGGCGGTGTCGGCACCGGTTGTCTGCAGCTTGCCAAATCCGCCGGCGCGACGGTTATCGTCACCGGCAGCGCGGACTGGAAATTGGACAGGCTGCGGGATCTGGGCGCCGATCATGTCATCGATACCTCCAGCGAAGATATTGTCGCCGCCTGCCACGCCATTGCCGGCAAGCCGCGTATGGGCTTCGCCGGCGGCGGCGGCGGTGTTGACGTCATTATCAACTACATCGGCGGCGATACCTGGGCCCAGTCGTTGCGCTGCCTGAGGCCCGATGGGCGCATGCTGACCTGCGGCGCCACGGCCGGCTATGCCCCGCCCACGGACATCCGTTATATCTGGACCTACGAGCAGAACATCATCGGCTCCAACGGCTGGACCGGGGAGGAGCAACAGGAGGTGCTGGAAATGGTCGGGAGGGACGAATTGACACCTGTCATACATGCGGTCCGCCCGTTGGACCAGATCGCGCCCTCGATCCAGGAACTGATCGACCGCGCCATCGTCGGCAAGACGATCATCCGCCCCAACGAATGAACCTCGATTGAACTGGGAACAGGAACGGACATGGGCCGCAAGATTCTTCTGATCACCACGGACCAGCAGCGCCACGACGCCCTGGGCTGTACCGGCGGTACGGTGGCACGGACGCCGGCGATCGACGCCCTTGCCGGGGCCGGTTTGAATTTCCGTCAGGCGCGGAACCAGAATACCGTCTGCATGCCCGAACGGGCGACCATCTTGACCGGGCAGTACATCCGCAGCCACGGCGTCACCTCGAACGGCATTCCGCTACCCGTCGATGCGCCCAATCTGGCGGCTTACCTGCAACAGAACGGCTATCGCACGGCGCTGTTGGGCAAGGCGCATTTCGAGCCCGCCTCCCATACGGACTATTTCGAGAACTGGGCCGCGAGCCGGGGCGAGACCGGACCCCACCGCGGTTTCGATCATATGGAGCTGTGCGGCCATACCGGCCGCCCCGGACGTAGCCTGACCCACTATCCCCGTTGGTTGCGGGACAATTTTCCCGGTGACGTCGATGGTTTTCACGAATACACGGCGCAGGGAAGCCCCAGCGGCCTGGGTGGCGGCGAGACGGCGGCGCCGCAGGTCTGGCATAACCCAATCCCGCGCGAACATTATCACACGGACTGGACGGCGGACCGCACCATCGCCTTTCTGGACAGTCTGGATGCGGATGAAGATTGGTTCGTCTGGATGAGCTTTCCAGATCCCCATCACCCCTGGGACCCGCCGCAAAGCGAGCTTCACCGGGTCGACTGGCGGGACCTGGACCTGCCGGCGGGCTATCCCGGCTCGCCCGGGCGGGTGGAGGAAATTCTGGCCCGCAAGCCGCGTCATTGGCTGGAATGGTACCAAGGGCGCGGGCAGTTCAATTTCGAGGTACCCCCCGATCTGATATCGGCGCACCTGACCGCGGATCAAATCCGCGAGGTCAACGCCATGGTCCATATCTCCAACGAATTGATTGACGAAGCCGTGGGCCGGGTCATGGACCATATTGGCGCGCTGGGCTGGGATGGCGACACGGATGTTTTCTACACCACGGATCATGGCGAGTTTCAGGGTGACTTCGGCATGCTGTTCAAGGGCCCGTTTCATGTGGAGGGCCTGATGAAGCTGCCCTTTATCTGGCGCCCGGCACCGAGCGCGGCGATCGCGCCGGCGCAGATCCAGGCCCCGGTGGGACATGTGGATCTGGCACCGACCATTTGCGGCCTGGCCGGGCTGGAAGTGCCGGAATGGATGCAGGGCAAGGCCTTGCCCACATCCGATGAAGATACCAAGGGCCATGAGCGCACCATTACCGAATGGCAGGACGGCTTCGCGGGCAACAACATCACCATGCGCACCCTGTACCGGGACGGCCATATCTGTACCGCCTACGAACGGACCAATTACTATGACGGGGACGATATTGGCGAGCTCTACGATCTCTCGGAGGATCCCGAGCAATGGCACAATCTATGGGATGATCCGGGGCGGCAATCGTTGAAATCCGATCTGATCGCCGATCTTTACGACAACCTGCCGCCCGGCCGGGACGAGCCGCTGGAAAAGGTGGCGCAGGTCTAGCGGAAGGCGGAGAAATCTGGCGAGGAGCAACCCATGGAACCCTTATTTCACCTCTCCATCGCGGTCGATGATCTCGACCGGGCCAGGGCGTTCTACGTGGACATGCTGGGTTGCGCCCTGGGACGGCAGGCGCGGGGCCGCTTCGATATCAATTTCTTCGGCCATCATGTGGTGGCGCATCTTGCACCGGCCGAGGCCGGCGAGGCAAAGGGCAGCATTGAATCCGATGGCGACACTGCGCCGTTGCGGCATTTCGGCGCCATTCTGCCCCTGGACGAATGGAAGGAGATGGAGCGGCGATTGACCATCCGGCGGGCCGAATTCACCCTGTCGCCGCGTCTCTCCTTCGCCGGCAAGCCGGCGGAACAGCATATCATGATGCTGCCCGATGGCTGCGGCAATGTGGTCGAGTTCAAGTCGCAGCCGCGGGAACGGGTCTTCGCCACCGACAAGCCGTAGCCTTAGGCGGCTAGCGGGGCATGATCAAAGCCATGTACCACTGGGCCAGGTCCGGGCCGAAATAGACCGCGATGACGCCGCCGCCGGCGAGAAACGGACCGAACGGTACCGCCGTGCGCCGTCCCTGGGCAAATGCGGCCATCAGGACCAGCCCGGCCAGGCTGCCCAGCAGAAAGGCACCCATCAGCGAAATGGTCAGACCCTGGGGGCCGAGCCAGGCGCCGATCACGGCGGCCAGTTTCCAATCGCCCCGTCCGATGCCCTGGCGCTGGGTCAGCAAGGCATAAATGCTGTTGATCAGCGCCAGGACGCCGTAGCCGCAAACCGCCCCGATGATGGCATCCTTGGGTACTATGCCGATGCCCATCGCGCTGGCCGCCAGGCCAAGCCAGATAGCCGGCAGGCTCAAGACGTCGGGGATCATCAGCCGGTCCAGATCGATGCAGGCGATGACCAGGAACAGACAGCCCAGGCCGAAGGCAATGATGCTGTCGACGCTCAGGCTAAAGTGCCATAACGCCGCCAGGGCAAGAAAACCGGTCAGCGCTTCGACCATGGGATAACGCAGGGAAATGGCGGCCCGGCAGGATGAGCATTTGCGGCCAAGGATAAGGTAACTGGCGATGGGGATGTTTTCGTACCAGGGCAATCGGTGGCCGCAACCGGGGCAGTGGGACGGCGGCACAATCAGGAACCATTTGCCCGCTGCCGACGCCGCGCTTTCCCCGCCTTCATTTTCGTCATTGTCGATTTGCTCCAGCCGCGCCGGCAGCCTGACGATGACCACGTTGAGAAAACTGCCGATCATCAGGCCGAACACCATGGCCAGCGCCAGCAGCACCGCCGGTTGGTGCTGATAAAGCCAGAGTATTTGTTCAGGAAAGCTCATGCGCGGCCCCGCTCAACCTATAGGCCCATGCGCTGGGCGATGACGTTGCGTTGAATTTCACTGGTGCCGCCGCCGATGGGTCCGACGCGGGCGTCCCGGAACATCATCTGCATATCCTGATCCAGGATATAGCCGGCGCCGGCCAAAATTTGCATCGCCATGTCCGCGACCTTCCAGTTAACCTCCGTGGCGTAGGCCTTGGCGACGGCGTTCTCCATGATCGGATCGACACCGGCGTCCAGCATTTGCGCCACCCGGAAGGTGTGCGCCCGGGCGATCTGATACATCATCTGCATTTCGGCGAATTTGTGGCTGACGGCCTGGAACTTGCCGATCGGCCGGCCGAACTGCTGTCGCTCCTTGGCATAGTTCAGCGCGTGTTCCATGATCTTCAAGGTATTGCCGACGCCATTGGCGGCAAGGTTCAGGCGTTCCACGTTGAGGCATTTCATCAGACCCTGCCAGCCGTCGTTCTCTGTACCGATCAGACGATGACCGGGCAGACGCACATCCTCGAAAAAGCAATGATTGGCCTCCGTCGTATGCCGCCCCAGGGCGTCCAGCCGCTGAACCGTGACGCCGGGCAAGGTGGTGTCGACCAGGAACAGGGAAATGCCGTCATAGCCGCGGCCCGGCTTGGTCTTGCAAACGACGACCAGAGCATGGGCGACATGGGCGGCGCTGTTGTAGATCTTCTGACCGTTCAGGATGTAGTCATTGCCGTCCCTCACGGCCAGGGTCTCGATACTGGCGACGTCGGAGCCATGATCGGGCTCGCTGAGACATAGGGCCAGGCGGATCCCGCCGGAAATGATCTTGGGCAGGATTTCCCGTTTCATCGCCTCGCTGCCGTGCAGGGCGATATGCATGCCCGCATAAATGCAAGTGATGCCCCAGGCCTGGGCGATGCCGCCGTAGTGGTAGCCCAGGGCCTCGCCCAAAACGGCCAGATCCATGAAGGAGCCGCCCTGGCCGCCGTATTCCTCCGGATAGACGATGCCGTTGATGCCGGCTTCCGCCAGCGCGGCGCAGGCCTCATGGGGGTATTCGCCGGCCTTGTCCAGTTCGCGGATTTTCTCCGCTGGCAATACCCGCTGCAAGGTGCCCAGTACGCTTTCGCGCAGCAGCTTCTGCTCCTCGGTGAAACCGAATGTGAGATTTGCATCAGCCATGAAATTACTCCCTACCCAATGTTACATCAGATCCTGCAGCAGCGGCCGCACCTCGTTGGCGAAGCGTTGCAACTGCTCCTGACGCCGCTCGTAAGGCCCCGCGAAATCGAGGGATATATGCCGCACACCGGCGTCATGATAGGCCCGGATGCGGGCCGCCACGTCCGCCGGCGCACCAAGCGCGCCATAGCGTTTTGTGGCCGCGCGCATGTCCATGCCGTAACGGATGCTCAGATGCTCGCTGGCTTCGTCCAGCGCCTGTTCCGCATTGTCGGCGACGCGTCCAAAAAGCAGATGCGCCGTGCCAAAGGTCGCCAGGGTTCGCCCCGACTCGTTCGCCGCCTGTTCGATCACCGCCAGCCCCTCGCGGTACATTTCCGGCGTGATGGCATAGGCGAACCAGCCATCGCCAAGCCGCCCGGCCCGTTGCAGGGCCGCCGTCGCGCGCCCGCCGCACCAGATCGGCGGGCCGCCCCGTTGCGCCGGCGGTGGTGTCATCCGCACGTCCTCGAAGGGATAGAATTTGCCTTTGTTGCTCACGCTGTCGCCGCTCCACAGCCTGCGCATTACGTCAATGCCCTCCGACAGCCGCGCGCCGCGTTCGTTCAGCGGCACGCCGCAGGCCTCGTACTCCTTGGGGAATTCCCCGCCCAGGCCGACGCCGAAGATGAACCGGCCCTCGGTCAGCAGATCGATGGTGGCGACCTGCTTGGCCACGGGCGTTGGGTGGCGCAGGGGCAGCAGGTAGACGGAAGTGCCAAACAGCAGGCGCCGGCTGGCCACCGCCGCCTGGGCGATTTGCAGCAGCGGATCAAGAAATGGGATCTCCATCGAAATATGGTCGCCGCACCAAAAGGAGTCGTAGCCCAGCCGGTCGACCTGCTCGACCATGCGCACCAGCTCGTCGATCTTCGGCAGCCATTGGCCGACACCGGGTTCGCTGCGCCGGTGCATGGTGTTGACACCGATCTTGAGGCGGTCGTCCAGGGGTAAACTCATTCGCCCTCGCCTGTCATCTTGTACCAGGGCAGCATCGTGATTTTTTCCGGCCAACACAACCGTCCGTGCGATTGGCGCGGCGTCGATTGATTGCGGTGCAACGGCAGTTGGCACTACCATGGGGCAAATGGGCAAAAAAGGGGAGCCAGCCGTGCACAACATTCACACCGTCACCGTCCAGGACAGTCTGATGGAAATCTTTCTGTACGAGCCCGAGGGGGAGGGGCCGCACCCGGGCATCGTGCTGGCGCAGCATATTCCGGTGGGTCACACCGGCATCGAAAATGACGAGTTCACATTGAAGACGGCCGAGCGATATGCCGAAAATGGCTACGCGGTCGCCGTGCCATTTATTTTTCACTGGTGGCCGAAAGAGGAAACCATGGAGTTGAAGCGGGAAGAGTTCCGCGACGACTGGACCGCCATGGATCTCAAGGCGGCCCATGATTTCCTGGCCTCGCAGCCAGCCGTCGATGGCGCGCGTATCGGCATCGTCGGCCATTGCTGGGGCGGGCGCGTTGCCTGGCTTGGTGCCTGCCATATACCTGAACTTGCCGCCTGTGCGGTGTTCTATGGCGGCCGGGTGAAGCTGCCCATGGGCCCGGGTACGCCGCCCGCCATCGAACTGGCCGGCAACATCAATTGCCCGGTTGCGGGTTTCTTCGGCAATGACGATCAAAATCCATCGCCCGAAGATGTCGACGATTACGAGGCCGCCCTGGCCACCGCCGGCGTGGCGCACCAGTTTCACCGCTATGACGGCGCGGATCACGCCTTTCAGTCATTCAACAACGCCGACCGCTACAACCACGATGCCAGCGAAGACGCCTGGCGCAAGGTTCTCGCCTTTCTGGGGGAGAACCTCGGCTAAGACGAGCCGAGACGTCACAAAAAGGGGAATTGCCAATTATGCGTTGCGAAGTTGTCGCCATCGGCACCGAACTGCTGTTGGGTCAGATCGTGGATACCAATTCCTCCTGGATCGGCGAACAGTTGGCCCTGGTCGGTATCGATTCCCATTTTCAGACCAAGGTCGGTGACAATTTCGAACGCATGGAGCGGACCATCCGCCATGCCCTGGAACGCAGCGACGCGGTGATCTGCTGCGGCGGCCTGGGTCCGACCCAGGACGATATCACCCGCGAGGTGATAGCCGCCATCATGGGCGTAGAGCTCCGCCGGGACGAGGCGGTGGTGGAGAAAATCCGTGAAATGTTCGAATCCCGCGGCCGGGTGATGGTCGACAACAACCGCCGGCAGGCGGATATCCCAATTGGCGCCAGCTTGATCGCGGAGATGCCGGGTACCGCGCCGGGCCTGGTCTGCCCGGTGGGCGACAAGGTGATCTATGCCGTGCCCGGCGTGCCCCATGAAATGCGCGCCATGATGCAGGGCACGATCCTGGCCGATCTGCAGCGCCGTTCGGGCGAAACCGCGGTGATCCGCAGCCGTGTGTTGCGGACCTGGGGCGATAGCGAATCCGGCCTGGCCGAACGCCTGGCGCAGCGCATCGACCAGCTTGACGGCACCGGCAACCCGACCCTGGCGTTTCAGGCCAGCGGCATGGAGGGCATCAAGGTGCGCATCACGGCCAAGGCGGCGGACGAGGCGGCCGCGGCGGCAATCATCTCGGCCGAGGAAGAGATGCTGCGCGGCCTGTTGGGGGACATTATCTTCGGCATTGACGAGCAAGCCATGGAGACGGTGGTCCTCGACATGCTCAAGGCCCGCGGCCTGACGCTGGCTGTCGCCGAGGGTCTGACCGGCGGCGTGCTTTCCGCCCGCCTGTCTGAAATCGATCACGCCATGGCGGTGTTTCGCGGCGGCGCCATAAATGGTGAACTGGCTGGCGATGGCCAGGATGGCGCGGCGCGCGGCCCGGGCCGCCAACCATGTGCGCGGCGAATTCACCGCCGATGTCGGCCTGGCGGTGGCCGCGGACGAAACCCGGGACGGACAGTCCAGCGGCACGGTGCACATGCACCTGGCCATTGCCGACGGGCAACATGCCGAAGCGGTGGTGCTGCCGGGCGACCGCGCCCGTTTTCGCAATTACGCGGTCATCAATGTCTTGAACTTCCTGCGCAAGACATTGACCGGTCCATAAAGGCCAAGCAGACTGGTGGCCGCAATTGTTGTTGGGGGAACATTCAATGAGCATGCCCGAGGAAACGGCGGCCCGACCACGGGGGTTGCGGATCAGCAAGATCAAGGAACATATCGGCGCCGAGGTGACCGGCATCGACCTGACCAGGCCGGTCGATGAGCAAACCCGCCGGCAGCTTTACGATGCCCTGGTGGACCATGTTGCCCTGGTGATCCGGGACCAGGATTTTACCGCGGCGCAGTTCCAGGCGGCCGGCGAATTGTTCGGCGAACTCATGGAAGACCAGAACCGCCGCTATCTGGCACCCGGCGTGCCCCTGGTCAGCACCCTGTCGAACCACCACAAGGACAGCCAGGGCAATCAGGCCAAGGTGGCCAAGACCGCCACCTGGCATACGGATCACACCAATCAGGAATTGCCGCCTAAATTTACCGCGCTCTACCCTGTGGCCCTGCCCGACAGCGGCGGCGGCACCGCGCTTTGCAACATGCGCGCCGCCTACGAGGCCCTGCCAGACGGCCTGCGGCAGCGTATTGACGGCATGCAGACGGCCAATACCCTGATCAGCAGCGCCCGCACGGACAACGCCAATCCGGATATTCTTGATGATCAACGGGACTCAACTGGCGAACCGATGATCCAGCCCCTGGTGCGGACCCACCCGGAGCGCGGCAGCAAGGCGATCTGGTTCCATATGGGCAAGACCGAAAGAATTCTCGGTATGGAACCGGCGGAAACCCAAGATTTTCTGGCGGAGCTGCTGGAGGTGGCCATGCGCCCGGAGTTTACCTACGTGCACGAATACCGCCTCGGCGACATGCTGATGGTCGATAACCGCTCCGCCATGCACAAGGCCGGGTTCGACTACGACCACAGCCAGCACCGCATGCTCTACCGCTTGCTGGTCCGGGGTGACAGGCCGTATTAGGGCCGGCCGGGAGTGGCATATTTGTCGTCACTGGCGTCATCGTCTAGTCTGTTTTCGACCCGACAATGATTCGATCAACGGCGACACTATTTCGGTGACAGTTTACTTAATTCATCATCGTCCGTTCCCGCGCCTATGCGGTACGGCGAATTAAGTAAACTGTCACCGAAATTCGCTGAGATCACCAGGAAAGAGACTTACCCGAATGGCCAACGACAAGGCGGAACAAATGGCTGG
>JASLLM010000093.1 GCA_030747035.1 Alphaproteobacteria bacterium | reverse complement strand
GGAGGCGGAATGAGTAGTCGGCTGGGCGTGGATGTCGGTGGCACCTTCACCGACCTGTTGCTGTTCAATGAACAGAGCAGCGAGTTGCGCCTGTTGAAGACGCCTTCCACGCCGCAGGATCAGTCCATCGGCATCATGAACGGCATCTCGCAATTGATTGCCGAGAGCGGCATCAGCCCGTCCGAGATCAATACCCTTTTGCATGGCACCACCGTCTCCACCAACATCGTGCTGGAGGAAAAGGGCGCCAAGGTCGGCTTGTTGGTGACCAAGGATTTCGAACAAGTCCTGCATCTGGCCCGCTCGCAGACACCGGGGCCCCTGGCCGGCTGGATGATCATGGAAAAACCCGATCCCCTGGCGGATCTGGAACTGACCCGTGGCATCCCCGAACGGATCAGCGCCCGGGGCGATGTGCTTACGCCCCTGGACGAAGCCGCCGCGCGCCAGGCGGTACGCGAATTGATCGATGCCGGCGTTGAATCGATCACCGTTTCGCTGCTGCATTCCTACGCCAACCCGGAGCACGAGCGCCGCCTGCGCACGATTATCGAGGAAACGGGAAGCGACATACCGATTTCCCTGTCGTCGGATATTCTGCCGGAATTCCGCGAGTACGAACGCACTCTGGTGACGGTGATGAACGCCTATGTCGGCCCGTCCATGCGGCGCTATCTGGCCAGCTTCGAGGACAAGCTGAAGACCATCCAGTTCTCGCCCCATGTCAATATTGTGCGTTCCGACGGCGGTTTGATGTCGGTGCAGCGGGCCTCGGAATCGCCGGTGCACACCATGCTGTCGGGGCCGGCCGGCGGGGTCTCGGGCGCGGCCTTCCTGGCCCATCTGGCCGGCCGCGACAATGCCCTCGGTTTCGATATGGGCGGCACATCCACCGATGTTTCGTTGATCCAGGACGGCGAGCCATTGATCTCGCGGCAGACCTCCCTGGGCGACTATCCCATCAAGGTGCCTTCGGTGGAGGTTCATTCGGTTGGTGCGGGCGGCGGTTCGATCGCCCATGTGCCCATGACCGGAGCGCTTCGCGTCGGCCCGGAAAGTGCCGGTGCCGTGCCCGGCCCGGCCTGTTACGGGCGTGGCGGCGAACAGCCCACGGTGACCGATGCCAACCTGCTGCTGGGGCGCCTGCCGCCGCAGTTGCTCGACGGCCAGATGGTGCTGGACGTAAAGGCGGCCGAGGAAGCGGTGGGCAAGATCGCCCGCGCCCTGGGCCTGGACCTGCATCAGGCGGCCCAGGGAATTCTGGATATCGTCAACGAGAACATGTTTGGCGCCCTGCGACTGGTCAGCGTGCAAAAGGGTCTGGACCCCCGCGATTTCGCCCTGGTGGCGTTCGGCGGCGCGGGGCCGCTGCACGGCAATGCCATGGCCATTCTGGGCAATTGCTATCCGGTCATCGTGCCGCCGACGCCGGGCGTGCTGTCGGCCCTGGGTTTCCTTTATTCCGATGTGAAGAACGAGTTCGCGCAAACCTATGTGCGCAATATCGCGGACGTGGACAGCGCCCAATTGGGCCAAATCTACGACCGTCTGGGCCGCGACGCGCGGGGCTGGCTGCGCGAGGAAGGCATTGACGAACAACGCCAGGATCTCAGTTTCCAGGCGGATGTGCGTTATTTCCGCCAGGGCTATGAATTCGCCTTGCAGGTCAATCCGGAAAGTTTGAGCAACGGCGGCCTGGCGGACTTGGAAGCGCGCTTCGGCGATGCCCACGAGCGGCTATACGGCTTCCGCCTGGAGCAGCCGGTGGAACTGGTCAACCTGCGCGCTGTCGGCGCCGGCCAGGTGGAAAAGGTTCATCTGCCCAGCTTCGAGCTGGAAGGCCCGGACGCCTCGGCGGCGGTGGTGGAGCAGCACAGGGTCCATTTCGACGGCGGCTTCGTCAACGCCAATATCTATGACCGCAAGCTGTTGCGCGCCGGCCACCGCATCACCGGCCCGGCCGTGATCACCCAGGCGGATTCCACGACGGTCATTCATCCCGGCCATGTAGGTGCCGTCGACCGCTATTTGAATATCCTGATTTCTCCTGAAGGCGGGCAGCCGGCATGAACGAACAAAATCCAGAACGCGGCCGGATTTCCCTCGACGATCTGCTGAAGGCCAACAAGGCGCAGTTCGACAAGGTTTTCGCCAACCAGATGCAGGAAAGCGGACTACTGTCCGTTGATCACCGCCCCGCCACCGCCGACGACCTCGCCTCAGCCTCCGTCGCCAGCAGCCACACCGCCAATGATGTAACCGCGCAATTGAACGCGCGCTTCGGCGGCCGCTGGTCCTCGGAAATCATGGAGCATTCCAGTGAACGGGGCAGCGTCTCGGTCCTGGTCAAGCTGGTGATCGACGACATCTCGAAAATGCAGTTCGGCACGGCGCGGGCTAATGGCGATAAGGGCAAGGCGTTGCAGCGGGCGGCGGACGACGCCCTGGCGAAATGCTATGCCATGCTGGCGGATGAAGAGTTCGCATCCCATGCGGAGGGCACCGAGGCCGTGTCCGGTCCCGCCAGAGGGCTGCCGCGGGCAGCCCAACCCGCCGGCGTGCCGCAGGAATCGGGCGGCAAGCTGGACATCGTCACCCTGGATTTGATCGAAAACGCCCTGCGCAACGCCCGGCACGAGATGGACGCGGTGCTGTTCCGCTCCGCCATGTCGCCGGTGATCCGCGAACAACATGACGAATATCCCATGATCACCGACCCCATGGGGCGGATGATCGTCGGGCAGTTCGGCTCCTACGTTCCCGCCATGCTGAAGACGCAGAATTTCGATCTGGAGCCAGGCGATGTGATCCTGCAATCGGATCCCTTTCAATGCGGCGGCGCCATCAGCCATATCAACGACTGGCTGATCCTGGTGCCGGTGTTCTTCCAGGGCAATCTGGTCGGCTTCACCTCCATGTTCGGGCATATGATGGACGTGGGCGGTCCGGTGCCCGGTTCCATGCCCACCGCCGCCACCTCGATCTTTGGCGAGGGCCTGCGCATCCCACCGATCAAATTGTACGAAGGCGGGGTGTTGAACCAGGCCGCGCTCGACCTGATCATGAACAACACGCGCACGCCGGAAATGAACTATTCCGACCTGATGGCCATCCTGGCCGGCTGCCGGGCCGGCGAAAAGCGCGTCATCGAGCTGTGCGAACGCTTCGGCGCGGATATCTATGGTGATGCCTGCGAGGCGCTGTTGGCCCGGACCGAGCGGGCCATGCGCCAGTTGATCGTACAGAACCTGCCGACCGAGCCGCAATCGTTCGAGGATTATGTGGACGATGATGGCTGCGGCAACGGCCCTTTCAAGATGAAGCTGACGGTCTGGCGCGAAGGGGAGCATGCCTATTTCGACTGGACCGGCACCGCGGATCAGGCTCCCGGCCCCATCAACTTCTATCTCCATGAAGGCATGTTCAAGATGTTCATCGGGGTCTACATGATCATGGTGTTTGACCCCCAGATCCTGTTCAACGACGGCTTCTACGACCTGATCCACGTCACCCTGCCCAAGGGCTCCCTGGTGCATCCGGATTTTCCCGCATCCCTGGGCTGCAGAACCCATACATTGTCGCGGCAGTTTGACGTCATGGGCGGTGCTCTGAGCCACAACGCGCCGGATCTGGCCGCCGCCGCAGGCTATGGCTCCAGCCCGCATTTCCTCTATTCGGGCACGGACCAGGATGGCCGGGACTTCCAGTTGATGGAGATTCTTTACGGCGGCATCCCGGGGCGCCCCATCGGCGACGGCATGGATGGGCATTCCTGGTGGCCCCTGTTCGAAAACATCCCCACCGAATATCTGGAAACCTATTATCCCATGGTGATCGAGAGCTATGGCTCCATTCCCGACACCGGCGGCGCCGGACTGCACCGTGGCGGCAATGGCATCGAAAAGGTCTATCGCCTGCTGGCCGAGGGCGACGTCTCCATCCATGATGACCGGGATGTCAGCCAGCCCTGGGGCATTCTGGGCGGCAAGCCGGGTGCGGTGTCGAACAAATTCCTGATCCGCGCGGATGGGGAGAAGACGCCCCTGCCCTCGAAAATCGATAATGTCCGGGTCCGTCCCGGCGACCGCATCGTCTTTTGCACCGCCGGCGGCGGCGGCTGGGGCGATCCGTTGGAGCGCGATCCGGTCTGGGTGCGCAACGATGTGGCCCGCCGCCTGGTCAGCATTGAGTTGGCGCGCAGCGATTATGGCGTTGTATTGGAAGGGGCGGATCTGTCTGTCGACCGCCGGGCCAGCCAGGATCTGCGTGACGGCATGCGGCGAAACCGCAGGGCCTTGCCGATGTTTGATTTTGGCGAGCGGCGCGGGGCCGGATAAGCTAAGGCAAATTGACTTGATAGAAGCTACGAAAACGAAAAAACAAGGGTGCTTGCACGATGTTTAAAGTTGGAATTGCGCTGTTCATCACGGCCATCGTCGTCATCGCGATCCTGTATATCATTTCCATCTGGATCTATAAGCGGGCGCCCTCGAATATGTGCTTCATCCGCACGGGCTTCCGCGGCACCAAGGTCTGCCTGGGCAAGGGCGCCCTGGTCCTGCCGGTGTTTCACGAAGTTTCCTGGGTTTCGTTGGAAACCCTGAAACTGATCATCTCGCGCTCCCGGGATCAGGCGATACTGACCTCCGACAATATCCGCATCGATGCGGTGGTCGAGCTGTATACCCATGTGGGCCATACGGACGAGGCGGTGCTGGTGGCCTCCCGCAGTCTGGGCGAGAAGACATTTGATTCCGACAAGGTGCGCAATCTGTTGGAAGCCAAGGTGGTCGGCGCCCTGCGCAGCTATGCCGCGACCAAGACCCTGAAGGAGTTGCATCAAAACCGCGACGCCTTCGCCAACGACATCCGCAGCGGCGTGACCGAAAGCTTCACCGCCAACGGCCTGGTGCTGGAAGAAGTCTCCATCGTTACTCTGGAACAGTCCGGCAAGGAATTCTTCCGCACCGATAATGTCTTCGATGCCGAGGGCCTGAAGGTGATTACCGAGATCACCTCCGATGCCCGGCGCAAGGTGCATGACACTGAAAAGCGCACCACTGTGTCGATCAGGCAAAAGGATCTCGATACTCAGTTGGAACTGCTGGAGATCGAACGTCACGAGGCCGTGGCCCGGGCAAATCAGGACAAGGAAATCGCCAACGAGCAGGCCAAGCAGCTGGGCGAGAAGCAGATCTACGTGCTCGATCAGCGCATGGGCGTGGAAGAAAAGGAAATCGACAACGAAAAGAGCCTGGAGCGCATGCGCACGGAGCGTGATCTGGCCGTCACGGAAGAGGCAAAACGGCGGGAGACCGCCGAGATCCAGAAAGAGCTGGCCCTGGAAAAGGAGCGCCGGGACCGTGAAATCGATTTGATCGCCAAGGCCCGGGAAGAAGAACTGGCCAATATCAGCCGCAACCTGACCCTGGAAAAGGCCGAGCGGGACCGCCAGATCGAACTGGTGGATAAGGCCAAGGGTGCAGAGCTGGCGGAGATTGAACGCACCCTGGCCCGCGAACGGGCGGAAAAGCAGCGGGAGATCGAACTGTCACAAAAGGAAAAAGAGCGCCAGCAGTCGGAAATCGAACGCATCACCGCCGTCATGGCCGAGGAAGAGGCGGCCCGCGATGCCCGCCATGCGGCCGCGGAGGAAGCCAGTCTGGCGGTGCGCAAACGGGCCCTGGAAACCCGCCTGGAAATGCTGGATTTGGACAAGGCGGAAAGTTTCGCCGCCGCCAAGCAGGAGCAGGAAGTGGCCAATGAAAAGGCCAAGGTGTTAAGCGAACAGCAGCGCTATATCCTGGAGCGCCGCTGGGAAGTGGAGCAGGAGGAAATTCAAAAGGCCGAGGCCGTGGAAAAAGCCCGCATCGAAAAGGAGGCGGCGGTCATCCGCCAGGGCGGGGCGACCCACGCGGCGGAAATCGAACGCAGCCTGGCCCGGCAAAAGGCCGAGCGCGACAGTGAGATTGAATTGATCGGCAAGGCCGAGGAGTTGGAACGGGCGGAAATTCGCCGCACCCTGGCCCGGGAGCAGGAAGAGCGGGATCGGGAAATCGCCCTGGTCGCCAAGGCAGAGGAATTGGAAGCCGTCGAAGTCCGCAAGAACCTGGCGGTCGAGATGGAACAGCGGCAACGGGACATCGCACTGATCGAAAAGGACAAGGAGCGCGAAGCCGCCGACATCCGGCGCTTCCTGGCCCGCGAGACCGAAGAACGCGACCGTGAGATTGCCATGGTCGAAAAGACCAAGGAGTTGGAAGCGGCGGAGGTGCAGCGCCTGGCCACCACGGCGGAGCGGGAAGGCGCACAGCACCGGGTCGAATCCGTACGTCTGGTTGCCGATGCCGAGCGGGCCAAGGAGGTGGAACAGATCGACGCGGAAATGCTGGCGGAAATCCGCCGCATCGACGAAGAGAGCAAGGCGGCGATTACCCGCATGCATATGATCACCCAATCGGAGGCGCGAAAACTGGCCGCCGAGCAGGAATCGGACGCCACCATGATCCGCGCCCGTGCCTCCGCCGAGGCCCAGAAGATCAACGCCGAGGGTATCGAACGGGAGGCCGCCGCCCAGGGCCGGGCCGAGATGGAGGTCGAGGCCCTGCGCGTGGAAAATACCCAACGCCTGCTGGAGGCCGAGGCCACGGGCATGGAAGCCAAGGCCGATGCACTGAAGAAATACAACGAGGCCGCGACCTTCCTGGAACTGGCCAAGCTGTCCATCGAGGCGGACCGGGACATCCATATCGATCAGGCCAAGGCCATGGGCAACGCCCTCGAAGGCGCGCAAATCCGCATGTATGGCGGGGGCGACGGCACCGTGGATACCATTCGCGGCCTGTTCACCCAGGGCTTTGGCGTGGGCGAGGTGCTGGAGGGCTTCGCCCAGTCCATGCCCGATGGTCTGCGCCAGAAGTTCAGTGCCAACGGTCTGCGCGGACTGTTCGGCCGGCCCTATGGGCAGGGCAGCCTGCGTGAGGCGGCGGAGCATCTCGCCGCCCTGGTGGACAATACCCTGAAAACGAAGAAATCACGCGAGGCCAATTTCCCCGACGCCCTGGAGAAACTGGTCGAGGCCGCCGGCGACGACGAAACCATGAGCCAGACCCTGGCCATGATGAAGGAGTTGAACAGCCGCGGCGGCTTTGACGAGGTGCCGTTCGAGAGCGTCTGGAACATCATGCAGGCCGTCGCCAAGACCACCGATTAGGAACAACCTCCTATTTCGGTGACAGTTTACTTAATTATTTGGCGCCGTGACGGTGCCAAATAATTAAGTAAACTGTCACCGAAATAGGGCGCCTGCAAGAATAGTGATATGGCCGAATTAGACGTCGTCATAGAGCATGTGGACAAGACCTTTCCGGGCAACACCCGGGCGGTCATTGACTTCAATGCGGAAATCGAGCACGGCGAGTTCGTCTCCATGCTGGGGCCGTCGGGCTGCGGCAAGACCACGCTGCTGCGCATGATCGGCGGCCTGGAGGAAGTGACGCGGGGCAAGATCTACATCGCCGGCAGGGATGTCACGGATCTGCCGCCATCCCATCGCGACACCTCCATGATGTTTCAAAGCTTCGCCCTGTTTCCCCACCGCACGGTATTCCAGAACGTGGAATTCAGCCTGAAAATGCGCGGCATGGACAAGGACACGCGCGCCCGCAGGGTTTGGGCCATGCTGGAAACCGTGGGCCTGGACCAATTGGCAACGCGCCGGCCGTCGGATCTATCGGGTGGTCAGCAACAGCGGGTCGCCCTGGCCCGGGCTCTGATCAGCGAGCCGACGGTGCTGCTGCTGGACGAACCCCTGGGCGCGCTGGATTATAACCTGCGGCAAACCATGATGGTGGAATTGAAGAAAATCCAGCAGGAGACCGGCATTACCTTCATCATGGTCACCCACTCCCAACAGGAAGCCATGTCCATGGCGGACAAGGTGATCGT
Organism: Alphaproteobacteria bacterium; assembly: GCA_030747035.1. Lineage (GTDB taxonomy): Bacteria > Pseudomonadota > Alphaproteobacteria. Next base: position 8,621 of record JASLLM010000093.1, on the reverse strand, counting down.
AATGTCCGACGCCATGGTGCAGCAGATCGGCTCGTCCAGGGAGATTCACGAAAACCCGCGCAACCGCTTCGTCGCCGACTTCATCGGCAACAATAATATTTTCAATGGCACGATCCGCTCACGCAGCGGATCCATGGTTTTTGTCGAGGCGGATGATCAGCTTTACTACATCCGGGTACCCGAACATATTCGCCAGGTCCCCATCGGCCAGAAGGCGCATTTTTCGGTCCGCGCCGACTTGATGCACACCGGCGACAATCCGGACATGGCCAATAAGGTCGTGGGCAGCTATGTGGCGACGGAATTCCTCGGCACCCTGGAGACGGATGTCTTCGAGATCGGTCCAGGCCATTTCGTGCATGTGGAACAACATCGTCATTTGTCGGACAGCTCATATAAAGTAGGGGCGCGCGAAACCCTGTGTTTTGCCGCGGACTCCGGTATGCTGTTGGAGGAAACCAGGCGTCCGGATGATTAGCACCTAACCGGAGCGCCGAGAATCAATGGATCAGCCCAGATGGATAGAACCGCCGATGTCGTTGTAATTGGCGCCGGCATCGCCGGCACCGCCACCGCCTATTACCTGGCCAAGGGCGGCGCCAAGGTCATCGTCTGCGAAAAGGGCGAGGTCGCGGGTGAGCAATCCAGCCGCAACTGGGGCTTCGTCCGCCAGCAGGGCCGCGACCCGGCGGAAATTCCCCTGATGATGGAAGCCAACAAAATCTGGCGCGGGCTGGAACGGGAACTGAACGCCGATTTGGAGTGGCTCTCCGCCGGCAACATGGTCACCTTCGACAGCGACGAGGAAGCCGCTGCCTGGGAGCAATGGCGGCAAACGGCGGCGGAATTCGGCCTGCCGGCAAAAGTTTTGAGCCGCTCGGAATTGGACGCCATTACGCCGGGCAACGCCTTCGACTGCAAGGGCGCCATTTTTACCGAGAATGACGGCCAGGCCGAACCGACCAAGGTGACCGCCGCCCTGGCCCGCGCGGCGGAGGGCCGCGGCGCCGAGTTCCTGACCCATTGCGCCGTGCTGGAGGTGGAGACCTCCGCCGGTGCCGTCTCGGGCGTCGTTACCGAACAGGGAACGATCCGGGCGCCCGCGGTGGTTTGCGCCGCCGGCGTCTGGTCCGGGCGCATGCTGCGCACCCTGGGCCTGAAACTGCCGCAGATGTGGATCAAGGGCTCGGTGGCGCGGACCACGCCGGGCCCGGTTATCTCGCACACGGCAACCTGGACCGGGGTTGCCTTCCGCCAACGCCGGGACGGTACCTTCAACATCGCCACGCGCTCGGCGGATCATGATTTGACACTGGAAAGTATCCTGAATTTTCCCAGCTTTGCCGGCAGTTTTGCCCGCAACAAGCGGGATATCAAACTGCACCTGAACCGCCTATCGCTCGATCTGTTCGGTGGCAGTTTTTCCAAATCCGCCTTGGCCAAGGAGTTGACCACCCACCGAATTCTCGACCCCGAGCCGAACCACAAGGTGCTCAATCATGTGCTCTCGGAACTGCACCGCCTGCTGCCCGGCACGGCGGAGGTGGAGATCGAACGCACCTGGGCCGGCTATATTGACATGGCCCCGGACATGCTGCCGACCCTGGATGCGCTGGAGCAGCCATCGGGCCTGGTCCTGGCCACCGGATTCTCGGGCCATGGTTTCGGCATGGGGCCGATCGTTGGGCGCCTGATTTCAGAGCTGATCCAGAAGGGCAAACCATCCCTGGATCTGAGCGCCTTTCGTTTCAGCCGTTTTTCAGATGGCACGAAGCTAACACCGCACAGCGTGGTCTAAGTCTGGAGTTATCCCATGAAGACAGTTTTGATTACCGGCGCCGCGGGTGGCATCGGCACGCGCCTACGGACATTATTGAAGGGCGTCTACCCGCGCCTGATCCTTAGTGACAGGGAACAACCCGCCAACCTGGGGGCCGACGAGGAATTCGTCCAGGCGGAGCTGTCGGATATGGCCCAGGTCACGGCATTGCTGGATGGCGTCGATGGCGTCATTCACTTGGGCGGACGCGCCGGCGAAGCGGACTGGGAAGTGATCCATTCCGCCAACATTGTCGGCTGCCACAATCTGTTCGAGGCGGCGCGCCTGAACGGCACGAAACGCGTGGTCTTCGCCTCTTCCAATCATGCCATTGGCTTCTATCCCCGCCATCGCCGTATCACCGTGGATGACAAGGTCCGTGCCGATAGCCGTTATGGCGTGTCCAAGGCCTTCGGCGAGGCCCTGGGTTCATTCTATGCCGAAAAGTTCGGTTTGGGCGTCCTGGCAATCCGCATCGGCAACATTGATGACCATCCGGTGGACGAGCGGCGCCTGTCCATCTGGGTCAGTCCGCGGGATCTGGTGCAGTTGATCCGCATCGGTCTGGAACACCCCGATCTGCGCTACGAAATTGTCTGGGGCGCCTCCGACAACGCGCGCTCCTGGTGGGACAATGAGCCGGCCTACCGCCTGGGCTACCGGCCAGAAGACCGCGCCGAGGATCATCGCGACCGGGCCCTCGCGGCGGAGGCGCAGCGGACGCCCAACGCCATCGCCGACTATTTCCAGGGCGGTGATTTCTGCGCCATTGAGTTCGACGCCGCCCCGCCCGAAAGCGAGGCGTAAACATGGCAGTCATCGATACCGTCGACTTCTTTTACCTGCGTATGGGGGAGGTCGAGGCGATCTCGGACAACAGCCAGGATTCCCTGCTGGTGCGGGTAAGCTCCGGCGGCGATCTGGGCTGGGGCGAGTGCGACGCCGCGCCCTTGGTCTCCATCGCCAGTTTTATCGCGCCGATGTCCCACGGCTTCTGTCAGCCGGTCGGCGCCTCTGTCCTGGGTCAGCGTCTGGACGGCCCGGATGACATTGCCCGCATCAACCGCGAAGTTCGCGGCAAAAGCCTGGATCTACTGCAGACCTCTCACACCCTGGCGGGCATAGACATGGCGTTGTGGGATCTCCTCGGCCGGCGCCGGGGCGAACCGGTCTGGCGCCTGTTGGGGCACGGGAAAAGCACCGCGAAGACACCCTATGCTTCGCAACTGTTTGGTGACGATCCCCAGCAAACCCTGGCCAAGGGCAAGGCCCAGCGCAGCGCGGGCTTCCGCGCCGTGAAATTTGGCTGGGGACCCTATGGCCGGGGCGATGCGGCAACGGATGGCGAACATATCGCAGCCGCCCGGGAAGGCCTGGGCGAGGACGGTATTCTGCTGGTCGATGCCGGCACGGTCTGGGTCGATGATGTGGATGCGGCGGCGGCCCGCCTAGAAGCGCTGACAACCCACAAGGCGACATGGCTGGAGGAGCCATTCATCTCCCCTGCCCTGGGCGCCTACAAGGAGTTGGCGGCGCGAGCGGCACCCCTGCGCATCGCGGGCGGCGAAGGGGCGCATAATTTTCATATGGCACAACAGATGATCGACTTTGCCGGTATCGGCTATGTGCAGATCGACGCCGGACGCATGGGTGTCTCCGACAGCAGGCGGGTGGCGGACTATGCCGCCCAACGGGACGTCCGTTTCGTCAATCACACCTTCAATTCGCATATTGCCCTGAGTGCCTCGCTGCAGGCCTTCGCCGGCCACGCACAGGACGATATCTGCGAATTTCCCGTCGAGGCCAAGCCGCTGTCGCGAGAGATCACCCAAAGCCTGATCGAACGAGATGCGGACGGCCTGATCCGCGCCCCGGACGCACCGGGCCTCGGGCTAGAGATCGATATGGACGCCCTGGCCCGCTATCTGGTGCCGACCGAAATCCACGTGGGTGGCCAGACTCTCTACAGCACGCCCCAGCTAACGTGAGCGGCGGTAGAGGATTGTGTAGATCCCCAGGAACAGCGAAATCATGATCAAGGAAAATATGGTCGACGCGGTTCCCAGTGCGAACAACGTCGGCCGGATGCGCTGGGTCATGGAGGCATTGATATCCAGGGGCAGAGTATTCTCGGCGCCGGAAAGCAAGGTCGTCCGGGCGAATTCATCATAGGACAAGGTGAAGCCGAACAGCCCGGCGGCGACCACGCCGGGTGTGATCAGGGGCAGGGTGATTTCCTTGAACACCGTCCACTCATCCGCGCCCATGTCGCGGGCGGCTTCCTCCAACCTGGCATCGAAACGGTTGAAGACGGCCATCATTACCAGATAGCCAAACGGCAGGGCCCAAATGACGTGCACCGCCAAACCGGAAGAATACCAGGCCGGCGGCAGGCCCAACTGCCGCATCAGGATCGCCATGCCAAGGCTCAACAACACGCCGGGCACCATCAGGCCGGTCAGAATGGTGTAGAACAGCACATTGGAAAAGCGGAACGCCTTGCGGAAGGCCATGGCCAGCATGGTTGAAAACAGAGCCGTAATGACCATGACCATCAGGGCCAATATGATCGAGCGCATCAGCGCTCCCTGCATATCGCCCACCGTGGACGGCTCCAGCAGTTTTTCCCACCAATAAAGACTGACCCCCCGCATGGGGAATGAGGTGCCGCCACGCCGGCCCTGGAAGGACAGGATGAACATGGCGAACATCGGCCCATAGATGAAGACCAGGAAGATCACGTAGTAGATCGAAAAGCCGGTTTTCACCCGCAGTTTTCGCCAACGCTCCGGTGTCCAGCGCGCCATTTTACGGCCCGCCTCTTGTCATCCCCGCGAAGGCGGGGATCCATGCCTGCAGCTTTGCGGCGGCACGGTGGTGGCCAGATTTTCCGCTGCGGATCAGGCCCGGAGTCTCTGGCATGGACTCCCGCGTTCGCGGGAGTGACGGGAATAGATGCCGTGCCCCCATCGTCATCCCCGCGAAGGCGGGGATCCATGCCGCGGACCGTGCAGCGCCGCGATGGTCGCTAGGTCCGCCGCCCCTGATCACATGGACATTCTCAAGCATGGGCTCCCGCGTTCGCGGGAGTGACGGGGGCGGTCGCATCTCATACATCGTCACAACTCCTTGCGGATATCGACGATGCGCAGGATGACGACGATGCCGACCACCATGGCCAGCATCAGCATCAGAGCATTGACGGCGGCAAAGGGATAGTTGGCGATACCGTAATAGTTCAGGATCACCGTGCCGGCGGTCGAGGTCTTGCCGCCGTAGACCACGACGGCGGTGGCGAATTCGCCCATGATCATGACGAAGATGAAGATCATGCCAATGGCCACGCCCGGCAAGGACATGGGCCCGATGATCTCGCGGAAAATCTGAAACGGCGTGGCGCCCATGTCGGTGGCGGCTTCCAGGATATCCTTGGGTATCTTGGCCAGGGAAAAGAAGATCGGGCCGATCCCTAACACCACATAGATCTGCACCAGAGCCATTGTGTAGCCGAATTCGGAATAGAACAGGAAGCTGACTGGTTTATCGACGATGCCCATACCCAGCAGGGCCTGATTGATCAGGCCGCGGCGCCCCAGCATGGGCAGCCAAGCCACAGCGCGGATCAGATACGAGGTCCAAAACGGCACCATGCACAACAGGAACAGCGCCAGTTGCCATTTGAACGCCTGCACCTGCATGGCCAGGAAATAGGCGATTGGATAGCCGACGATCAGACACAGCAGCATGGTAACGAGGGTGAAATAGACCGTGGAACCAAGGGTGCGGATAAAGACGCTGGGCAGCAGAAAGCGGTCTGATTCAGGGTCGAAAAATCCCTTGGTGAAAAAATACTCACCGTAGAATTCCAACGAAAATGCCGGCACCAGGCCCTCCGGCGTATTCTCCCAGAAGCTGAAGACGACGATGGATAACAATGGCACGACCAGAAACAGGATCAGCCAGATGGTCGCCGGCGCGATCAGCCAGGCGGTGGAAAATCCTTCCTCCGCATAGGCGATCTTGGCTTGCACGGTATCATCGGGCTGGGGCTGGCTGCCGATCAGGCCCGTATGATGAAGTTCGCTGGCTTTTGACATTTCAAGAACGGGTCGGATCGTGCCCAGGGTCTGTTGACAATAAATGGGCCGGCACGGAAATCACCGTGCCGGCCCGGCATTATTTCATGACCAATTCCATTACGGAACGGACATTTACCTAGTGAAGACAATCAGGCGGTCAGGAATTCCGTCCAACGTTTCACCAGATAGTCGTTCTCGGTCATGATGGAGTTCCAAACGGCGATCTTCTTAAAGCGCTGTTCGTAGGAGCCGCCATCACGCACCTGGCCCTTGTTGACCAGCGGCGTGCCGAACGGATCAGGCAGTTCCTTGGCCGCCGGCTTGCCTTCATACCAGAAGTCCCACTCGTCAGCGGGCAGGTGCTTCTTGGTATTGGCGGGCGTCGACATGTAGTAACCCTGGCGGGCAACAAAGGCACCGGCCCAGCCATCCAGCCACCAGTTCAGGTATTCATAGGCCTGATCCAGCTTCTTGCCCGTGGCCTTCTTCGAAATCGAGATGGCGCCATGCCAGCCTCGCATGCCTTCCTTGGGCGAAGCGTAGATGCAGGGCACGCCCTCGGCATTCACCGCCGTTACCGCCGGCGACCACATGCTTTGCAACGCGACCTCGCCACTGACCATCAGATTGACGGACTGGCCAAAGGTCTCCCAGAAGGCACGGAAATGACCTTCCTTCTTCTTCTTGATCAGGAAGTCGACCAAAGTATCGATTTCCGGTTTGGTCATGTCGCCCTTGTCGCCGAACTTGATCAGGCCCAGGGCTTCCATGCCCATAGCCGCATCCATGGCGCCGACCTGGGGAATATTCAACAATGCCACCCGGCCCTTGAAATCGGAATTGAACAATTCCGCCCAGCTTTCAATGGGACGGCCCGTGTCATCGGGGTTGTAGCCCAGCGAATCCGCATTATGCCAACCAGGCAGCGCCGAGATATAACGCGACGGCCCCTTGGCCCGCTTGCCGTTCTCGTCGACCCACAATTGCCGCACCGGCGCATCGCCCTGGCCAACCTGGCTGCCAGGCGTCAGCATGCCGGTCTTGGTCAGGTTCGAGACCTTATCCCAATCCCTGATCCGCTTGGTATCGATGGGCTGGAATACGCCCGATGGGATCATCACATCGAACATGTCGAAGTAGCATTCCGACACTTCATATTGATCATTCTGGTTCAGGGTTTTGCCGAACAGTGCGCCATAGCCAAGCGCCTGGCCGCGGATCTTGAAGCCAAGGTCCTTGGCCGCCTTGCCTTGAATTTCGTTGATGATGCTGACGCCCAGGCCGATGGTCCGGATCGGATCGGCGGCCTGCACGATGTTGGGGAAACCGGTAATACTGCCCGCCGCGGCCACACCCGCCGCGGTTCCCATAAATTTCCGGCGGCTCATGGACAACGATGCGCCACCATTCTTCTTAACGCCATTTTTCACGGTCATTTCTTGCCTCCCATATGCTTTTCAATTGCACGGCTATCATGACACATGTTTTCACAACATTGCCATGTTCCATCCATCCCTTGCCCCCGGCACCGACGCGACGATGCAACGACGTACCGTCTAGCGCAAAGCCGGTTTAATGATACAGTAGGATCAGAAACTGCAAAGCTTAAAGTAACGAAAATTGTTCGGGGAGATGGGTGTGACGGTTCTGATTAAGAATGGCCGTATCGTGACGGCGGTGGATGATTATCATGCCGATATCTTCATTGGCGGCGATACGGTTTCACTGATCGGCCGCAATCTGGAAATCGATGCGGATCACGTCATTGATGCCGCCGGCAAGCTGGTGATACCGGGCGGCGTCGACCCGCACACCCACCTGGAAATGCCCTTCGGCGGCACCACGACCTCGGACACCTTCGAAACCGGAACGCGGGCGGCGGCCTACGGCGGCACCACCACCATTGTCGATTTCGCCATTCAGACCAAGGGCACCTCCACGCTGGATGCCCTGGATACCTGGCATGAAAAGGCGGCCGGGCGCACCGCCATCGACTATGGCTTTCACATGGTCATCACCAACATGCCGGAGGAGCGCCTGCCCGAGATGCGGCGCCTGTCCGAGGAAGGCGTCACCTCGTACAAACTGTTCATGGCCTATCCCGGCGTGCTGCTATCGGACGACGGCACCATATTCCGGGCCATGCGCAAGGCGGGCGAGGATGGCACCCTGGTCTGCATGCACGCCGAAAACGGCATCGTCATCGACGAGTTGGTCAAGATCGCCCTGTCGGAAGGCCATATCGAGCCGAAATACCACGCCCTGACGCGCCCCACCCGGCTGGAGGCGGAAGGCGCCCATCGGGCCCTGGCCATTGCCGAAGTGGCCCAGGCGCCGGTCTATCTGGTGCACCTAAGCTGCTTCGACGCCCTGGAGCAGCTGCGCATGGCGCAGGCCCGCGGCGTCATGGCCCATGCGGAAACCTGTCCGCAGTATCTGTTGCTGGATGTGGATTGCTATGACGAGCCTGGCTTCGACGGCGCCAAGTATGTGTTGACGCCGCCGCTCAGGGAAAAATGGAACCAGGAGGAGTTGTGGGGCGGCCTGCGCAATTCCGCCCTGGATGTGATTTCCACGGATCATTGCCCGTTCTGCATCCGCGACCAGAAGGAGCTTGGCCGCGACGATTTCAGTCAGATCCCCAACGGCGGCCCGGGCGTGGAGAACCGCATGAGCCTGATCTATCACAAGGGCGTCAACCACGGGAACATTTCCCTCAACCG
>JASLLM010000092.1 GCA_030747035.1 Alphaproteobacteria bacterium | reverse complement strand
GTGACGCCGACCACAACCGCCAGCCAAAAGCCGCCAAACACCGAGGCGGCGGTGATCATGGTGTTATGCACCCAGCGGTATTCGTTGAATTCCAGCAAGGTGGCGAAGGTATCCAGCGGCGCCGGCATGATGTAGGGCTCGACCTCGCCCAGGGTGATCCAGGCCTGCCAGGCCACCACGGCCAACAGGTGCATGACGATGATCAGCACCCACTTGCGCAGTTTCTCCCGGCCGTCATCCATTCTAGTCGAGCCAGCGTTCCAGGTTGGCGGCCACGAAATCATCGTCACAGAGATGCGGATAATCGGCAACAATACGGTCCAGCGCCTCGGCCTGGCCCGGGCTCATGGCCTCGTCAGGGTTCAGGCACCAGGTACCCTGCAACAGGCCCTGGCGGCGCAGCACCTCGTGACAGCCGGCGATGCAGCCGGCAAAATCATTGACCACGTCGAACAAAACACTGTTGGCATCGGTAATCTGGCTGTCCAGTTGCAGCAGTTCCGCATCGACCGTGCCAGCTGCTGCGGCGGCGTGTGCCCGGGCCAGATAGTCCACCGCCGGCTTGACCCAGACGCTCCAATGGCCCAGCAGGCCGCCACGGAAACGCACGGTGACCATTTCATCGCCCCGGCGCACCGCGAAAGGCGTCAACAGATCCAGCATGATGTGATCGTCATTGCCCGTATACAGGCTGATCCGATCCTCGGCCTCGGCCGCGACCACGCCGCGCACCACATCCAACGTACGGTAGCGGTTAAACGGCGCCACCTTGATGGCGATGACATTGTCGATGGCGGCGAAGCGGCGCCAGAACTCCGCCGAAAGAATAATGCCGCCCACGGCGGGTTGGAGATAGAAACCGACCAGGGGGATACGCCCCGCCACCGCCTGACAATGGGCGATCAGGGCATCTTCATCCGCACCCTTGTGGGCCGCCAGGCTCAACAGGCCCGCGTGATAGCCCAGGCCAAGAGCCGTATCCGCCTCCGCCAGGGCCTGATCCGTGGAACCGACCAGGCCGGCAATCATGATCTTCGTATCGTCGGTCCAGGCGCGGGCGGTTTCCGCAGCCAGGCGCAAGACAGGTTCGTACAGGCCCACATCGCGGATTTCGAACTGCGTCGTATGAACGCCCACCGCCAGACCGCCAGCGCCCGCGTCCAGATAATAGCGGGTCAAGGCGCATTGATGGCGCTCGTCCAGTTCCCGCCCCGCGGTCAAGGCCAGGGGATGGGCGGGAATAACCACGCCCTCCCGTAGCTGGGTCAATACCTCGGCGGATAATTCCTCGCGATGCAGGCTCATTTTTCGTTTGTTCCTAAGGTAACCGTCTGGTTACTTAATCCACCGGTCCGACCTGGTCAAGTGGCCGCAGGTATCCTAGCACGACATCGATCACGTGCGCCCGCCGCGTCTGCAACTCCTCCTCCGCCTGCAGATTGCGGTCGAAAATGGTCGACAGGGTATGAATGTTGGAAAAATAGAAATAGGCGACCGAGGCATTTGTGATGAAGACCTGAACCGGGTCCGCATCGGCACGGAAAACCCCATCGGCAACGCCCCGGCGCAATAGGTCCCTTATCATGCCGATGACCGGCCCGTGCAGGTCCAGTATCGCCTTGCTGCGCTTCAAATGCCGGGCCCGATGCAAATTTTCGCTGTTCAGGAGATTGATGAAATAGGGCGCGCGGATAAAATAGTCGAAGGTGAAGGCGACCAGGCGGCGCATGCCCTCCTCCGGCGACAGATCATCCAGCTCAAGCTCCAGCTCCGCACTGCGAATTTCGCTATAGGCGAACTCCAAAACCGCCAGGAACAGATCGTCCTTGTTGCCGAAATAATGATACAGCATGCGCTTATTGGCGCCGGCCCGCTCCGCGATCAGGTCAACCCGCGCCCCGCCCAGGCCCTTCTCGGAGAATTCCGCCAGGGCAGCCTGCAAGATCCGCTGCTTGGCGGCTTCCGGATCCCGTTTGCCGGTGTTCTTGCCTGATGCGTTGACAGACGACATGTCCTGAACCTATGTTTCCGGTAACAAACTGGTTACAAGAGCTATCGAAAATTTGCCGGTTTAGCAAGGCATTGACGACGACCTCATCTCAGGGAGACTCAATCATGAAAATTGCCAAATTCGCCATCGCGGCCATTTGCAGCCTCGCATTGGCGAGCACTTCCGCTCAGGCAGCGGAAAAAATCAGCTTTATCCTGAACTGGGTCGCGGGCGGTGATCACGCCCCGGTCTATTGGGCCAAGGCACAGGGCTGGTACAAGGACGCCGGCATCGACCTGACCATCGAGCAGGGCAAGGGTTCGACCCTGTCCTCGCAACGCGTCGGCATTGGCAAGAACCAGCTTGGCATCGCCGATCTGGGCACCGCCCTGGTCAACAAGGGCAAGGGCGCCGATCTGGTCGCCGTCTTCAACATCTATGCCAATTCGCCCTATGGCTTTTATTGGAAGAAAAGCTCCGGCATCAAGAGCATCAAGGATTTCGCCGGCAAGAAAATCGGCAACCCGCCGTGGGATGCGGCGCGGCAGATGTGGCCCGCCTTTGCCAAGGCCGTCGGCATGGCGCCGGACTCGGTCACTTGGGTGAACGTCAAGCCAAACGCCAAGATCGCGGCCTTAAAATCGGACTCCATTGCCGTCACCACATCGTTCTACAACATCCACTTCATCTTCCAGAAAGTCTTCGGGGATGACATGGGCTTCGTCGCCGGCAAGACCATCGGCGTCAATCCCTACGGCAACTCCGTCATCGCCAATGGCAAGTACCTGAAGGAAAACCCCGGCGTGGTGAAGAACTTCGTCAAGGTAACGCAGAAAGCCTACGCGGCCTGCGCCAAGAACGCCGATCCCTGCATCACGGCCCTGATGGACGCCAACAGCGGCCTGAAGCGCGGCTCCTCCCTGGCCAACTGGGCTTTGGTGAAGGAGTTGATGGACGCGGACAGCTCCCGCAACGGCGCCATCGGCTATTTCGACCCCGCCCGGATGGATGCGGACTACAAGCTGATCGAAGCGTATTTCAACCTGAAAACGCCCTTCGATATCAAGCAGACCTACCGCAATGACTTCCTGGACATGTCCGTGAAGTTCGGCGGCTAGACGACGTCAAGAACCAGACCGCGTCCGGCGCCCGCCGGACGCGGTCTTTTTTCGTCTATCCCAGTTCCGGCCCCGCAATCAGGAAGACCCGTCCCGGATCGTCGATGGGTGTACTGGTTCCCAGCAACATACGCATGTAGCCGCGCTGTTTGCTGAAGCCGGCGCTCTCCAACCACTGTGCCAGACCCGCGTGATGGTCGGCGGCATCAAGAAACACCGGACCCTCCTGGCTTGCCAATGCGGTTTGCAACAGCGCAAGCGCGTCAGTGTCATTTTCGGCTGAAAGCGGACCGATCTGTGTCGCCAACCGGCCGTCGCGGGCAAGAACGAAGCCCTGCAGTTCACCATCGCGCTCCAGAACAAATGCCCGGCCGGGACAACGGCCATGCAGATGGGCCAGCAAATCCGGGCGCGGCGCGCCGAATATTTCCGCATCCCACGCTGCGACGGCATCCAGGTCCGATGCCGACATCGCACGCACGCCGTCTGCGGCCTCGACATTGGGATTTTCAGCCTGCCATCGGGTCAGGGAATAGATATCCTGAAAACCAAGCGGCAAATAAACCCGCCGCCCGGCTTCCGTTGCGTCCAGGCCGGCGACCAGACCCAGGGCCTCGGCCCGCTCGATACAGCGGCGCATCAATCTGCTGGCCAGGCCCTTGCGCTGCCAATGCGGGGTCACCAGGATCATGGCGATCCAGCCAAAGCGGCCGCCCTGGGGCAGTAACATGGACGAGGCGACCAGGGCGCCATTGTCGGACACACCCGTCCCCTCCCCCTGTTCCAGCATCAGACGCCAATCGGCGCCGTTCTGATTCCAGCCGGCCTCAGCATTCAGGGCCACGGCGCCATCCACATCCGATGACGTCAGACCGCACCAGATCAATTCATCAATAGTTGCCATCGCGCACTTCAAAATGGGTGGGCTTGCCCAGGCTGCCGCCGTCCCGCGCCACCCAATCGGCGACCCAGTCGACCATGCGGTGCAGTGAAACCATGGGATAGCCGAACAGTTTCTCGGCCCGGGCCGTATTGATCAACCAGGCTTCCGGTGCCGGCTCCCCCGTCAGCTTCACTTCCAGGCCGAAGCGTCTGCCGAATTCCTGGGCCAGCCACGAGATGGCGACCACTTCCGGCCCGGTCACGTTCAACGGGCTGGGCGGCGTGGTGCAATGATGCAGGGCGCGCAGCACCTGGGCGTTGGCATCGCCCTGCCAAATGACGTTGGCGTGCCCCATGGTCAAATCGATTTCCTCGCCGGCCCAGACCTTGGCCGCGACGTCGTAGAGCACGCCGTAGCGCATATCGATGGCATAGCTGAGGCGGATGCTGCGGCCCGGAGTACCGTACTGGTTGGAGAAATGTTCAAACATCCGCTCCCGCCCGACGCAGGAATTCGCATACTCTCCTGGTGGCGGGGTCGCCGCCATGTCCTCGTCGGCGCCTTGGGAGTGAATGGAGACGAAGGGGTAGACGCAGGCGGTCGAAAAACTGACGATCCGCGCCTCGCGAAACCGCTCCGCCACGATGGCCGGGACATGCACATTCATGGCCCAGGTCAACTCCTCCGCGCCCGCAGAACCAAATTTGCGCCCGGCCATGAAGACGACGTTCGCTGCGTCGGGCAACGCGGCAACCGCGTCCCGGTCCAGCAAATCGCAGGTAATGGTTTCGATGCCGTGGCCTTGCAAAGCTTCCGCCAGGCCGGCTTCGGAAAAGCGGGCAACGCCAATGACGCGCTTGTCCGGCGCGGCCCGTTTGGCCAGACGCGCCAATGTGGGTCCCATCTTGCCGCCGACGCCGAGGACCATGATATCGCCGTCCAGCGTGGCAAGGTCGTCGATCAAGGCCTGGGAGGGCCGGGTCATGAATTCTTCCAACGCCGCCGCATCGGCGAAACCGTCAGGGAATTTCGCTGGCTTCAAAATATCGCTCATCTATTCCAACTTGCGTTTGCGCTTGCCTTCGGACTCAGGCGCTTGGACAATAGCCCCAACGAGGTACAGCCGGAAAGAGATGAAATGCGCGCAGCCCTGTTCGAGGCGCCAGGCCAGCCCCTGGTGATTGGGGACGTGGAAACGCCGAAACCACTGCCCACGGACCTGCTGGTCAAGGTCAAGAACTGCGGCATATGCGGCACGGACCTGCATCTTTCCGCCGTCACCGACCGCTCGGGCGGCATGGCGCCGCTACCGGCGGGCGCCATCATGGGCCATGAATTCTGTGGCGAGGTGGTGGAAGTCGGTAATCAGGCGCCGGGCGGCTGGCACGAAGGCGACCGCATCTGCGCCCTGCCCTACATTGCCTGCGGCCAGTGTCTGGAGTGCCTGGCCGGGCGCGGCCACCGCTGCCATGACGCCATTTTTGGCGGCCTGGGGCAATTGGGCGGCGCCTATGCCGACTATGTCCGCGTCGGCGGCGCGGAAGCCCTGGCCCTGCCCGACGGTGTCGACTATCAGGCCGGCGCCCTGGTGGAACCTTTATCGGTCGGTCTGCATGCGGTGCGCGCCGCGCATCTGCGGCCCGGTGATGCGGTGTTGATCGTCGGCGCGGGACCGATCGGCCTGGCGGTGGCGCTGTGGTGCCGCTTCTTCGGCGCCCGCCATGTAGTGATTTCCGATCTGCTGGCGGGCCGCCTGGACAAGGCTGCTGCCATGGGCGCCACGGACGGCATCGATGCCAGTTCGGAAAATGTCATTGGCCGCTTCAAACAAATCGCCGGCAGCCGCCCCGAGGTGGTGTTCGACTGCGTCGGTGTGCCCGGCAGCCAGCAACTGGCCATGGACTACGCGCCCATGAACGGCCGCATGGTGGTGGCCGGCGTCTGCATGCGGCCTGACAGCATTTTGCCGGTCAAGGCGATCACCAAAGAACTATCAGTACAGTACGTCTACATGTACGAGCGGCGGGATTTCGAACTGGCCCTGGAAATGCTGGACCGGGGCCGTATCGACGGCGGCGCCATGGTCACGGATGTGGTCGGCTTCGATCGCTTTTCCGCCGCCTTCGAGGATCTGAAGACGCCCTCTCATCAGTGCAAGATCCTGCTCGATCCGGATGTCTAAGGCAGCCCTGATCTGGTTTCTGCTTGGCCTGGGCCTTTTGCTGGGCGCCTGCGACGAGGCGCCGAAACAAAGCGCGGCCAAGGGCGATGCCGCCGCCGCCCTGAAGGCGCATGGCAAGCTGTTCACCAAGGAAGTACTGACGCCGGTGCCCGGCATCCACGTGGCAGTCGGCTACGGCCTGGCCAATGTCATCATGATTGAGGGTGAAGACGGCGTCATCATCGTCGATACCCTGGAAAGCCGCAGCCGGGCGGCGGAGGCATTGGCCGCCCTGCGCCAGGTCAGCGCCAAACCGGTCAAGGCCATCATTCTGACCCACAACCACGCCGACCATATCTACGGCGCCCAGGTGTTCGCCGGCGGCCAGGACATACCCGTCTATGCCCACCAAAGTACCTCTGATCATATCGATCGGATCATCAATGTGCTGGTCAACAGCATCTATCGCCGCAGCATGGCCATGTTCGGACAGTTGCTGCCTCAGGGCCTGGTTCTCAACGACGGTATCGGCCCCGACCTGAAGACCGTGACCGAGGAACTGGCCCTGCTGCGGCCTAGTAAGACGTTCGAGAAACGCCTGGACGTGACCATCGCCGGCGTGAAACTGCAGCTGCATCACGCACCGGGCGAGACCGACGATCAGTTGTTCGTCTGGCTGCCGCGGCGGAAGATCCTGCTGCCCGGCGACAACATCTATCAGACCTTCCCCAACCTCTACACCATCAGGGGCACGGCGCACCGGGATGTCATGCAATGGGTCCGTAGCCTGGACAAGATGCGGGATCTGGGCGCCGAAGTTCTCGTTCCTTCCCACACCCGGCCCCTGGTGGGCGGCAAGCAGGTCGCCGAAACCCTGACCGCCTATCGTGACGGCATGCAGTATGTGCACGATCAGACCGTGCGCGGCATGAACCTTGGCCTGGGCCCGGAGCAATTGGTGGAATTTGTCTACCTGCCCCCGCATCTGGCCGAACATCCCTGGCTGGCGGAACATTACGGCACGGTGCGCTGGTCCGTCCGAGCGGTCTTCAATGGCTATTTGGGCTGGTTCAGCGGCGATGCGGTCGATCTCGACCCTCTTTCGCCTGGCGAGCGGGCCCGGCAATTGCAGGCCGCCTTTGCCGATAGCAAATCCATACCCGCACAGGCACGGGCCGCGCTGTCGGCGGGGCGATACCAATGGGCCGCCGAGTTGAGCCGGTATTGGCGGCTGAACGATCCGGATGCCGGCGAGGCGGACGAGGTGATGGCGGCGGCCCTGACGGCGCTGGGGGAGCGCAGCGGCAATCCCAATGCCCGCAACTGGTATCTGACCCAGGCGCACGAATTGCGGGGCGAGTTGGAAATCGGCAAGCCGGACCCATCCGTGCTGCCCGCCGACATGCTGGACGGCCTGCCCATCGCGCCTTTCATGGCGGGCATGTCGACGCGCCTGAAGGCCGAGGATGCCCTGGATACGGACCTGCTGGCCCGTTTTGAATTCAGCGATGAAGACCGCGTATTCTCCATGCATATCCGCCGCGGCGTCGCCGCCCTGCGGGAGACCGCCACCCCCAACCCCGATATTCACATCAAAACCACGGCGCGGACCTGGAAACGTATCGTGACGAAACAGCGCAACCCGGCCCTGGCCTTCGCCAGCGATGAAATTGATGCCGAGGGCGGCGTTGCCGGCATCGTGAAATTTCTCTCTCTGTTCGAACGCTGATGGCTAATGCTAGCATCCGCACCAGATTCTCCAGGGAAAAGGCAAGCAAATGGATTTAGGACTGAAAGGCAAGAAAGCCATCGTGACCGGCGGCACCCGGGGCATTGGCCGGGCCATCGCCAACCGATTGGCCACGGAAGGCGCCGACGTGGCGATCTGCGCCCGCAATGGGGATGAAATCGCGGAAGCCGTCGCCGCCCTGCAAGGCATGGGTGTCCAGGCCACCGGCGCGGTGGTGGATGTGGGCGATGGCGCGGCCTTGAAAGCCTGGATCGACCAGGCAGTTGGCGAACTGGGCGGCCTGGATGTGCTGGTGCCCAATGTTTCCGCCATGGCCACCACCGAGGACGAAGCTGCCTGGCGCGCCGCCTTCGAGATCGACATCATGGGCAGCATCAATACGGTCGAGGCGGCATTACCCCATCTGGAGAAATCCGAAGCCGGCGCCATCGTCGCCATCAACTCCGTCGCGGCCCTGCAGTTTTTCGGCGGCGTGCGCCCCTACAACACCATGAAGGCGGCCCTGGTCAATCATATGTCCAATTTGGCCCACGCACTGGCGCCCAGGGGCATCCGCGTTAATTCGGTCTCTCCCGGCACGATCTATTTCAAGGGCGGCGTCTGGCACACACGGGAAGTCGAGACACCGGAGATTTACAAGGGCGCCCTGGGCCTTAATCCCATGGGCCGCATGGGCACGCCGGAGGAAGTCGCCGATGCCGCCGTCTTTCTGTGCAGCCCTCGGGCCAGCTTCATCTCGGGCACCAACCTGCTGGTCGATGGCGCCCTTACACCAAGCGTTCAATATTGAACAGATTTTGCCGTAGAGAGGACATTCTAAAATGGCCATGAAACCCCAACTTGTTGCCCTGCTTGAAGCGATGGCGGCCCTGGGCCTGAAGCCCATGCATGAGTTAACCCCGGTGGACGCCCGGCAACAGATGGAAGAAGGCGTCCGGGCCCGCGATGTGCCGACCATCGAGGTCGGCGGCGTGGAAGACCGCACCATCCCCGGACCTGGGGGCGAAATCCCCGTGCGCATCTACCACCCCGAAGGCGCGACGAGTGGGTCGGGCGCATTGGTTTACTTCCATGGCGGCGGGCATGTGATCGGCAGCCCCGATACCCACGATTCCGTTGCCCGGGCCCTGTGCCGGGACGCCGGCATTCTGGTCCTGTCGGTCGACTACCGCATGGGACCGGAGGCGAAATTCCCCGCCGCGGTGGAGGACAGCTATGCCGCGACGAAGTGGCTGTCGGACAATGCCGATGCCATGGGCGTCGATGCCTCTCGTATCGCCGTAGGGGGCGACAGTGCGGGGGGCAATCTGGCCCTGGTTACCTCGCTGCTGGCGCGCGACGATGCCGACGGCCCGGCCATCGCCTATCAATTGTTGGTCTATCCGGTGATGGATTATACCGGCGGCACACCCACTTATGAAACATACGGGGTCGGCTACGGCCCCTTGATGGCGGATACCATTCCCTGGTTCCGCGATCATTATCTGAACAGCCCAGCCGATCTGGCCGACTGGCGCGCCTCGCCCGCACGGGCCGAGAGCTTCGCCGGCCTGCCGCCGGCCCTGCTGATCTCGGCGGAATGCGACATCCTGGCCCACGAGGGCCGGGAATGCGCCGCGCGGCTGGCGGCTGACGGCGTCCCCTGCGAACACGTGGATTTCGAGGGCATGATGCACGCCTTCTTTTCCCTCGCACCACTGTTGGACGATGCGGTCGCGGCCCAGAAACTGGCGGCGGAGCGCCTGAAGGCGGCGTTGACCTGAACCGATCCGGCAACGGATGGCGGCCATGAATGGCAGGCGGCCAACGGTGTTGGCGTCAGCGGCATCCAACTGGAGGCGTTGCGGGCACTGTCCGCCTACGAATATTGATATAGTCTAATGTGCCAAGGTAACATTTCCACCTGATTGCCCTATATTGTCCGTGTGACGGCCTGTGCGGAGGCAATTTTCTTGCGGTGGTGCGTTCGTCCGGCTGAATTGACGTTGGCTGACATTCTTTGGATGTATCAAGCAATATACGGCTATCGCCACGAATGCTGATGGGGGAAGAATTCGAGTGCGGCACCTGATTCACGGTACCATCTTGTCCGAGGGTTCCGGTTTTTCCGGTCTGTTCATGGGCAAAAAGGGCGGGGAAAATGCCTGAGCTCGACCCAACACAAGCAATTGCTGCAATTGATGGCTTGACGGTCGGGTTCACGCTTTTCGATGCGGACGACAGGTTCGTCTTTTGCAATCAGAGGCAAAAGGAACTGTTTCCCGCCGTTGCCGATCTGTATGTCGCGGGCGCCTCATTCGATTCAATCATTCGGGCGAGCATTGCGCGGGGTGTGATTGCCAGTGCCGACGGCCGCGAGGACGAATGGCTTGCCGAGCGCAGCGCGATGCATCTGGCCAGCGACGGAACCCCCCATGAGTTGGAACATGCCGACGGGACCTGGTCAGAACTACGCGAAATAAGGCTGGCCAATGGTTCCAGGGTCAGCCTCCGAACGGATATTACCGATCGCAAACAGGCACAGGAGGCGGCGAAAGAGAGCGAGGCGCAGTTTCGCAATCTGATCGATGGCTCCATCCAGGGCACCTTGATCCACCGGAATTTCAAGCCGCTTTTGGTCAACCACGCCTGGGCCGAGATTTTCGGCTTCGATTCTTCCGATCAGGTTCTGGCGTAGGACAGCATCCTCGGCAACTTCCCGGAACATGAACAAGAACGCTTTAAAAATTATGCCGAGGCGCGGTCACGCGGAGAGGAGGCTCCAGCCCAGTTTACATACGAGGCCATTAGACGAGATGGCCGGAAGATATGGGTCAACAACATCGTTCACACCATCAATTGGGCCGGCGAACCCGCGATCCTGTCGATGGCGATCGACATCACAGAGAAGCGGAATATCGAGGAAGCTCTGAGGGAAAGAGAGCGGCGCTATCGGCTGATTTTTGATCAGGCGGAAGTCTGCCTCTGGGACGAGGACTTTAGCGGAGTCCTTGCGGAATTCGAGCGTTTGCGCCGCGAAGGCGTTCAGGATCTCCGCGCCCACCTTCTGGAACATCCCGACGCCGTTTGGGGACTGGCCAACCGTATCAATGTCAACCAAGTCAATGAAGCGACGTTGCGCCTGTTTGGTGCCGCCACGCAGGAAGAACTTCTGGGTTCCCTGGACAGGATTCTTCCCGACGCCGCGGCGGACCTGTTCCTGGACGAGCTCGTCGCGATCTGGGCGGGCCACGAGCATTTTCGGGCCGAGGTAAAACACCGGAATTTTGCCGGCGATGACCTCTGGGTCGTTGTGACCATGCCGATCCCCAGCCGGCCGGAAGACTTTCAAAGCGTTCCCATCTCCGTCGTCGACATTACCGAGACGAAGCGGGCGGAAGAAGATCTCCTCAATCACAGGAACCATCTGGAGGACCTGATTGAAGAGCGCACCAACGAACTCCGCACGATCGCCGACAGCATACCCGTTTTGATCGCGCGCCTGGACAGGAAACAACGGTACGTCTTCGTCAACAAGACGGCCGAACGTTGGCTGGATCGCAGTGCCGATGAAATTATCGGCCGGACTGTCGCGGAAGTTTTTGGCGAAGTGGCTCATGGGACATTGCTGCCATCACTCGACCAGGTTCTCGCCGGCCAGCCGCTGACCTTCGAGACGCGCACAACCTATCCCGACGGCGTGACAAGGGACGTCGAAATATCGCACGTGCCCGACATCCGCCCGGACGGGGCGGTCAGCGGCGTTTTCAGCGTGGTCGTCGATATCAGCAAACTACAGTCTTCGGTGCGCGACTTGGCCGACAGGGAAGCCAAGCTGGCGGAGGCGCAGCGCATCGCCAACGTGGGCAGTTGGGAACACAATTTCGCGTCCGACCGGTTATCTTGGTCGAGACAGGTCTATCGGATCTTTGGCGTCACGCCGGAAGACTTCGAACCCAGCTTCGAACAGTTTTCGCAACAGGTTCACCCCGACGACCGGCACCCCCTCGTGGAGTCTTTGCGGCGGGCCCGCAAAACCGGACAGCCATACAGCTTCGAGCACCGGATCATCAGACCTGATGGCGAGGTGCGCACGGTCCTGGAAAATGCCGAGATCACACAAAACGAGGAGGGCGTAGACACGGGCATGTCCGGCAGCGTGCAGGATGTGACGGGATTGCGCCAAGCCGAAGCCGCGGCCCGCAGAAGCGAACAGCGCTACCGCGCGCTGATCGAAAGCGGGACGGTTGGCATTTTCGTCTTCGACGTTGAATACCGTCCGCTGTTTGCCAGTGAATTGGCGGTTCGCATGTTCGGATATGACTCGGCGGCCGAGATCCTGGCCTTGCCAACGCTCAATTCGCTGCTGGACGAAGCCGAAGTCGATCGGATCGACAACATTCGCCGGCGCAGGCTGGCCGGCGAGGATATACCAGCGGCGTTTGAATTGCACGGCCGGCGCCGGGATGGCACGCCGGTGTGGTTGCTGAGCCATAGCGCCGTGATTGACTGGGAAGGAACGCCTGCCATTCAGTCAACCCTGATTGATATCACCGAGCGTAAGCGGGCGGAGGACGCGCTGCGTGAAAGCGACAGCCGCTTCCGGGCCTTTGTTGACAACTCGCCTTCGGCAATCTTGCTCAAGGATTCAGAGGGGCATTATCTCACCGCCAACAGGCAATGGCATGAGTGGTTCAATCCCCAAGGAGAGGAAATTCTCGGAAAGACGGTATTCGACATGTACCCTAGACCTCACGCGCTCGAAGTGACCGGGCTGGATCGCGAGGTCATGTCGGGCGAAGCGGCGGTCATAACTGAAGTTCAGACGCCCTTCGCGGATGGCGTGGAACGGACGACGCTGTTTCACAAGTTTCCCATCAAGCTTGATGACGGCACGGTCATTGGCATCGGCGGGATCAATACGGACATCACCGAGCGCAAACAGGCCGAGCAGGCCTTGGCCGCCAGCGAAGACAGGTTCCGCATCCTGGCCGAGGCAACACCGGCGCCGACGGTGGTCAATCGAATATCCGATGCCGGTTTTCTCTACGCCAACCAGGCGGCGCGCAACGCCATGGGTTGGAGCAACGGGGACCTGGCCGGCCGCACATCAATCGAGATGTGGGCGGATTCGGGGCAGCGAGCAGAATTTCTTAAGGAATTGAAGCAAAACGGCAAGGTGCGGGATTTCAAGGCCCAATCGAAAGACGCGGACGGCAGCCTGCGTTGGCAACTGATCTCGGCGGAGTTGATTGACTTCGAGGGTGAAGCGGCAGTGTTCAGCAGCTATATCGACATCACCGACGTCCTCTCGGTGGAGGAACAGCTACGCCGGGCCCAGAAAATGGAAGCCGTGGGCGAGTTGACCGGCGGCATCGCGCATGATTTCAACAACATTCTGGCCGCTATTATCGGCAATCTGGATTTGCTCCAGGACAGCGACAACATCAAGAATGATTTCGACAAAGAAGGCGTCGCCATCGCCCTTAGGGCGGCACTCAGAGGCGCGGAACTGACCCATCGCCTACTGGCGTTCTCACGGCAACAGGACCTGATTGCCCAAACGACACATATCAACGAGATCCTGCCGCATTTTTGCCGGCTGGCCCAAAGCACGATTGGCGAAGACATTGCCATCGATATGAATCTGGCGGCCGGTCTTTGGCCAACCGTGGTCGATGCCGGACAGCTTGAAAACGCGCTTTTGAACCTGGTCATCAATGCCCGGGATGCTATGCCCAATGGCGGGCATCTGGTTATTGAGACCGCCAACCGGGTTCTCGACGAAGATTATACAGCCAACTGCGATGATCTGGTGCCCGGAGATTACGTAACCATCACGGTCAGCGATGATGGCGCCGGGATGCCGTCCGAGGTGCGGGTACGGGCGTTCGAGCCGTTTTTCACGACCAAGGAGGTTGGTAAGGGCAGTGGTCTGGGCCTGAGCATGGTGTTCGGCTTCGCGCAACAATCCGGCGGCCAGGTTTCCGTTTACAGCGAGGAAGGCCAAGGCACGACAGTACGGATCTATCTCCCCAGGGAAGATGACACCGCGGCTGCCCAACGCACCTCCGAGGAAACCTACAGGGACAGCCCAGGAGGCGATGAAACCATCCTCGTGGTCGAGGACGACGGGGATGTGCGCAATTATCTTGTGACCGTGCTACGGCGCCTCGGCTACAACGTCCTGGAGGCCATTGACGGTCAGGCCGCGCTGGAGGTCATGGCGGATGCCGGCGCAATTGATCTGTTGCTGACGGACATGATTCTGCCCCGGGGGATGAACGGCCGTGATGTCGCCTCTGCCTTTCACGATCGATATCCGTCCTCCGGGGTGCTGTATTCATCGGGGTACACACGGGAAGTCCTCAATCGCCGCGGCGGCTTTGATGATGATGCCACATTGATGAACAAACCGTATCAGACCCCGGCCCTGGCCCGGCGCGTACGCGAGGTACTGGATAGCCAGGCGTAATTCGGCGCGGTTCCAATATCCTTGTTGCCGGGGTCATTGATACGCCGCAAGATATGCGGCATCGTGATGGTGAGCGGCGAAATATCCGCATGAAAGCAACGAAGAATGCCCCATAAAGCGGGCACCTACAGTACGAGGACGCCATGACAGCCAGCAAGCGCGCCAACGATCCCCTGTTGCAGCCCTATCAACTGAAGCATCTGACATTACGCAACCGCCTGATGTCCACCGGGCATGAACCGAATTTCTCGGAAAACGGCTTGCCGACCAAACGCTATCGCCTCTATCACCAGGAAAAGGCCAAGGGCGGCATCGCCATGACGATGACTGCCGGCTCGGCGGTGGTGAGCCGAGATTCGCCCGCCTCCTTCGGTAACCTGCACGCCTACAAGGACGAAATCGTCCCCCATATGCGGGATCTGGTGGATGCCTGCCACGAACATGGCTGCGCCGTGATGATCCAGATCACCCATCTGGGCCGCCGCACCGGCTGGAACCACCACGACTGGCTGCCCGTGGTCTCCCCCTCCATGGTGCGGGAGCCGGCGCATCGGTCGTTTCCGAAGGTTATCGAGGATTGGGATATCGCCCGCATTCTTGACGACTACGCCGCCACGGCCCAACGCATGCAGGCGGCCGGTCTGGACGGCATCGAACTGGAGGCTTTTGGCCACCTGATAGATGCCTTTTGGTCACCGGCCACCAACCAGCGCGATGACGAATATGGCGGCAGCCTGGACAACCGCATGCGCTTTACCTTCCAGGTCCTGGGTGCGATCCGCAAGGCGGTCGGCCCGGATTTCATCGTCGGTCTGCGCATGGTGGCGGATGAAGACTGGACCATCGGCCTGGGCGCGGCGGAGGGTCTGGAAATTGCCCAGCGCCTGAAGGCATCGGGGCAGGTTGATTTTCTCAACATCATCCGGGGCCATATCGATCACGATGCGGGCCTGACCAAGGTGATCCCGATCCAGGGCATGGCCACGGCGCCGCATCTGGATTTCTCCGGCGAAATCCGCCAAGCGACCAAATTCCCGATCTTTCATGCGGCCCGCATCGCCGACGTCGCCACGGCCCGTCACGCCATCGCCGAGGGCAAGCTGGACATGGTCGGCATGACGCGGCCGCACATCACCGATCCCCATATCGTGCGCAAGATCGCGGCCGGCCAGGAAGACCGCATCCGGCCCTGTGTCGGTGCCACCTATTGCCTCGACCGCATCTATGAAGGGCGCGATGCCCATTGCATCCACAACGCCGCCACCGGGCGCGAAGAGTTCATGCCCCAGGAAATCACGAAAACGGCGGGCGATCGTAAAAAGGTCGTGATCGTCGGTGCCGGCCCCGCCGGGCTGGAAGCCGCCCGGGTTTGTGGCGAGCGCGGCCATGAAGTACTGGTGTTCGAGGCCGCGGCCAGGGCCGGCGGGCAAATCCGTCTGGCCGCAGGTCAGCAACGCCGGGCCGAGCTGATCGGCATTGTCGACTGGCGCCTCGCCGAATGCGAACGCCTGGGCGTGGAGATCCGCTATAACCGTTATGCCGAGGCGGCGGATATCCGGGCGGAAGATCCCGACATCGTGGTGGTGGCCACGGGCGGTCTGCCCAATACGGATATTCTCGATGCCGGGGCTGAACATGTGGTCAGCACCTGGGATATTCTCTCGGGCGATGTCGCGCCGGGCGAGAACGTGCTGCTGTTTGACGATAACGGCGCCTATCCCGGCATGCAGGCCGCCGAATTGATCGCCCGCGCCGGCGCCAGGCTGGAAATCGTCACGCCGGAACGAGGCCTGGCGGCGGAGATCGGCGGCATGAACCATGTGCCGTTCGCCCAGGCCTTTCAGGAATGCGGCAGCCGCGTCACCATCAACAGCCGGGTGCGGCGGGTGGAGCGCAAGGGCAACCAATTGACGGCGCATCTGTCCAGCGAGTTTACCGAAGCCATGGCGGAAAGCCGGGACGTGGATCAGGTCGTCGTGGAACACGGCACCCTGCCCCTGGATCAGCTCTATTTCGATCTGAAGCCGACCTCGGTCAATCTGGGCGCGATGGATTATGATGCGCTGTTGGCCGGGGAGCCGCAGACCATCGCGGCCAATGGCGAAGGCAGCTTCCAGTTATTCCGCATCGGCGATGCCGTCGCCTCGCGCAATATTCATGCGGCAATCTACGATGCCCTGAGGCTGTGCAAGGATTTTTGAGCCAACGGATTACTAGAGCGTTTCCGGGATCTTCTGAATCGACGTTTTGCTTTTTGATCTTTGATTGAATGGGTGTTTGTGATTCGA
>JASLLM010000091.1 GCA_030747035.1 Alphaproteobacteria bacterium | reverse complement strand
GTCCGTTTGATCGACGTGGATGGCTGCGATCTGCAGCCTTGCGGCGGCACCCATGTGGCCAACACCTCGGAAATCGGCCAGGTGCGGGTCCGCAAGATCGAAAAAAAGGGCCGGCAAAACCGCCGTGTTTCAATCGAATTTTCTGAATAAAATCAAACTATTATATATTTTTATTGAGGTTATATATGAGCAACTCCTCCACTGTTTCAACGGCCTGGCTGGCGGAGCACCTGGATCGGGGCGATGTGAAAGTCCTGGATGGTTCATTTTATTTGCCGGCGGAGAACCGGGACGCGGACGCGGAATTCGCCGAAGCCCATATCCCAGGCGCCCAGCGCTTCAATATCGATGTGGTCTGTGCGCCGGACAG
Source organism: Alphaproteobacteria bacterium (assembly GCA_030747035.1). GTDB lineage: Bacteria > Pseudomonadota > Alphaproteobacteria. The sequence goes on along the minus strand of JASLLM010000091.1, from coordinate 16,334 downwards.
CGATCTGCCACACATGTTTCCCGATGCCGCGGCATTCGGTGACGCCGTCGGCGCCATGGGCATCGGCAACGATGATATGGTGGTCACCTATGACGGCGGCAAGTTGACCGGCGCCTGTCGGGTCTGGTGGATGTTCCGCGCCTTCGGCCACGATAAAGTGGCGGTCTTGGACGGAGGACGGACAAAGTGGCAGGCGGAAGGCCGGGCCATGGAAGACACCGTGGCGGCCGTGACGCCGGCCAGCTTCCGGGCCGTCTACCAGCCGGATATGGTCCGTTCCGTGGATCAGATGCTTGCCCTGATCGACCAGGGTGATGACCGGCAGATTATCGATGCCCGCGGTGCCGGGCGATTTGACGGCACGGCGGCCGAACCCAGGGCCGGTTTGCGTTCGGGCCATATGCCCGGCGCCTTCAACCTGCCCTACGACAAGCTTGTGCAGGCGGACGGCACCTTGCATGGCCCTGAACAGTTACGCGCCCTGTTCATTGAAGCGGGTGTTGATCTGGAGCGGCCCGTCGTAACCTCCTGTGGCTCCGGCGTGTCCGCAGCGGTCCTATTGCTGGGCCTGGAGGCTCTTGGCCATGGGAACACCACGCTTTACGACGGCAGTTGGTCTGAATGGGGCAGCCGTGAAGATACCCCCATCGTGACCTGAGTATTGGATCATGGAACTACGAAATTATTGCGACGGCGACGAGCAGGCCGTGGTCGATTTGTGGCGGCGCTGTGACCTGTTGCGAAATCCGTTGAATGATCCGCGCCAGGACATCGCTTTTTGCCGCACGGGCGGACATGGAGAGATTCTGATTCTGGAAGACGGAGGCAAGATTGTCGCCACCGCCATGGTGGGGCAGGACGGCCATCGCGGCTGGATCTACTATGTCGCCGTCGATCCCGACCGCCAGGGGGAGGATCTGGGCCGGCGCATCATGGCCGCGGCGGAGGAGCGCCTGCAAGCCGATGGCGTGCCCAAGGTGCATTTGATGGTGCGGGGCAGCAATACGGAAGTGATCGGCTTTTACCAGCGCCTCGGCTACATGGTGGAGCCCACCAATACCATGAGCCGGCGTCTGGACGGCAAACCCCTGCCCGTCGGTCATCAGATGGACGACGAGCCGGTCATCGTCACCTATCTGGAAATGCTGGAGCGTGGCTCCCTGCCCCATATCGTGCCCAAGGCGCGACGCCATGCCCTGATCGGCGCCCATGACATCACGCTCGGTTTCTACCGCTACCTCTATGACGCGGTGGGGCGGCCCTGGTATTGGACCGACCGCAAGAAACTGTCCGATGGGGAACTGGCCGCGATTATTCAGGATGATGCGGTCGAGGTCTATGTGCTTTACGTGGGCGGGGTGCCGGCTGGCTTTTACGAGCTGGATTTCCGCCCCATGACGGATGCCGTGCCGACAGCCGAACTGGCCTATTTCGGCATCATGCCGGAGTTTATCGGCATGGGCCTGGGCCCGTATCTGCTAGGCCAGGCGCTGGATATGTTGTGGCACCGGGAGCCGGGGCGGGTTCTGGTCAACACCTGCACCCTGGATCACCCCAAGGCCCTGCCCCTCTACCAACGTTTTGGCTTCCGCCCCTACGACCGCAAGGAAGTCCCCGCGCCGTGGCAGGACCCCGACAACGTGTTGGACTTCGCGTAAGGCTCGATCTCAATCTTCCAACTTGGCCAGTTCGGCTCGCGCCATGGCTTCCAGACCCGGCAATAAATCCCCGATGAATCCCCAAATGAGAGCGGGCAGGATTTCATCGTAGTCGTGGCGTAGAACACTGCCGAATTTGCGTAGGGCGGGAAGCTCCAACTCCGGATAAATGGCATCATAACCTGAACCAAGACGCCGCGCCGCCTCGGAGATCCTTTGCATGCAACGCTCAACAGCATCGATTGTCTTTTGATCACGAAGAAAATCTGCCAGCGTTAGGTCCGTTGAGTACTCCTCAATACGGGCAATATTTTCAATAATATGCCCAAGACGAACCGCAGGATCTTCAGAAGGCATAAATAACGTCCTTCTCCACCGCTTCGCTGATGCCCGGTCGCAATGTCGCTTGGTTGGCAACATCCACTTCCACGTTAGGGCAGAATTCAGCCATCCCGGTTTTGATCGATTCACAGATGTTGATGTATTTCAGGACATTCCCAACGCGCGGGACATCAATGTCGATCACAATATCAATGTCGCTGTCGGTTCGTCCGTCGCCGCGCGCCGTACTACCGAAAACGCCCGCATGCAACACGCCGGCCTGTTGCAATGCCGGTTTCATGGATTTCAAACCGTGCAGTGCCGGTCGCAGCCGATCATGACCTAATGGCGGAAAGCCTCCTTGATTCAGACTGTACGCCATTTGCTGGATGGTGCGACGATGTTCAACTGGCACCGTCACGGATACATCAACCTTGCCTTCCTGGAGCAGACGTGCCCGTCGGCGTCTTTGCCTTTCAGCGCTGGTGCTCACGGGTTCCAAGCCTCATTTCCAAAACGTTACAGGTAACATATAGGCGTTACATGTAACATTACAACAAGCAAATAGATCGACTGCCACGTCGACCCTCTCACCACTCGGACCTTAATGCGACAAGATCTGGCTCAGGAACAGTTGCGTGCGGTCGGATTTCGGGTTGTTGAAGAACTCTTCCGGTTCGTTTTGCTCGACGATCTCGCCGGCGTCCATGAAGATCACCCGGTTCGCGACCTTGCGGGCGAAACCCATTTCATGGGTTACGCAGATCATGGTCATGCCTTCCTCGGCCAGGTGGATCATCACCTCCAGCACTTCCTTGATCATTTCCGGATCAAGGGCCGATGTGGGCTCGTCGAACAGCATGATACGCGGGTTCATGCACAACGAGCGGGCGATGGCCACGCGCTGTTGCTGTCCGCCCGATAATTGGCCGGGGAATTTGTCGGCCTGTTCGGGGATGCGCACGGTTTCCAGGAACCGCATGCCGATTTCCTCCGCCTCGGCCTTGGGCATCTTGCGCACCCAGATCGGCGCTAGGGTGCAGTTTTCCAGCACTGTCAGATGTGGGAACAGGTTGAAATGCTGGAACACCATGCCGACCTCGCGGCGCACGGTGTCGATATTTTTCAAATCGTTGGTCAACTCCACATTGTCGACCAAAATCTGCCCCTGCTGGTGCTCTTCCAGGCGGTTGATACAACGGATCAAGGTCGATTTGCCGGAGCCCGATGGCCCGCAGACGACAATACGTTCACCCTGATTGACGGTCAGGTTAATGTCCTTGAGGACATGAAACGAGCCGTACCATTTATGCATGCCGGTAATCTGAATGGCGATCTCGTCAGAGATCTTCATTCTTGATTGATCAACATCAACGTCGATATCAGTATCCGTGGCGCTCATGAGATTGTTCCCTTTCCCGCGCGTATCAATGGCCGGTGTGGAGCTTGCGTTCGAGGTACATGGAATACCGCGACATGGAGAAGCAGAAGACGAAGAAGACGAAGCCGCAGAAGAAATAACCTTCCTTGGAAAGGCCGATCCACTGGGCGTCCGTCACCGCCAATTGCACCATGGTCAACAGATCGTTCAGGCCGACGATCTGCACCAGGGTGGTGTCCTTGAAGATGCCGATAAACAGCGAGACGATGGCGGGGATCATGATGCGCAAGGCCTGCGGCAGAATGATCAGACGCATCATCTTCCAATAGCCAAGGCCCAGCGCATCGGCGGCTTCATACTGCCCCTTGGGCAGGGCCTGCAGGCCGCCGCGCACCACCTCAGCCGTATAGGCGGCGATAAAGATCGTGACGCCGATCAGAACCCGCAGCAACTGATCGAACGTAGTCCCCGGCGGCAGGAATAGCGGCAGCACCACCAGGGCCATGAACAGGATCGTGATCATCGGGACCGAACGGAAGAATTCGATCACCAGGACGCAGAACCACCGGATGATCGGCATCTGGCTGCGCCGGCCCAGGGCCAGCGCCACGCCAAGCGGCAAGGCGCCTGTTATGGCCACCGAGGATATTATGATGGTCAGGACCAGACCGCCCCATTTGGCGTTGTCCACGTGCGGCATCCCCAATACCCCGCCCGAGAACATGAAAAAGGCGATCACCGGGAACGGAATAAGCAGGAACATGGCAACGCGGCCGCGATGAGGCATTCCGTCGGTCAGCATGTAGATGATCAACAACAGACCTATGCCGATCACCACCGTGGGACGCCAGCGTTCCTCCTTGGGATAGAAGCCATAAATGAACTGATCGAAGCGTACGCCGACGAAGACCCAGCAGGCGCCCTCTATGATGACGTCTTTTTCGACCACCACCTTGGCGTACTCCCGGCCCTTGGCCCGGACCACGCCTTCCACCATTTTCCGTTCCCAACGCACATTGGGTATAACCCCTTCGGGCACGACGATGCGGTCGGCGGTTGTTTCCACGTCCAAGGTGGTACCGTCGGGCATGATCCCCTTGGTCGCCACCTTGTCGCGCACGATTTGCACATTCGGTTTGCAGGCCTTGCGGCTGTCACCGACGAAATGGGCATCGAATAGCGCCCAATTGACGATGGGCGGGATGACCATGTAGAGCGCCAGCAGCGCCACCACCGTCATGGCGCCGTTAAACCAGTCCGGCACCAGATTGTTGCGGACCCAGCCAATGACACCAACGGTGCTTGCGGGCGGCGGCAGATCGGGTTTCGGAGTGAAGACCGGCTCGGTTACGCCATAATCTTGCGTGCTCATGACGTCACCTCCCCACCAACGCAACGCGGGCGTTGTACCAATTCATCACACCGGAGATGCTTAACGATATGATACAGTAGGTGCCCATCACCATGGCGATGCATTCCAACGCCTGGCCCGATTGGTTCAACACAGTGCCGGCCCAGACCTGGGTCATTTCGGGGTAGCCAATGGCCGGCGCCAGGGATGAGTTCTTCACCAGATTCAAGTATTGGGAAATCAGCGGCGGAATGATGATCCGCATGGCCTGGGGAATAATCACCAGACGCAGGGTAGTGCCGGGCTTGATACCAAGGGCGTGCGCCGCCTCTGTCTGCCCATGAGAAACTGCCTGAATACCGGCCCGCACAATTTCGCCGATGAAAGCAGCGGTATAGATTGTCAGAGCCAGCAACAGCGCCAGAAACTCTGGAACGATCACCGAGCCGCCCTTGAAACCAAAGCCCTGCAGGCGCGGTATACTCCACGTCCAAGGCAGTCCCGTCACCAGCGCGGCCAGAATGGGCAGGCCGAAAATCAGCCCCAGGCCGACCCAGATGGTCGGAAAACCTTGTCCCGTCGCATCGCGCCGCCGTTTGACCCAGCCGCGCAGGATAATTGTCGCGACGAGGCCAACCAGAAAGGCAATGGGAACCGCCATGAAACCCGGTTCCGCCTGAAGGGCGGGATAAAATATGCCGCGGTTGTTAACGTAGACATTTTCCAAAATGATGATCGAACTGCGCTGCTGCGGCATCAACTGCAGCACGCCGATATACCAGAACAGAATTTGCAGAAGCAGCGGAATATTACGGAAGGTTTCCAGATAGATCGCCGCGATGCGAGATATCAGATAGTTTCGCGACAGACGCATGACGCCAAGGGTAAATCCAAGCAGCGTGGCGAGAACGACACCCACGGCAGAGACGAATAGGGTGTTCAGAACGCCAAGTATGAACACCGTCTTATATGGCGATGCCTCGGAATACTCGATCAGTGAAAATGGCACTCCAAATCCGGCCGGATGATTGAGGAATTCAAAACCGGAAGCGATCCCCCTAGCTTCCAGGTTGTCCAGGGTGTTCATGGTCAGCCAGGCAAAAAATATCACCACGGCGCCAGCCATTACGACTTGGTAGATGATCGCGCGAATTCGCGCGTCATAAAGGAACGAGGCTTTTCCGGGTTTCACCCCACCTTCGGCTACGGCCATCACACCCCCCGTGCCAAACGATTATACTTCACGATGATCAGATAACGGCTCGGACGGTGCGCCTTTGCGGCTTATATCCCCAAGAACCCAATTACCTATCACAATATCAAATAACGCCGCCCGACGGGACACGTCCGGCCCAAGCCGGGCCGGACGCGCCGTCGTCTAGACGGTAATCAATGCTTCACACATAAAGCTTTGATCGCTTCCCGTTAAGCCGGATAGTCCGGGATCAACGGAACGGCGGTGAGTACAGGATGCCGCCCTTGTTCCAAGGACCGTTCACGCCACGGGCCAGACCGATCGGCGTATTCGGGCCGATATTCCGCTCGTAGCTTTCACCGTAGTTGCCGACCTGCTTGATGATATTCAAGGCCCAGTCGTTGGGAAGGCCAAGACGGGCACCGTATTCGCCCTCAAGGCCCAGCAGACGCTTGACTTCCGGGTCACCCGTCGAGCTCTTCATGCTCTCAACGTTGGCGGCGGTCAGGCCCTTTTCCTCGGCAATGACCAAGACATTCAGGGTCCAGCGGACAACATCGCCCCACTGATTGTCGCCATGACGGACCAACGGGCCCAGGGGCTCTTTCGAGATGACTTCAGGCAGAACCACATGAGCGTCCGGGTTCGGCATCTGTGAACGTTGCGCCGCCAGACCGGAACGGTCAGTGGTATAGGCATCGCAACGACCGGCAATGTAACCGGCGCGGATTTCATCGGACTTCTCGAAAACCACCGGTACATATTTCATGTTGTTGGCGCGGAAATAGTCACCGAGGTTCAATTCCGTAGTGGAACCAGTGGCAACGCAAACCGTGGCGCCGTCCAGTTCCAGGGCGGATTTGACGCCCAGGTCCTTGCGCACCATGAAGCCCTGGCCGTCATAGAAGTTGACGCCCGCGAACTCAAAGCCGAGCTTCACGTCCCGGTCGAAGGTCCAGGTGGTATTCCGGGACAGCATGTCCACTTCGCCGGACTGCAGGGTTGGGAAACGGCTTTTACCGGTCGTCGGAACGAACTTGACTTTCGAAGAATCGCCAAGCACGCCAGCGGCAACGGCGCGGCAGATATCCACGTCGAACCCGGCCCATTCGCCCTTGTCATTCGGTGCCGCGAAGCCGGCCAAGCCCGTGGTGACGCCGCAAATCAGCTCCCCACGCTTCTTGATGTCATCGACGGTACCGGCATAAGCGGCCGTGGCGAACATGGCCGCACCGACGCCCAATGCTAGAATTGCTGTATTTTTCATTGATTGATCTTCCCTGTTATCAATGTTGTCACGAACGTACTCTTCTTACGGAGCTTGCAACTGAAACCCCGATCTCTGTTTCATGCCACACCCGTTCACTTGTTCCGATCGGGCATGAACGTACCGGACGGTAACAAACAATGGGGCGTGCGACAACCAGATACAATAAGCGTTCCAAGAAATAAATTGGCGTCAAAATCAACGGGATGGCATTATGCTGGGAGACCTCATCCGGGCCCATGGCCCCTCCCCAAATTCCATAGAGTAATTGTCATCATGAAAGACGAAACAAAACTGGTCACGGCCGGCCGCGACCCGGATAACAATCTCGGCATTGTCAATCCGCCGGTCTATCATGCCTCCACCGTTCTCCACTCCACCCTCGGCGCGCTCGATGCTTCAAAGGCCCGGCGCGAGCAGGGAGAGCGCGGCGTTTATTACGGCCGCATGGGAACGCCCACGACCTTTTCGTTGGAAGACATGGTCTGCGCCGTCGAGGGCGGGCACCGCTGCATGGTCTATCCCTCCGGCCTGGCGGCGATTGTCGCCTCCATAATGTCTTTCGTGGAAGCCGGCGACCATATCCTCATGGTGGATAGCGTCTATGGCCCGACGCGGCGCTTTTGCGACACCCTGGCCAAGCGGATCAATGTTGCCACCACCTTTTACGATCCGGCCATCGGCGCCGGCATCGCCGATCTGATCCAGGACAATACCAAGGTCGTCTATGTCGAGGCGCCGGGTTCGCAAACCTTCGTGATGCAGGACATCCCGGCCATAGCCGAGGCGGCGCACGCCAAGGGCTGCACCGTGCTGATGGACAACACCTGGGCTTCGCCGTTGTATTGCAAACCGTTTACCCTGGGAGTGGATGTCTCGATCCAGGCCGGCACCAAATATATCGTCGGCCATTCCGACGTCATGATCGGCACCGCCTGCGCCAGCAAGGAAGCCTGGCCGGAGTTGGAAACAACATCGCGTATGCTGGGCCACACCGCCGGACCGGACGATGTCTATCTGGCCCAGCGCGGCATGCGGACCCTGTCCGTGCGCCTGAAACAACATTGGGAAAACGGCCTGATCCTGGCGGAATGGCTGATGGGTCAGGACATTATCGAATGCGTGATGCACCCGGCCCTGCCCGACGATCCTGGGCACGGACTGTGGAAACGCGATTTCCTTGGCGCCTCGGGCCTGTTCGGCACCACCCTCAAACCCTGTCCCCGCGAAGCCCTGGCCGCCCTGATCGATGGCCTGGAATTGTATGGCATGGGCGCTTCCTGGGGCGGCTATGAAAGCCTGATCCTACCGCAAGATCCCAATGCCTCGCGCACCGTCACCCCCTGGCCCTATGAAGGGCAATGCCTGCGCTTTCATATTGGCCTGGAAGACCCCGACGATCTGATCGCCGACCTGGATGCCGGCTTCAAGCGATTGCGCGCGGCCATGTAAGGGAGATCGGAGGAGAGGCCGCCATGGGATCGCGCATTCGCCGATACTATTGCGTGGCTACCCTGGCCCTCGGCCTTGCCATGGCGCCTGGCCAGCCACGGGCCCAGACCATCGATATCCTGGCCGCCGCCTCCACCACCGAGGCGGTGACGGCCCTGGCGACGGCGGTTCAAAAGGCACACGGCATAGACCTGCGGGCGACCTTTGCCGCCTCCTCCACCCTAGCGAAGCAAATCGCCGCCGGCGCCCCGGTGCATCTGTTTCTCTCCGCCAATCCGGAATGGATGCAATATCTCCAGGACCGGGATCTGCTTGCCGACAAGGACCGCCTGAATTTGCTGGGTAACCGGTTGGTGCTGTTGCGCCGAGCCGATGATGGCGAGGCCGTTAAGCTTACCGCCCTGGCGGATCTGAAGGCAGCCCTGGGCGAGGAACGCCTGATCATGGGCGATCCGGAACATGTGCCCGCCGGGCGATACGGCCGTCAGGCACTGCGAAAACTGGGTCTGTGGCCGGCCGTGCGGAGCCAGGCAGTTTTCGGCGCCTCGGTCCGCGATGCCTTGGCCCTGCTGGCCCGGGGCCAGGGCCGTTATGCCATTGCCTACGCCACCGATGCCCAGGTGCACGGCGGGTTGGCCCGGGCGGCGGCCTTTCCCAGTGATAGCCACGATGCCATTGTCTACCCCCTGGCGCTCATCCGGGGACGGGACAGCGCCCCGGCCCGTGCGGTGTTTCGCTTCCTGCGGGGCCAGGCCGCGGGCAAAATCTTTGAACAATATGGCTTTACCTTTCTGCCCAGGCCCCGTTAAGAGCTAGGGGATGTTAACGCCGCTTGAAATCGAAGCTCTGTCGCTGTCGCTGAAAGTCGCGCTTTGGGCCGTGGCCTGCAGCCTTTTGCCGGGCATCGCCATTGCCTGGCTGCTGGCGCGGCGGGAGTTTCCAGGCAAGGCGCTGCTGGATGGCGTGGTGCACCTGCCCCTGGTGCTGCCGCCCGTGGCCTTGGGCTATGTTCTGTTGGTGCTGTTCGGACGTAACGGGCCGGTGGGGGCCTGGCTGCATGATTGGTTCGGCATCCATATGGTTTTTTCATGGCGCGGCGCCGCTCTGGCCGCTGCCGTCATGGCCTTCCCCCTGCTGGTGCGCGCCGTGCGCCTGTCCATGGAAGCGGTGGACCGTCGTTTGGAGACGGCGGCGCGGACCCTGGGTGCCAGGCCGTTGCGGGTTTTTCTGACCATCACGCTGCCGCTTACGGCACCTGGTATTCTGACCGGCGTCTTGCTGGCCTTTATCCGTTGCCTCGGCGAATTCGGCGCTACCATCACTTTCGCGGCCAACGTGCCAGGCGAAACCCGCACCCTGCCGCTGGCACTTTATACCGCCCTGCAAATTCCGGGCGGCGAGGCCGGCGCCACCCGCCTGGCGTTGATCTCGGTCGCCCTGGCCATCATCACCCTGGTCGCCTCGCAATATCTGGCGAAGCAACTGTCCAAACGGATCGGGCTATCGTGATGCTGGATGTGGACCTGAAAGCCAGGGTTGGCGATTTCGAGATCGAGGCGGCGTTCCGGGCCGACGCCGGGATCACCGCCCTGTTCGGCCCCTCCGGCGCCGGCAAGACATCCCTGGTCAATATGCTGGCCGGTCTGGAGCAGCCCACCCAGGGCCGCATCACGGTGCGGGGCGAGGTGCTGTTCGACGGCGACCAGGGCATCGATCTCGCGCCGGAGCAACGGCGCCTGGGCTATGTCTTTCAGGAAAGCCGCCTGTTCCCGCATATGACCGTGGCCGGCAATCTATCCTATGGCCGGCGGCTGGTGCCCGAGGGCATCGCAAAGGTGGATTACGACGCCGTGGTCGACCTGCTGGCGCTGGAGCCGTTGCTGAAGCGGCGGCCCAGGACCCTGTCGGGCGGGGAGCGGCAAAGGGTGGCCATTGGCCGCGCTATCCTCGCCGCGCCGCGTTTATTGTTGATGGATGAACCATTGGCCAATCTTGATGCCCCAAGGCGGGCCGAGATCTTGCCCTTCATCGAAGAATTGCGCCGGGAGTTCGATATCTCCATCGTCTATGTCTCCCACAACATGGACGAGATCGTGCGTCTGGCGGATCAGTTGATCGTCATGTCGCAAGGCGCCGTCGTCGCCCAGGGAGCAGTGGACGAGATCAACGCGCGACTGGATCTGCGCCCCCTAACCGGACGCTGGGATGCGGGTGCCGTCCTGACCACGACGGTGGCGGAACAGGACAGCCGGGACCGTCTGACGCGGCTGTCCTTCCAAGGCGGCGATCTATGGCTGCCGCATGTTGACATGGCGATCGGCAGTCCATTGCGTATCCGGGTGCATGCCCGTGACGTCAGCCTGGCCCTGACGCCACCGTCCGGGGTCAGCGTCCTGAACGTCTTCGCCGGCGAGGTCATCGAAGTGGGCCAGGACGATGGCCCCCAGGTCGATGTCCTGATCGATATCGGCAGCCCGCAGCAAACGCATCTGTGGGCCCGCATCACCAAACGCTCGCAGCGGGAGCTGGATATTGTCCCAGGCCGCAAGGTGCACGCCATGATCAAGGCCATGGCGGTGGACCGCAGCGGTTTGGGCTAATTCTTTTCCGGGCTGGCGATCTTTGGCCGCTCGGCGACCCCGTCAGGGACCTGAACCGCGCGTGATGACAGGTTGTAGTAGGCGAAGGCCGCGACGGCGCCCAGAATCAGCGCGATGACGATCAGCCCAGGCCAGTGAAAATCGCCCACGCGACAAAATTCGCGATGACGCAGGCTTTTCACCAAATATACCGCCGCCACGACGGCGAGGGTCGACAGCAGCCAGACTAATAGAAACGCACCCATGGCCGTCAGGCTAGCAGATGCCGGCCTACAAATCGATGCCGTTCAAGAATTCCGCGCGTTGCTTGGCCGCCGTCATCAGGAAGGACATATCGCTGCCGCCCAGGACAAAACGCGCGCCCATGCGGATATATTTTTCCATCAGCTCGTTGTAGATCCCGCCCATGCCGGGATGCTTACCGTTGTTGCGGCAGGCCGAGATCATGGTTTCATAAGCCGCCACCACGTCATCATGATCATACTGGCCGGGGATACCCATCTCGGCACAAAGATCATTGGTACCGATCAACAACACGTCCACGCCATCGACGGCGGCAATCTCGTCCGCATTGGCAATGGCCTCGGGGCTTTCCAGCATCACCGTGACCAGCAGGTTTTCGTTGATCAGCTTGGCCGCCTCGGCCATGGGCAGGGCTTCGTATTCAAGGATCGCGGCGCCACCCGCCAGAGAGCGATGCCCCAGGGGCGGGTAGAGGCATTGCTCTACCACCTGGCGGGCTTCGTCCGCCGTATCGATGTGAGGCACCACGATGCCTTGGGCGCCGGCATCCAGGGGCCGGCTGGCATGATGACGCAAATGGGTCGAGGCGCGGACGATGGGCGTGCAGCCCGCATCCAGCCCGGCCAGAGTGATATCCGCCACGGTCTCCAATGACAGGGGGCTGTGCTCCATATCGATGAATAGCCAATCGCAGCCGCAGACCTTGGCGAGCTTAGCGATCTCGACGCCGCGGGCGATGTGCACCCCCATGCCGATGGAAAGTTCCCCCGCCTCGAGTTTCTGCTTGGTGATGTTCTGAATGACCGCCATTGCGTTTCCCTTTTCTCTACACCGTTTCTTCAAATCGTTCCTGGCAGGTGCGGATCACCTCGTCGCCCGGACGCTTCCACCAATTTTCGGCGGAGAATATTTCCACTTCGATCAGGCCATCATAGCCTGTCCTATCGACCCAGTCGCGGATTTGCCGGATATCGATAACCCCGTCCCCCATCATGCCCCGGTCCAGCAGCAGATCCGTGGTCGGCACCAGCCAATCGCAGACATGGAAGGCCAGGGTTCGCTCCCCGGCCCGCCTGATCTGCGCCTCCAGATCCGGATCCCACCACAGATGATAGACGTCAACCGCAACGCCCAGGCCCTCGCCCAACTGGTCACACAGATCGAGGGCCTGGCCCAAGGTATTGATGGCGCAACGGTCGGCGGCATACATGGGATGCAAGGGCTCAATGGCCAACGGCACGCCGGCATCCCGGGCATGTGGCAGAATAGCGCCCAGGCCATCGCGGATCATCTCCCGCGCGCCCGCCAGATCCTTCGAGCCGTCCGGCAGACCGCCGCAGACCAGCACGACGCAGTCGGCGCCCAAGGCCGCGGCCTCGTCAATCGCCACCAGATTATCGTCAATATTGGCCTGACGTGATGCCGTATCGGCACCCGGAAACATACCGCCCCGGCACAGACCGGAGACGCCGAGGCCGCTGTCGCCGATCATGCGGACGGCTTCGTCCAGGCCGCAGTCCGCCAATTTGTCCCGCCAGATGGAAATACCTCTGACACCGGCTTGGGAATAGGCAGCAATGGCCTGGGCCAGACTGTGCTGTTCCCGGGTCGTGGCCTGATTAATGGACAGCCGCGCCGGATCAGCCATCAGGCATCTCGCGCATGGCCCCATGGTCCGGCGCCGCGCCATAGGCGAAACCGACGCCGTCCAGGGAGGCAATGGCGATCCGTCCATTGCTGATCGTTAGCCGGGTGACGCCGCCGTCGCCCTGGTGATACATATCCCCATGCGCGGCCAGGAAAGCCGCCTGCTCCGCCGCCGGCACGCCGTTCATGCCGTTGACGTAGTGATGGCCATTGCGCTCCACATGGGTGATGCCAAGCAGATTGACCAGGGCCAGATCCTGCTGCACGGACAATCCTGCCTGGGTCGTCAAATCCTCCGCCGACATGAAATACCCCTCCCCCCAATTTGCGCAGCGGGCCGCATTCAGGATCGATTTGTAAAGGCCCTTGCAGGTCTTGGACGAGACACCGCGGTAACCAAGCTCCCGCCCCCGGGGAAAGGCGCCCAGAAAGGCATCGGATTCATCCAGGATCACCGGCTTGCGGGCGCTCAGGGCGGAGACATCCACATCCAGGGCGACGGCACGTGAAATGGGTTGTTCCACGAACAGGATGGAGTCGCTGAAGCGCGCCAGTCGCCCATCGCCCTCGATGGCATCCATCAGGGCCGAGACGCCGGCGACGTCGCTGTACTGCTCGTTGCCGTCCAGGGAGATCATGTAGCCATCCGGGCTTTCATCCAGCACCGCGGCAATCTCCCGCAGGCGGTTCACATCCTCGTCCAGATCGCCGCAGACCTTGATCTTGAAATAGCGGTGGCCATAGGTGGCGATCACATCCACCAGGGTTTCGGGCAGGCCGTCGCCCACGGGTTCCGGGTTCTCGCGGATCGGATCGACCATGCCCACCGTGTGCCGGGCGTGGATGTGTTCGGCGGGCTTGAGACCGGCCAAGAAGGGCGCGATATCGAACTCATCCGTCGCGATACCCGGCAGGTTCGTTTGCACCGCCCGGTAAAACGAAACCTCGTGCAGACGGCACAGGGCATCCAGGATGGCGCGGTCGAGCACCGCCGGGCCATAACAGGCCACCAGGGAGCCATCGCCCCGCTGGCCACAGAGGCGGATCTGTTCATCGTAATTGCCGCTGAACAGATCGAAGGCCGTGGATGCCGGTGCTGCCTGGTACAGGGTCGATGCCGTACGCAAGGCATGGCGCAATTGATCGAAATTATCTTCGTTGCTGAGTTCCAGGTTCTTGTCGAACCATTTTGGTGCCAGCATTTCCGCCGACTGCCCCCAACCTTCCCGGCCATCGGCAAGCTGGATACGGACCTTGGCAAAAACCTGGGGGCTTTCCCGCAACGTGGTGACGCCAAAGCGGAAGGGCATGCGCAGGGTTACATCCCGCTCGAACAATTGTACGTCCAGGACCGAGAGTTTGATGGAATCAGACACGCAACGCCTCCTCATGAAATTTCCAGCGCCATTGTACAACGGCGACGTTCGGCTGCCAGCGGGCTGGTGTCACAGCGCCACCCTTTGTTCCGATGCGGCGGAGCGGTGCACGGCATCCAGCACCCGGGCCATGCCGACACCGCATTCCTCTATCCCCGCCAGCACCGGTGCCTTGCCATCCACGGCATCGAGGAAGGCGGCAAATTCGCCGGCCACCACGTCATGGGGCTCGACAATGGCGCCATGGGGCATCTCCACGCCCCGGTTGTTGGGCCGCCACAGACCGTCGACCAACTCGTGGTGGACCCGGTGCAGGCGTAATTCGGAGGTCTGATAGTCAATCTCCGCCGCGCCTTCGCTGCCCGCGACCACGAACTCCTTGGTTTGGGTGGACCCCGGCACGATGTTGTCGTTCCAGCGTCCGGGCTGGATGCAGCCAACCTCGATATGGGCCAGGGCGCCGGAGGGATAGAACAGGCGGATCAGCGCCAGATCATCATAGCCCCGGCCAAAATGGTCGCGGGTCACCGCATCGACCGCCTTCGGCAGCGCCCCCATCATCCAGTTCGCCTGATCGATGAAATGCACAGCGTCATTGCCCACCACGCCGCTGTCGCCACGGGCCCGCTTGAAGCCATGGAAGCGCGCGGAAATATAGCGCAGATCACCCAGAACGCCGCTGTCCACTTCTGCCTTCACACGTTGCGCCAGGGGATGGGCCCGGAAGTAGAAGCCGACCTGAACCGTTTGGTCACCACGCAGGTCCGCCAACCCCTCGGCCTCCTCCAGGGTCGCCGTCATGGGCTTTTCAATGAACAGCGGTTTGCCACTCCCCATCAGCGGTTGGCAAACCTCGAAATGCCGGTCCGTCGGTGCCAGCACCACGACCAAATCAGCCCGATCGAGAAAACCTTCAGGCGAAGCGCCAACCCGGTCTTCGGGCAAGCCCAGGTCGCGGCAGCGCTGCCGGGCCTGGTCGCTTGGATCGACCACATGCAAACCATCCGCCAAGCCCAACGAACGCCACGCCGCCAAGTGGGTCGGCCCGAAATTGCCGAAGCCGATTTGCAGAATATTGCGCGCCGGCTTTGTCATCTAGTTAGCCTTCGACCCCGTGCATGGCCAGAACGGTTTGCATCCTGATGGCGGCAAGGTCGGGGTCGCGCAGCAGGCCGGCGGCATCGGCCAGCCGGAACAACTCGGCCAGGTGGGCAAGCGAGCGGGCGCTTTGCTGGCCGCCGACCATGACGAAATGATCCTGATGGCCGTTCAGCCAAGCCATGAAGACGACGCCGGTCTTGTAGAACCGCGTCGGTGCCTTGAAGATGTGCCGCGACAGGGGCACCGTGGGCGCCAGGATCTCGTGGAAAGTCTGTTCGTCGCCGGCCGCGAAGGCATCCAGGGCGGCCGAGGCGGCCGGGGCGATGGCATCGAAAATGCCCAACAGCGCGTCGCTGTAGCCGACCTCGTCACCGGCGATCAGTTCGGCGTAGTTGAAGTCATCGCCGGTATACATACGCACGCCTTCCGGCAGGCGGCGGCGCATGGTGATCTCCTTGTCCTTGTCCAGCAGCGAGATCTTAATGCCGTCGATCTTAGCCGCGTTCGCCGCCAGGACATCCAGGCATACATCCATCGCCGCCATGTGGTCGCCGTGGCCCCAATAGCCGGCCAGGGCCGGATCGAACATCTCACCCAGCCAGTGGATCAACACCGGCTCCTTCACCTGCCCGAGGATGCGGTCATAGACCAAGGCATAGTCATCCGGTGACTTGGCGCAGGCGGCAAGGGCCCGGCTGGCCATCATGATGATGCGCCCGCCCTGCCCCTCGACAAAGGCCAC
>JASLLM010000090.1 GCA_030747035.1 Alphaproteobacteria bacterium | reverse complement strand
TAGTGCATGCCAATACGAACTTTGTCATGTGCGGCTACGCAGAGAGAGATCACCTCAAGGGCGCGGGCGCGCATCGCGGGTGCCCGCGACGGTCGACGCCTACCCCACTTGATCAAAATCAAGCGGAATATGGATTAATGTAGCTAACGTCTTTTCCTCACTGGAAATGTCTTTTTCCAGAGCGGTGTGTATGCGCCAATGAGGAGAGTCCTAAAGTGTCGGGAAGTGAAACTGTCCCAAGCACGGAAAGCGAATCCCAACCGGTCGCCGCGGCGCCTGTATCAAAGTACATCGTCTCCCCCGGCTTCGATCTTAGTTTTTTTATACTCGCACCCATTTTGGCATTGCTGGTGGGCGGCGTGTTGCCGCAAACCCCCCTCAACAATGAGTCGAAGTATTTCGGCGATACCTGGATAAGTCTCTTTCTGGCGGTTTTCGTGATGTCGCATTTGATCATCACCGCCTTTCGATCCCACGGCAATCCGCGGATATTCCACAGCTTTCCACTCCGTTTCACAATCGTTCCCGTGGTCCTGTTCCTGGCCATGGGTTTCTCCCTATGGGCGATCGTAATCGTTTCGGTGTTGGCGACGTTTTGGGACGTCTACCATTCCTCCATGCAGACCTTCGGCATCGGGCGGATCTACGACATGAAGGCGGGCAACGAACCGCTTGCCGGGCGCCGTCTGGATATCACCCTGAACATCCTGCTCTACGCCGGGCCGATCGCCGCCGGCGCGACCCTGATGGACCACATCAACGATTTTTCCGAGTTTGAAAGGGTTGGTTCGCTCTTTTTCACGGAGATCCCGGCTTATGTGGAGTTCAACAGCGGCATCCTGAGGGTGCTGGTGCTGGGCGCCGGGGTGCCGTTCCTCTGCTACTATGTCTACGCCTATTGGAATTTGTCCCGGCAGGGCTACAGCGTCTCCTACCAGAAAGTGGCGCTACTGACCTTCACCGGCATCTGTTCGCTTTTCGCCTGGGGGTTCAATCCCTTCGGCATGGCGTTCTTCATCATGAATTTCATGCATGCCTGGCAGTATTTCGCCATCGTCTGGTGGAGCGACCGGGCCAGCATCGAGCGCGTGTTCCGCCTACGGGGAAAGCCCCGGGCCGGGCTGGCCGCGTTGGTTCTCTTGATTACTGTGGGCCTTGTTTACGGCCTGATCGCGGGCTTATACAACGGAAAGAACGACTGGGTTTTCAGCGCCTTCCTGGTCGTTTCGGTGATGCATTTCTGGTACGACGGCTTCATTTGGTCGGTCAAGCGGAAGCAGTTCTGAGATGACCCGGCGAGGCCAGGCTTCCACCGCCAAGACAGCCCTGCTGCTGGCCGTGGCGCTCCTTGTCCTGGCCGGCGCGCTTGAGTTCGGTTCGGTCTGGTATACCCGCCAGGCGATGTTCAGTGCCGCGCGGGAAGCGGCAAAATCATTCATCCGTGGAGACCCCCCCTCCATCGAAGCCACGGCGCGCTTCGCCCTTGATCGGTTGCGGTCGGATAACGCGCCAGGGGCGTTCACTGCCCAGGCGCTGATATCCGACGGGGACTCCAATATGGCCAGCATTTCCGTCGTGGTTTCAATCCCCGCCGCGGATGCGGCCATGTTCGGTGTCCTTCCAAGTTACTTCATGGGCGGCGACGCCGTCTCGGCCACGGCCAGCATGCGCCTGGAGACGCCGGAGATCGAGCGGCCGAGCGGCTGGTGGCGTTATACCGTCAGTGGCGCGGGACATGGCCCAAAGGCCAATCAGTGAACTTGAAAATGTCCTGATCCTCAGCGCCCCAGGCGCAGAAGTACGATTTCCGGCGGCATGTTGAAGCGGATCGGCAGAATGGAGGTGCCGATGCCGCCGCTGACGAAAAGGTCACGGCCGCCCTCCCGCACATGGCCATAGGCCCAACGCTTTGGCGCCCGGCTCAATGTCACCAGGGCGCCGATAAATGGCAAATGCACCTGGCCACCATGAATATGACCGGCCAGCGTGACCGCCGCCCGCGTGGGAACATCGCGGAAAATAACCGGGTCGTGCGCAATAACGATAAGGGGCTCGCCCTCAGGCATTCCCGCGAGAGTGCCGGCGACATCGGGATCGCGCATTCTGTCATCGGCGATGCCGGCTATCCATAACGGCCCCTCCCCGGTGTCGACCAAGGTGCGTTCATTATCGAGAACGATGATGCCCGCCCGCTCCAGCGCCGCCCGGACTTCCTGTCCGCCAAGCATCCAATCCTGATTGCCCAGGACCGCGAATACCCCCAGCGGCGCCGAGAGCTTCCTCAGAACCCCGGCGATGGGCGCCGGCGGTACAAAACCGCCAAGACGATTGCTCATGTTCACATAGTCGCCAAGCAGCAGGATCAGATCCGGCTGCAGTGCATTGGTGCGTTCGACGATCTCCGCCAGCTTCCCCAGATCAATATAGGGACTGCCCACATGCGGATCGGCAAGCGCCGCGATCGTCAGGGGCCGCCGGTCGGCCGGCCACTTGCCATTGGCAATGGTGACCTCCGTGGTGCGCAGCATGTTGGGCTCGAGAACAGTCGACCACAGCGCGCCGGCGGCCAGGAGGACGGCAATCGCCAGCCAGGTCGCGAGTCTTCGGCGTGAATTTCCGCGCATGTTCGACCGGCGGCGTTACACTAATAGGCTGCGCAAGGCCAGTCCTGCGCTGGCCGCCTAATACAAATCCCGGATGGTGCGCCGGGCCAGTTGCGACATATGCACCTCGTCCGGCCCATCGGCCACCTGGCAGAAACGCGCCGTCATATAGATATGGGACAGCGGCGTATCCTGGGTAAAACCGGCGCCGCCGAAGGCTTGAATGGCCCGGTTGGCCACGTCGAGCGCCATTTTCGGGGCGATGATCTTGACCATGGAAATATAGTCGCGTGCTTCCTTGGGCCCATACTTGTCCATCTTGTCGGCGGCGGTCAGAACCAGCATGCGGCACTGTTCGATCTCGCAGCGGGAGCGGGCGATGTCGTGCTGGATCGAGGTTTTCTGCGACAGCCTTTCGCCGAAGGCTTCCCGTTCCTCGACCCGGCGACACATCAATTCCAGACAGCGGTCCGCCATGCCGACGAACATCATGGCATATTGGAAACGCCCAGGGCCTAGACGCCCCTGGGCGATCTCGAAGCCGCGGCCTTCGCCGAGGAGAAGATTTTCCGCCGGCACGCGGACGTTGTCGTAATGCACCTGGGCATGGCCGCCCGGTGAATGCACGCCGCCGAACACGCGCAGGGGCCGCTCCAGGATCACGCCGGGCGTATCCTTGGGCACCAGGATCATCGAAAACTGTCTGTGGCGCACCGCCTCCGGGTCGGTCTTGCCCATCACCACGAAGACCTTGCACAGGGGATTGTAGGCGTTCGAGGTGAACCATTTGCGTCCGTTGATGACGTATTCGTCACCGTCACGCAGGATCGTGGCCTCGAGATTAATAGGATCGGACGAGGCCACCGCCGGTTCGGTCATCGAGAAAGCCGAGCGGATCTCACCGGCCAGCAGCGGCCGCAGCCATTGATCCTGCTGTTCCGGCGTACCGAAACGGGCCAGCACTTCCATGTTGCCCCGGTCGGGGGCGGAGCAGTTGAAGACTTCCTGGGCCCAGGGGACACGCGCCATGCGCTCCATGATCGGGGCGAATTCAAGGTTCGAGAGGCCCGGGCTGAATTCCTCGTAATCCTTGGGCAGGAACCAGTTCCAGATGCCGGCGGCCTTTGCCTTGTCCTTCAGATCAGCGAACCACGGCGGGTACTGCCATTGATTGGCGGCGTCATCCACCCATTCCCAATGGTCCAACTCGCGCGGGTAAATATGCTCCTTCATGAACATTTCGACCTGGGCAATCATTTCGCCCACTTGGTCGCTGTAATCCAAATTCATGGCCTGTCTCCCGCTCGATTTTTGTTTTCCAATTACAATTTCGGCGTCCATGGTCGGAAAGATGGCGGGGTGAAGTCAACACTTCATTCGCCGGCAGCGCCTTAGACGACGCCCAATTCGATCAGGCTTTCCGCCGTGGCCCGAACGCTCTCGTCCATGGGCCGGGTTTGCCAGTTCAGATCCCGGCGGAGGGCGCTGCTGTCATAGTCCCTTTGTTGCTCAAGATCGGGCACGATGCGGCGCACCGTGGGATCGAACAAGGCAACCAGCCTAACCGCGAAATTTGGCAGCACGCGTGTCGGCACCGGGCGGCCCGATGGCCCGAACTCCGTGTTCAATTGCTCGGCGATCTGGCTCATCCACCTGAATTCCGTACTACATATGTAGCGGTGGCCGGCGGCCCCGGGTGCCGTCATGGCGGCAATGTGCGCGGCGGCAACATCGCGTACGTCGACCAGGCTAATGCCAAACCTGGGGCAGCCCGGAACCTCCCGCGCCATGAACTTCCGCACGATTTCGATCGAGGCGCTGCCGTCGGGATCTATCAACGGCCCAACGACCAGCGATGGATTTATCGTCACCAATTCCAGCGACTGATCATCGGGCAGTCCGGCGATGAAATCCCAGGCCGCCCGTTCCGCGATGGTCTTGGACAAGGCATAGGCGCCGATTTCCAACGTTTCGATACTCCAATCATTCTCGGTGAAATTGTCTCTCACCTCGTGGCCCTGGCCAACCGCGGCCACGGACGAGGTCATGACCACCCTTTCGACGCCGGCCCGCGTCGCCGCGCCCAGCGCCCGCAACGCGCCATCCCGGGCCGGAATGATCAATTCGTCGTGGTTCTTGGGATCGGCAGCCGGTAGGGGAGAGGCGATGTGCTGGACATATTGGCAACCGGCGAAGGCTTCATCCCAGCCATCGTCCGAGGTCAAGTCCGTCTGGGCGAAAGATAGCTTCGACACTTCCGTTTGCCGGGCCAGGGCAGTGCGGATCTGATCGCCCCGCGCCATGTCGCGCAGCGTGCCGCGCACTTCATGGCCTTGGTCCAGCAATCCAGCAATTACATGCAGCGCGATATAACCCGACGCGCCGGTCACAGCTACTCGGGTCGGTTCCCCCATGGCATCACTCCTGATCTATCAATGCCTCCAGAATTTCATCCACATGCTGTTCCGCCAGGGCATGGAGTTCCTCGTCCGTCCGGTCCTGGATCGGATGCGGTACCCAGATATAGGCGGGGTCGAAACCCAAGTCCCTCGATTGTACCGCCGCCGCCTCGACGAATTCAGTCGTGGCGACGCCAACGGTGGGAATGCCCCGGCTTTCCAAGTTCAGCATATCATGCGTAAAGCACGATGTGCAGGAGCCTCAATCGGCCAGGCCTTCGACGACCACATCCACTTCTTCGACAATGGCCTGTTCGATCTCCTTTGGCGCCGTCCGGGCCACGGTGGGCTTGCGATAGCGCTTAACCGCAATGCCGCGCCCTTCCAACAGTGTTGCGACATGTTCGACGAAAACATCGCCGCGCACCTTGGATATATCCAGTACCCCGACGGTCAGGCCGTCCAGGGATGTGGGCCGGGCCAGGCGGGGCCGTTCCGCCGTCTCCCGCTCCCCCGTGGGATCCAATAACGCTTCTGTCACATCCATGTTTTGATCTCCTTTGTAACGGGCCGGCTGGATTCAGGGACACCGGGGGTCCAGCCAGGGATAATACCGGAAAATTTGCCCGCGCCGCCACCGGCCCGGACAATCAACAGTCCCGTGGGCAGCAGTTTCGGCACGGTCTTGCCGGCCAGCTCCGGCTTCACGCCTTCCGCCATGCCGTGAGCGCCGCGCATGACCTCTTCCGCCGGTAGCTGCATGCGCGCCATAACTTCGGAATGGAACCGGGCCTTGTCCCAGCCGCCCTGCATCAGGGTTCTTTCATGCTCCGGGCAGACCACCAACAGACAATCCGGGCCTGGAATCTTGTGAATGTTATCCACGGCACGCAGACTGGTGGCGAAGGTCTGCACAAGTTCCTCGGGCGAGCGCGCCTTGTCGTCGATCACGCCCTGCAGGCCGTAGCCGGCAAACACCGTGACCGCATTGGTTCCCGCTTTCAAGCCACGATCGACCGTCAAGGGCTCCCAGGCGGAGCCCTCCTCATCCTCACAAAAGCAATAGCTAAGCTTGCCCGGATTGCCCAAGGTCGCCCGGTCCACGCCCTGGGGCTTGCCGCCGCCGATGTTGCGGACCGCCAGATTGACCGCCCTGCCGATAGTGGCATTGGCCCGGTTACCCTGGCCCAGGGCGTTGCCCTTGCCGTTCATGCCGATCTGTTGCGCGATGGGACCATTGACGATGACCACGGGGCCGACGAAGCGCGTCGTCGCCAGGGTGCCGTGCAGGCAATAGTCCTCATCCAGTACCGCCTCGACCGCGGCCAGGACCACGGGCATATATTCGGGCCGGCAGCCGGCCATCACCGCGTTGATGGCAACCTTTTCCACCGTGCAGGTATCCAGGTTCGACGGCATCAGGCCCATCACTTCATCCGCCGCCCGGCTGGTGCCTTCCAGCATGGCCAGAACCCGCTCCTGGGTCGGCGGCACCACGGGCAGGCCGTCACTCCAGCCCCTCTCGAAGCAGGCCTCAATGGCATCTTCCTTGGCGCCCAGGGGGATCAGGCGGGAGGTCATGGGCGTGTCGCCATGACGGATCTTCAGTTCCGCCAGACGGTCCTGCTCCTGGTTCAAGGCGCCGCAGCCCGGCTTGTATGGCGGCAAATCGGCGCCGAGATCATTGGCGCCTGTCAGGCTTTCCCAGGCCGCGCGGTCCCAACCATAGGTGCGCTCAACCTCCGCCCCGCCCTCGAAACGCACCAGGGTCGGCACAATCTCCACATCCAGCTTGTAGGAGATATCCAGCGCCCTGTCGTCGGCAACACCGTCCAAGCCATCGGGGAAAGCCGGGTCGTCCTGGCTGTAGACGGTCAACGCGCCTTGCGCGCCGAGCTGTTGCAGCACCGGCGCCACCATGACGCAGGTCGGGCAATCCCGTTTGACGACGGCAACCAAGCCATTTTCTTGCATTGTGCTTGCCCTTTCCCGGCCTAGGGGTCCCGGCCGCCAAGGCTTTGGATCTTGTCCTGCATCCGCCGCATGCCTTTCAGCCAACGCTCCAGATCGTTGTTCTTGCCGTCCATCCAGGTTTGCGCGATTTCATCCGTCAAAATCAGGAAGCGTTCCTCCTCGACCGCCGTTGCCACTTGTTCGGCCACTTCCTCCGGCTCCTTGATTGGGCCGGCAACGGTGCTGGCGAAGGGTTTGGTGGTATCGCCCAGCATGGGTGTGCGCACGCCCAGGGGCGCAAGAAGAGACACCCGGATGCCTTCATGATGATGGGTGACGGAGAGATATTCTGCCAGGCCGACCACCGCATGTTTCGACACGGTGTAGGGCAGATTGCCGTGGGAAATCAGAATGCCGGCCATGGATGCGGTATGCAGCAGATAGCCGCTGCCCCGTTCGATCATGCCCGGCAGCACGGCGCGGACCGCATAAACGTGGGCCATCAGGTTGACCTGCCATTGGTCCTGCCAGACCGAAAGATCGGTATTCAGGATTTCCCGCCCTGAATTGATGCCCGCATTGTTGAACATGATATCGACCGGGCCATAGGCGTCTTCCGCCGCCTTGACCAGGGTATTGACCTCAGCCTCGTCGCCAACGTCGCAGGCCACGCCCAGGCCGCCGAACTCGGCGGCAACCGATTTGGCGCCGTCGCCGTTCAGATCGGCCACCACCACCTTGGCGCCCCGTTCGGCGAAATTCCTACAGCAGGCCGCACCGATGCCCGATGCGCCACCCGTTACAATCGCCACCTTGTCTTGAAACTGCATATCTATCCTATTTCTCTACGCCCAGCCAAAAATCTGACCCCCTCGCCGCCGATCCGCTCCTCGTGGGGCGTGTTGGCGTCAAGGGAGAACGTATCGCCGGCCCGGCATGTCACTGTTCTGTCTTCCATGACCGCCGAAATCTCACCTGACAGAACCAGAATGGCGGCGTCGAAGTCATGGGTGTGGGTGGGCTCAACATGATTTGCCGCCATTTCCTTTTCGCCCATGTCTTCGTAGCCGTTGTCTTTCAAATGCGCGCGAAATTCTGCCTTGTCCATAATCCTGCTCCCCATTGCCCCGCAATATCCGGTGTAGCCTAACCCGCCCCGCTTGGGTGTACAATCGAGGCAATGGGATTTTTCGAAGGGGCAGACTCATGAAGTTCGGACTTAGCGCACCCATTCGCGGCCCGCTGGCGAACGCGGCCAGCATCCGCATCCTGGTTGAACGGGCCGAGGCACTGGATTACGACTATCTGACCGTTTCGGACCATATCGTGGTGCCGACGGCGATAGATTCCACATATCCCTATTCGGAGGACGGGGATTTCCCCTGGTCCGAAGGTGGCAGCGTGGAATGCATGGAGCAGTTCACCCTGCTGTCCTGGCTGGGCGCGATCACGACCAAGATTGGGCTGCTGACCTCCGTCACCGTGGTGCCGCACCGCAATCCCCTGTTCATGGCCAAATCCCTCGCGACCTTGGATCAGCTCACCGGCGGGCGCGTCAACTTCGGCTGTGGCGCCGGCTGGATGCGCGAGGAGTTCGAAGCGCTGGGCCTGCCACCCTTCGCGGCGCGAGGCCAGGTAACGAATGAATATATCGCCGCCATCAAGAACGCCTGGACCCAGGATCGTCCGGTCTATGACGGTGAGTTCGTCAAATTCGACAAGATCGGCATGGACCCAAAACCGGTCCAGACACCGCATCCAGCAATCTGGATTGGCGGCGAAAGCGCGCCTGCGTTACGCCGCACGGTGGCCTTGGGAGATATCTGGTATCCCTTCGGTTCCAACCCGAAATTCCGCATGGATACCCTGGCGGCCTACAAGGCGCGGGTGGAACGGCTGCACGGCCTAGCAGAAGAAGTGAACCGCGATCCCGCCACTATCGGCCTGGCCTACAACTGCGCCTTTCATTCGGCCGAGGCGCAACAGCACCCCGACGGCGGCCGCCTAATCATGACCGGCACGCCGGAACAGCGGGCGGGCGATATCAACGCCTTCGCCGAGGCTGGAACCACATCAATGATTGTCAATCTGGTGGACAACGACCTGAATGCGATGCTCGACCGCTTGGAAGAGTTCGCCGCCAACGTGGCGCCTTTGATAGACACATAGCCCCCGCTGCCTCTTCGTCACCGCCCTTGAATTTTGCGTTGCGAATACTATCTATAATTACACGTTTAAGGGGTGGCTGCGGTTTGGTGAGGCTGTCCGTTGGGTGACATTAATGATTTTGGAAGATTCCGGATGTAATCCTTATGAGAAGAGAGAATTCCGCAATTTCTCCAGAGTGACGTTGCGCTAGTCCGCAACGCCATGGGATATATGAATTGGCAAGAATCCTATAATGTGGTGCTTCGATGCTGGCGGCGTGCCGTGGATTTTTTCGTGCCGGAGCAGGCGCATGAGAACGAGCGTTTTGCCTATTTGTGCCGCTCGGTTGTTCAGTCCTTTCTGACCATTAGCATTGTCGCCGCTGTCGTTGCCATCTGCTATTTCACCATGCGGGAAAATCCGGTGCCGCTGGAATATGCCTTGCTGCTGGGCGGCACGGTTAGCCCGGTGGCCGGCGCCCTGTTCCTGCGCCTGACCGCCTGGGTCAACACTTCGGTCATCCTGACGTGCCTGATCGGCGTTTCGGTGATCACGGTCTATGCGATGTTGAGCAATGGTTTGTCGTCGCCAGCGCTTCCATTCTTGTTTGGTTTTCTTGTCATGGGCAGCGGCTTTGAACGCCGGCGGATTACAGTCGCGATCAGTGTGCTGATCGCGACCGCGCTTTCACTCCTCTATGTCCCGGGCACGTTCAACCTGCGTCCAGCCTACCAGATCCCGCTAGGGGACCTGCCGTTGCTGCAATATCTGGGACTGATGGCTGGCCTCACACTCATGGCGATCGGGCTATACACCATGGCCGCAACATGGCGCGCGCAACGCCTGCGCCTGAAAGGCGCACTGAATCAGGCGCGGATCGCCAACGAAGCCAAATCGCAGTTTCTGGCCAATATGAGCCACGAATTGCGCACACCGTTGAACGCCATCATCGGCTTTTCGGAAGTATTGAAGGATCAGATGCTGGGACCGATGGGAAACCCCAAATACACCGAATACAGCGACGATATTCAAAGTTCAGGGCATCACCTGCTGAAAATCATCAACGAGGTCCTGGATATCTCCGCCATCGAATCGCGGGAGGTAAAGCTCGTCGACGAGGAAATCGACACCAACTTCCTGGTGACGAACTGCCTTGCCATGCTTTCCAGCCGTTCAGAACGTGGCGGGATTAATCTAAAGTCCCATCTAACTCCGGACCTGCCCCTGTTGCGGGCCGACGCAACCAGGGTCAGGCAAATCGTCATCAATCTGCTTGCCAATGCGCTTAAGTTCTCGCCGGCTGAAAGCGACGTAGTGATCGAGACTTTTCAGGAGGAAGACGGCGGCCTGACGATCGAAATATCGGATTCGGGCGCGGGCATCCCAAAAGAGGACATTCCGCGGATGCTCGAACCCTTTACGCAAGTGCATGATGTCAATTCGAGACCACATGACGGTGTCGGCCTGGGGCTCTACATCACCAACCGGCTGGTCAAGCTGCATGGCGGCCGCCTCGATATCGTCAGCGATCTGGGCCGGGGCACCACGGTATTCATCCGTTTTCCAAAGGAACGAATTCTTTTGTCCGCCGCCTAGGCCATACAAGACGATGGCTTCGATCGTTTTCATGGTTACGCATTGGCGCCATCCCATCATAGACTATGATGGTTGCTGAATCTTGCGGTCGAGGGGACGGGACCATCAATCATCACAAACTGACAAGCCTGGCGGAGGCCATTGCCGGTCTGGTCCAGGATGGCGCCAAGATCGTGCTGGGCGCGGCGCTGGAGAACGCGGTGCCATTCGCCGCGACGCACGAGTTGATCCGCCAGGGCCGGCGGGATCTGAACATGATCGCGCCGATTTCGGATATCTCTACCGATATGCTGATCGGGGCCGGCTGCGTTGCGGAGGTGACCGGCGCCTGGGTCGGCAACGTCTCGGGCGGCATGGGGCACAATTTCCGCCGCGCCGCCGAAAACGGCCAGCCGCATCCGATCAAAATCAACGACTATTCCAATTTTACCATTGGCATGGCGTTCTTCGCCGGGGCCTATGGTCTGCCTTACATACCGGTGAAAACGATCCTCGGATCGGATATTCTGAAATCCAACAAAAACATCCGGCTAGACAAGGATCCGTTCACCGGCGAACCGGTGGCACTGGTCCCCGCCCTGAAACCGGACGTGGCCTTCCTGGTGGTGCAGCGGGCCGACAAATTCGGCAATTCCCACATTTGGGGTTCCACCGGCCTGACCCAGGAAGCCTCCATCGCGGCCAACAAGATCATCGTGCTAGCCGACGAGATTGTCGAGCCGGAGGTCATCGCCTCCGATCCCAGCCGGGTGCTGATCCCCGGCTTTGGCGTCGATGCGGTTTGCCATGTTCCCGCCGCCTGCCATCCCGCGCCCCTGATCGGCAGGTGGCAGCGGGACAACGCATTCTTCCACAACTACCACAAGGAGACACGCGAACCTGGGGACTTCGACCGCTGGTGCGATGAATGGGTGCGGGACCTGCCCGATCACGCGGCTTACCGCGCCAAGCTGGGCGGGCAGTTGGAGGAACTGCGCATTCTGGGTGATGCGCCGTCCGCGCCCGCCAACTACGCGACGGAGTAGGATGATCATGCACGACTATTCAACCCAGGAATTGATGATCATCGCCGCCGCCCGGCAGATCGCCGATGGCGAACGCATTTTCGTCGGCATGCGCCTGCCCATCACCGCCTATGGCGTGGCACGCCTGACCCATGCGCCCAACGCGGTGGGACTGTTCGAAAGCGGCGTGGCCCGCTACGAACCCGCCGACGGCATGCTCTACACCATGTGCGACGGCCCCAACCAGCTGGGCGCGGCCTGGACCACGGGGCTCATCCAGATCATGGGATTGTTGAGCGGCGGCAG
The DNA here is from genome assembly GCA_030747035.1 of Alphaproteobacteria bacterium. GTDB lineage: Bacteria > Pseudomonadota > Alphaproteobacteria. The sequence goes on along the minus strand of JASLLM010000090.1, from coordinate 4,801 downwards.
GGTGCATGCGGGCTTCATCGGCGGCGCCGAAGTGGACAAATTCGGCAACATCAACACCTCCTACATCGGCGATATCGACGATCCAAAAGTGAAACTGCCCGGCTCGGGCGGTGCACCGGATATCGCGGCCATGGCGGAACGGCTGGTGATCATCATCAACCACCAGAAACACCGCCTGGTGGAAAAGGTCGATTTCGTCACCTCGCCCGGTTTTCTTGATGGCGGCGATGCCCGCACGCAGGCCGGCCTGCCCGGCGGCGGCCCCGCCGTGATCATCACCGACCGGGCCATCCTGCAACCTCATGGCCCCAACAACGAGTTCCATTTGGCCTCGATCCACCCCGGTCATACTCTGGAAGAGGTGGTGCAAAATACCGGTTGGGATTTGAAATCGATGCCCGATGTCGGCGAAACGCCGCCGCCCAGCAAAGACGAGATGGATGCCCTGCATCACATCGACAAGGAGGGCTTCTGGCGCAGCTAATTTGGCGGTGGCGGCAGTTCGATATCGAAACGCCGGCGCAGGATATCGGCGATCAATTCAAAGCAGGCGCCATGGCGCACCACGCTCATGTCCCGCACATCCAGCAAAGTGGATGAGGCCTTGTAGGGATGATATTTGCGCAGGCCATGGTCGATGATGATGTCGGCAATGGCCGTGATCTCCGGCTCCATATCTTCGATGCGGAACTTGGTGCCCTGCAGAGAGCGGTTGGCGGAGGAACCGAACAACGGATGAACCGCCGCCAGGCTGAGCCGGGAAATCGCGCCGTGAAACAACCCGGCGTTCATCAACAGACAGATCGTGCCGTCCTTGCTGCTGCCATCCAGACTTATGGCCTGAAGCAATGGATGTGATCGGTCGCATTCGGCAATCACGCCGAGGGGCAGGTCCGCATCCACGGTTATCGCCTGGATCACGTCATGGGCCCGCTGATCCACTTTGTGAATGGCTTCATGCACGGCCTGGTCGCCGATCATGGCGTTCAGTTTCGAGGCGGCACGGCCCTTGGTATCGAAAATACGCTTCAGAGCCGCTTCCGAGCCGCCGATCAGGGAGTACCCCACGTCCATGGGCAGAATGGCGATGCCGCCATCCCGCAGCACCGCAAAGGCCCGCGCGGCATCGCCCTCCATATCATAACGTCCCAACATGATACTCCGCGCCTTCCTCCGCCGAATGTCCGAAGGCCATGATTTAGCAGCCGGCGGGCCTATACCCAAGCCGCATTCTCGTATTAGACTGACCACCTTCTTTCGGGCGGCTGGGGCGCCCGTTCACTTGCAAGGACGCGCGTTCGACAAAGGAATGCCAGATGGCAACAGATGGTAAGGGACCGAGCGATTGGTTCACGGAACAGCTTTCAGACCTGAAGCAGGATATGGGGCAGCTGGAAGACAAACTGCGCCCTTCGGGCCAACCGGGCGGCGGCGGCCGGGATAGCCAGCGCGCGGCAGCCTCGGCGCGGATATCCCAGCCTCCGGTGATCGCGCCGCCCCCTACCATCGCACCCACGCCGACGATTGCGCCGCCCCGGGTCGCGCCACCCAGCACGCCTGCATATTCACCGCCGCCGCCAGCACCAGTTCCCGCGCCGCAAGCCCGGCAGGACGCGCCAGTGGAAACACGCGCGCCCGTCAGCGCGCCGGCGCCCCGCACTGTCACGAGGCCGACGCCGGCGCCACGGCGCACTGCAAGCAGCGGCGGCTATCGCCTGGGCGTCGATGTGGGCGGGACATTCACCGATCTATTGCTGATCGACGAAGGCAGCGGCCATGCCTTCACCGCCAAAGTGCCCTCCACGCCGGATGATTCATCCCGTGGCGTCCTGAACGGTATCGAGAAGATTTGCCGCGAGGCGGGCATTGAGCCACCCGCCATTGGCGCCGTGATGCACGGCACCACGGTGGCCACCAACACGGTGTTGACCGGCAACGGCGCCCTGGTCGGCCTGATCACCACCAAGGGCTACAAGCAGGTGTTGCAGATCGCCCGCTCCTACGTGCCGGGCGGCCTGGGCGGCTGGGTGATCTTCAACAAGCGCGATCCCCTGGCGCCGCTGGAGCTGACCATCGAGGCCAATGAACGCATGAGCGCCCTGGGAGAGGTGGTGGAGCCCCTGGACGAGAGCGCCATCGCCGACGAGATCGCCCGCCTGAAAGGCAGCGGCGTCGAGGCCCTGACGGTATCGCTGGTCAATGCCTACGCCAACGGCGCGCACGAACAGCGCATCCGCGCCATCGCCGAACAGGTGATGCCCGGCATTCCAGTCTCCATCTCCTCGGAAGTGATACCGGAGATGTATGAGTACGAGCGGGCCGAGACCACCGTGGTCAATTCCTACATCCGGCCCGTGGTCTCGACCTACATCGAGAGCCTGGAGGCCGAGTTGAACAGCCGCATGAACGGGGTGCAACTGCATATCCTGCGCTCTGACGGCGGCCTGGCCTCGGCCGATGCAGCCAAGGAAGCGCCGGTCAACCTGCTCATGAGCGGCCCGGCGGGCGGCGTCACCGGCGCCATCTGGATCGCCAAGCAGGCGGGCTACGAGAACCTTTTAACCTTCGATATGGGCGGCACCTCCACCGATGTGGCCTTGATCGAAGACGGCGTGGCGCGGACCCGGCGGGAAACCCGCGTCGCGGATGTCACGGTACGCGCCTCCTCCATCGACGTGCGCACGGTAGGCGCCGGCGGCGGCTCCATCGCCTATGTACCTGAATTGACCAAGGCCTTGCGTGTCGGCCCGCAAAGCGCGGGCGCGGTACCCGGACCGGCCGCCTATGGCGCGGGCGGCGAGGAACCCACCGTCACCGATGCCAACGTGGTGCTGGGCTATCTGCCCTCGGGCACCAAGCTGGGCGGTGATATGCAGCTCGATTACGCCGCCGCCGAACGGGCCATGGACAAGGTGGCCAAGGCCATGGGCCTGGGCCTGAAGGAAACCGCCGAGGGCATCATCAACATCGTCAACGAGAACATGTTCGGCGCCCTGCGTCTGGTCTCGGTCGAACAGGGTTATGACCCGCGCGATTTCGCCCTGGTCGGCTTTGGCGGCGCCGGACCGCTGCATGCCAACGCCCTGGGCAAACTGATGAACAGTTGGCCCGTGGTGATCCCGCCGGGCCCTGGCGTCTTGTGCGCCTATGGCGATGCCACCACGCGGGTGCGCGATGAAGCCTCCCGCACATTTGTCCGCAAGTTCGAAGACACCTCCGATGGCGAAGTGCGCGGCATTCTGGAGGAACTGGCGGAGACCGCCGCCGGCACCCTTGATCATGAAGGCGTGGCCCGGGCGGATCAGACCACGCTGTATCAGATCGATCTGCGTTATGCCGGCCAGGCCATGCAGTTGACCGTGGATATGACGCCGGAGGAATTCGGCGCAGGTGGATTGCGCGAGGCCGGCAAGCGCTTCAACGCCATGCACGAACAGATGTTTACCTTCGCGCTCGAGACAGGCCACGAACTCTATAACCTGCGCGCCCTGGTGCAGGGGCGGGAAAGCTCAGCCAAGGCGGAGACCCTGCCCACGGGCGGCAGCGATGCTTCAGGCGCGGCCTATATGGACACTTCCGTCTATGTGGAGGGCCGGGACCAGCCGGCGAAGATTTACGACCGCGCCCTGTTGCAGGCGGGCAACCGTATCGCCGGCCCGGCAATCGTGACGGAAATGGACTCCACCACATTGATCCTGCCCGGCCACCAAGGCGAAATTGACGCCGTCGGCAATATTCTGATCCGGCCGGTTTGATTTAGGGGATAAAGCAATGCCAGCACAAATTATCCAAAGCAACACAACGCCGTTCCGCAAGGTGGATATGGATCCGATCACCCTGGATATCGTCGAAAACGCCCTGCGCAATGCCCGCGACGAGATGGACGCAGTGCTGTTCCGCACCGCCATGTCACCGGGCATCCGGGAACAGCACGACGCCTTTCCCATGATCGCCAACCCGGCGGGCAAGATGGTGGTGGGACAGTTCGGTTCGTTCTTCCATGGCTTTCAGGAAGGTTACGAGGGCACCATCGAGGAAGGTGACGTCTTTCTGACCAACGATCCCTATTCCTGCAACGGCGCGGTCAGCCATCTAAACGACTGGCTGACCATGATGCCGATCTATATTGACGGCCGCATCGTCGCCTGGGGTGCCATGTTCGGGCATATGACGGACATCGGCGGCAAGGTACCCGGCAGCCTGCCCACCGACGCCGGGCAGCTGTTCGAAGAGGGTGTACAGATTCCGCCCGTGAAGATCTACCGCAAGGGCGTCCTGAACGAGGAAATTCTGGAGCTGATCCTGCGCAACTGCCGTCTGCCGGAATGGAACCGCTCCGACTTCAACGCCATTATTGCCGCCCTGCGCATGGCCGAGCGCCGGGTGCTGGAAAACTGCGAGCGTTTCGGCGTCGACGAATTCGTCGCCGCCATGGACGAGATGCTGGAACGTAACAAGCGCGCCATGGGCGCCATCCTGAAACAGGTGATCCCGGAGACGAAACAGTACTTCGAGGATTATATCGACGACGACGGCGTCGGCATGGGTCCTTACAAGGTCGCCTGTACCCTGTGGCGCGAAGGTGACATGGCGATCTTTGACTTCGAGGGCACGGATCCGCAGTCCATCAGCTCGGTGAACTTTCTGTTGAACGAGGAAATGTTCAAGATGTTCCTGGGCGCCTTTTTCATCAACCTGTTCGATCCGCAGATCCTGTTCAACGACGGCTTCTACGATCTGGTGGATGTGCGCATACCCCGCGGCACCATATTGAAGCCGATCCGCCCGGCGGCCTTGAGTT
>JASLLM010000008.1 GCA_030747035.1 Alphaproteobacteria bacterium | reverse complement strand
AATCGAATCACAAACACCCATTCAATCAAAGATCAAAAAGCAAAACGTCGATTCAGAAGATCCCGGAAACGCTCTAAGTAAAGGCATGCCAGCATGCAACAAGTCAGTACCGATATCGAAGTCACCCAGGCCGAAAGGGCTGATGACACGCTTGCCGCGACCCTGGCCGAGAAAGTCGGCGGGTTTGGCGTGGAAGTCGCCGATGTCGCGGGCAGCATTGATGATGTGACGCGGCTGGTAAGCGAGCAGGCGCAGCGTTTTCACACCTTGCGGCAGTCCGTCGAACGTATCGTCGAGGGCAACCGGGAAATCGACGGTGCCGCGCAGGAGGCCATGTCGGCGGCGCAGGAGACGGCCGATACCATGTCCACCTCCTCCGATAATGTCGCCGCCGCGATCGAGAATATCCGCGCCCTTGTGGATGGTGTGGAACAAATATCAGGCCGCCTGGATTCCGTCGCCGAGGCACTTGGGCGGGTGGCCAAGGTATCGTCGGTAATTGACGATATCGCCAGCCAAACCAACCTGCTGGCCCTGAACGCCACCATCGAGGCGGCGCGCGCGGGCGAGGCCGGCCGGGGCTTCGCCGTGGTTGCCACCGAGGTTAAGAACCTGGCCGGGCAGACCGCCACCGCGACCACCGAGATCGCAACCACCGTCGGAGACCTGAGCAGTCAGATCGCGGCGTTGCAAAAATCCATCGATGAAGCCAGCGAGAATACGGAGAAAGTCGGCGCCGGCACCAACGCCATCGGCGACGTCATCGGCAATGTCAGCAGCCGCCTGTCCGAGGCAGAGGAGCGCATCGGCACGATTGTTTCCAGATCCGAAGCCAACAGAGAGATCTGCGAGAGCGTCAGCGGCGATATCGTCGACATGAGCGAGGGCGTCGACCATGCGGCGAGCGATCTGCGCGATGCCGACAGCAATGCCCAGAACCTGCTGCACGCCAACGAGGATCTGCTGGAACTGGTGGCGAACAGCGGTTTGCAGACCGTTGACAGCAGGTTTGTTGCTTCCGTGCAAAGCATGGCCCGCGAGATTTCCGGGATATTCGAAGGGGCGATGGCAAGCGGCGAGATCAGCCAGCCGACCTGTTCGATGACAACTACGTTGACGTCCCGGGAAGCGATCCGGCACAACTGACGACCCGGTTTGCCGATTTCACCGACCGTGTGCTGCCGGCTATCCAGGAACCGGCGTTGGCGCTTGATGACAAAGTGGTCTTTTGCGCCGCCGTCGATACCACGGGCTATCTGCCGAGCCACAATCTGAAATTCTCCAAACCGCAGGGCAATGATCCGGTATGGAATGCCGCCAACTGCCGTAACCGGCGCCGGTTCGATGACCGCACTGGCCTGGCGGCGGCACAAAACACCAAGCCGTTCCTGTTGCAGACCTATCGCCGGGACATGGGCGGCGGCGTTTTCGCCATCATGAAGGATGTCTCCGCCCCGATCATGGTCAACGGCCGCCACTGGGGCGGCCTGCGCCTGGCCTACAAGGCATAGAACCGACACATCGGGTTTCCCCCGCCGGCGGCTATCGTTGGCAAGCGGGACAAGCGCCCGGCTCGTGCTAGGGAGGGAGTTCCATGCCTCTTTCAGACAGGCCGATGGCCTGATCTGTAGGATTGCTCCCATTGTCCAGGCGGCATATTATCCGTTGGAGCGACGAAGACATCTGGCTTCAGGTGCGCTCCGGACGGATGTTCGAATTTGTGAGTGGCCCAGGCCGTGGTCGAAGTTGAGAAAATCGCCAGCATGTGCGGAATTTGCGACGCCGGTTGCGGCGTGCACGTACATATGCGCGAGGGCCGGATTGAGCGGCTGACGCCCATCAAGGAACATCCCCTGGGCATCGTCTGTCCGCGCGGCGGAGATCGTCTACTCACCGGACCGTCTGCTCTATCCGCAGAAACGCATTGGCGCGCGCGGTGAGGGCAAATTCGAGCGGATCAGTTGGGATGACGCCTACGAGATCTGGCTTTCCGGTATGCGGGATATCGCCGACCGCCATGGTCCGGAAGCCATGTGCATGTACACCGGGCGCGGCAATTTCGAATTTGGGGTGCAGGAGAGCTTTCCGCCCATCGAGACCAGCGAAAGCTCCGCCAGTTCGATACTTTTCCCATTCGGCTCGCCCAATACCACCGGGGTGGGGGCGCTGTGTTTCGTGGCCTACGGCATGATCGCACCCCAGGCCTGCTTCGGGCAGCATTACCGCCATATAGGCGACGATTTCGCCAATGCCGATCTTGTCCTGGTCTGGGGCGCCAACCCAGCCACGGATTCACCGCCCGGCAAGATGAAGAAGATCAAGAAGGCGCAAAAAAATGGCGCCCGGGTGATCTGCATTGATCACCGCCATAGCGAAACCGCCAAGGCGGTGAAGGCGGAATGGCTGTCGGTCCGCCCCGGAACCGATGGCGCCCTGGCCCTGGCAATCGCTAACGTGATGATCGCGGAAGGGCTTTACGACAAGGCATTCGTGGAGCATTGGTGCCACGGTTTCGACGCCTATCGCGACTATGTCGCGGCCTTCACGCCGGACAGAGCATCCGCCATTACCGGCGTGGCGGCGGAAGACATCGTCGATCTGGCCCGCGCCATCGGCAAGGCCAGGGGCTGCGTCATCTCCATGTATACGGGCCTTGAATATTCCAATAGCGGCGTGCAGTCGATCCGCGCCGTGTTGTGTTTGCAGGCCCTGGGCGGTTTCATCGACGTGCCCGGTGGCAAGATATTCAAGATGCCCGAGAGGCCGATGCACAACCGGACCACGACGGCGCCCCCCGCAACAGGTGTCTTGCCGATTGGGGCGGAGCGCTATCCCATCTATCATGAGCTGCGCAAGGAAGCCCATGGCGGCGAATTGCCCCGGGCGATCCTGGAGGGCGACCCATATCCAATACGGGGCCTGATTATCTCCGGCGCCTCAATCGCGACGTCCTGGCCTGATCCGGGGCTGTGGTACCGGGCTTTCGAGAGCTTGGATCTGCTGGTGGCGGTCAACCGCTTTCCCACCGCCGATAGCCTTTACGCGGATCTGGTGCTGCCGGCGACGACCGGCTTCGAGATCGAATCCTATCAGGTCGATGATGGTTATGCACAATGGCGGCAACGGATCATCGAACCCCGGGGCGAGGCGCGGCCGGACTATTTGATCTTCGCGGAATTGGCCGAGCGCCTGGGCTATGGCGATCTGTGGCCGGCCAGTGAAGAGGCGAACATACGCCGCGGTATCGAGGGGCTGGGCATCACGCTGGAGGATCTGCGCGCAGCCCCCGAAGGCATCCAGCTACAGATGCCCCGCATGCGTTACCGGAAGTACGAATCCGGTGAATTGCGCGCCGATGGCAAGCCCGGCTTCGCCACCCCGACTGGAAAGTTCGAATTCACCTCCGAATGGCTGCGCGGCCACGGCTACGAGCCCCTGCCGGTTTATGTCGAGCCGACGGAGGGACCAATTTCCACGCCGGAGACGGCAAGTACCTACCCGCTGGTCTTCAATTCAGGCGCCCGTACCCAGTCAACCTTCCGCACCCAGCACCACAATATCCCCGGCCTGAATGCGCTGCAGCCCCTGCCCCAGGTCTGGCTGCATCCCCAGGACGCAGCCGCACGAGGCATCAGGGATGACATGGCCGTCGATGTCGTCAGCCCGCGCGGCACGGTCCGTTTCCATGCTTTCGTGACCGAGGATATCAAGGCCGGCTGTGTCGAGGCCAATATGGGTGGCGGCAATCCCGTCGGCTCAGCGGCGTGGCGGTCGTGCAACGTCAACGTCCTGACCGACCCGGACAATTGCGATCCGATCTCCGGCTTCCCGGTCTACAAGGCATTGCTTTGCGATGTCCGGCCGGCGCCGGACGCATGAGCGGGAGCAAGAATTCGCCGTGGCCATGATGGACAGGCTTGAAATGCCGGCGGATGACAAGATCCTAAAGCTGTCGATTATGTTCAATGGCGATGACCGGCCCGGCAAGATCGACCTCGGCATCGGGGTTTATCGTAACGCCCGGGGCGAGACGCCGATATTCGCGGCCGTGCGGCAGGCTGAGGAAAAGTTATTCGCCCAGGAAACCACAAAAACCTACGTCACGCCCGCCGGCGATCCGGGCTTTTGCGCCGCCATCCAGTCACTTGTCTTCGGCGATGATGCGCCCGACGAGCGTATCCGCACGGTGCAGACTCCGGGTGGCGCAGGCGCGTTGAACATTCTGGCCGAGCTTGCCAATCTGGCCTCCCCCGGCGTCACGGTGCATGTTCCCATCCCGACCTGGATCAATCATCACGCCGTAATCACGGAGGCGAGGCTGGGTCTGCGTGAATACCGCTATCTTGATCCGCGCACCGGGCAGGTCGACTTCGATGGCATGATGGATCAACTCGGCAATGCCGAACCGGGCGACATCGTGCTTTTGCAGGGCTGCTGTCACAACCCGACCGGAGCCGACCTGGGGCTTGAACAATGGCAAGCGGTGGCGGCGCTGCTGGAGGCGCGCGGCCTGCTTCCCTTTGTCGACCTGGCATATCAGGGATTTGGCGATGGGCTGGAGGAAGACGCCGCATCCGTGCGCCTGTTGGCCGGGCGGCTGCCGGAAATGATCGTGGCCTATTCATGCTCGAAGAATTTCGGCATCTACCGGGAGCGCACGGGCGCCGCGTTCGTTCTGGCGCCGACACCGGCGTTGGCCGATAGGGCGGCAGCGCAACTGGCGCGGCTGGCGCGAATAACTTATTCCATGCCACCCGATCACGGCGCATCCCTGGTGCGGATCATCCTGAACGACCCGGCCTTGAGGCAGATTTGGAAGGATGAGCTTGAGGCCATGCGGACCGGCGTTACCGCGCTTCGCCGGGAGCTGGCGTCCGCCTTTCACCAGATCACAAACCGTTCCGGCCATGAATTCCTAACCGACCAAAAAGGCATGTTCTCGTTGATCGGAATATCGGCCGATCAGGCGGTTCGCCTCCGCGAAGAGTTTGCTATCTATATCGTCGAAGATGGGCGCATCAATATCGCCGGGCTGCGCGGCGATCAAGTCATGCCATTCGCGAAAGCAATATGCGCGGTGTGAGCCTCGGCTGGCCAGCTTCGACTAAGATTTCGAGACACCGGTTTCAGGATCGTACAGGCCACCGTCAAGATTTTCGTGGCCCCAGGCCATGACCTGAAGCAGGACCGGTTCCAACGACCGCCCCTTCCCGGTCAGGTGATAGGCGTAACGCACGGGTCGGTCCTGATAGGGCGTGCGGCTGAGCAATCCCCAATCCATCAGCCTTCGCAGCCGCTGGGAGAGAATATTGCTCGGCACATGTTCGTCACTGCGCTGCAACTCCTGGAACGTATGCTTGCCGTGCCACATCAGATCCCGCACCACCAGCAGCGTCCATTTGTCGCCGAACAGTTCAAGTGTCCGCGAAATTGAACAACCCGAACGGAATTGGTGCTGCCCCGCCTTCAAGCTCTGCGTCATGTCGATCCACCAAGCCAATTTGATCCGCCACGGTCATTCTATCCTAGTGACTTGCATTTTTAAAGTTTCTTTGATAAATAGTCACTTTCCTTTTTAAAGTCTCTATGGGCGGAAGCTTGACCATGAATAAATCGCTACTGGCAAATCTGGCGGCGGCGGCGGCGGCCTTGAGCGCCGGTGCCTGCGTCGTGGCAACGCGCTTGGTGGTTGGCGAGACCGATCCGGTTTCCCTGGCATTCTACCGCTACGTTATCGGCGTGATCTGCTTTCTGCCGGTTCTGCCCTTTCTCTGGCCGGCTTCGCGTATCCGCCTGGGGGACTATGCCAAAATCGCGGCTCTGGGCGCCTTGTTCTTCGGCTTGTTTCCCTGGGCCTTCAATGCCTCTCTGCAGTATATTCCGGCCGCCAGGGGAGCCATTGGATTGGCGACGATCCCGGTCCAGACACTCATCGTCGCGGTCATATTCGGCCGGGAAAAATTGACCCCCAACAAGATCATCAGCGTCGGCCTGGCATTCGCCGGCATTGCCCTGGTTTTTGGTCCGGAAGCCATGAAGGTTTCGGGATCGGACTATATGCTGGGCGATGGATTGATGCTGCTAGGCGCCTTCAGCGCCGCCATCTATTCGGTCTTTAGCCGCGCCACCCTTGGCGCGCACGGCCCGCTGTTCGTCACCGCATTGGCAATGGCATTCGGTGTCCTGGCCCTTGCCCCGCTGGTGCAGTTCGAGCCCGGCATTTTTCAGATACCGCAGTTCACTCATGAAGGCTGGATCGCCGTACTATTTCTCGGCACCTTTGGCGGCGCCTTGCAGTTTTCCCTGTTTACCTGGGCGCTGAGGTGGTTGCCGCCGACCCGAACGGTTATCTACCTGACCCTGAATCCCATTTCGGCGATGCTTTTGGCGGTTCTACTTCTCAACGAAAGCCTCACACTGGTGTTGGTCGCCGGACTGGCGCTGGTGCTGGCCGGAATATTCGCTGGCAATATCCCCAGGACAAGCAGCAATCTTGCCAGGCAGGACACCTAATACCGTGCAATGGCCCAAGCGTAGTTGAAGAAATCCGGCGGTTATCGGAAGATAATCAAACCGTTCAACAGGAAATATGGCACGCTGGTGCTGCATGCGGGGCCTGACGGAAAACAGCGCCCCGGTCCGGCGAAATTCCACGCCATTGCCAAGAGAGGAAGCCGCCATGTCCGTCAGCGAGTTCGAATACCGCTACAATATGACGATCAAGACCTTTCCCTCCCACGCCGAACCGGCATTTGAAACGCCAGAGCAGCAGGACGTGGTTTGGGGCAACCGCTGGGGCTGCGACAATGACGTGGGGCGGCTGCGCAAGGTCTTGATGCATCGGCCGGGAGATGAGCTGGACATCATCGATCCCAAGATGCGGCTGGAACATCTGGGCTCGTATGGCGACGAGGCAGGGCAGACCTGGTATTGGCGCGGCGATATCATCCCCTCGAAGGAGGAGCAGCAGGCCCAACACGATGCTCTAAGCCAGGCCTTGCGTGATGAAGACGTTGAAGTTGTCCTGCTGCAACGTTGCGCGCCGGGCCGGCACAAATCGATCTATACCCGCGATTCCTGCATCGGCGTCAAGGGCGGCGCCATCGTCACCAGGCTGGGACCGATCGTGCGCCGCGGAGAGGAAGCGCCGGTGACGGAAACCCTGGCCGCCGCCGGCATGCCCATCCTGCGCACCATTCATGGCAGCGGCGTGATGGAAGGCGGCAGCTTCGTCTGGCTGAATTCAAAAACGGCGGTGATCGGCCGTTCCTAGCGAGTGAACGAGGAAGGCACCCGGCAGGTGGAAGAGGTTTTGAACGCCCAGGGCGTGGAGTTGCTGCGGGTCGATATGACCGGATACCGCCTGCACATCGACGGCACCCTGGTGATGATCGATGTGGACACGGCCATCATCAACCCGGCCCTGCTGCCCTTTTGGTTCCTTGAGAAACTGAAGGAGATGGAAATCCGCACCATCGAAATCCATCCCGACGACAACCCCGGCCTGGTCAATTGCCTTGCCGTCCGCCCTGGCCGCGTCATCATGCAGACCGGCCTGTCGCCGCGTACCGCAGATACCATGGACAAGTGGGGCATCGAGATCGTGCCGGTCGACTATGAAAAGGTGATGCTGGGCGGCGGCGGCATCCATTGTTCCACCGCGCCGCTGATGCGGGACTCCATCGACTAGGGCGCTAGCCCGGATAGGGATGCACCTGGGTCCAGTGTTCGGCGATGGCCTGGCGGCCGGTGATCCAGACATCGTCGTGGCCGGCAATATGGTCCAGCAGGCGGGCCAGGCCGGCGGCGCGGGCCGGATGACCCATCAGGCGCATATGCAGGCCGATTGACATCATTTTCGGGCTGTCCAGTCCTTCCCCGTACAGCATATCGAAGCCGTCCCAAACGAAGCTGAAAAAATCATCGCCGTGGGCGAAATAACCACGCCCGAATTTGCTGTCGTTGTGGGTCAGGCTGTAGGGCAGGACAAGGTGGCCCTGCCCGTCCATGCTGACCCAATAGGGCAGCTCGTCGTTGTAGGCGTCGCTGTCATAGAGAAAGCCGCCGTGTTCCACCAACAGCCTGCGCATATTGATGCTGGGTCCGGTACGGCAGTACCAGCCGGCGGGCGGCGCCCCGAACATGTCGGTCAGCGAGGCAACCGCGCGCTCGATATGCTGTCTCTCCTCATCCTTCGAGAGACGGAAATGTTCGACCCAGCGCCAACCATGGCAGCAGATATCGTGGCCGGCCTCGCGGATGGCGGCGGCGGCGTCGCGGTTTCGTTCCAGGGCCAGGGCGCAGGCGAATATGGTCAAGGGCAGGCCGCGTTCCCGGAACAGCCGCATCAACCGCCAAAATCCGACCCGGCTGCCATATTCAAACATGCTCTCCGCCGCCAAGTCCCTGTCCCCGTGGGGCACCGCGGATTGCGGCATCTCGGTCAGGGAGGCCTCGGAAAAACCATCGCCGTCGGGTACGGAATATTCCGAGCCTTCTTCGTAGTTCATTACGAAGTTGACTGCCAGGCGCGCGCCTTTCGGCCATTGCGGGTCGGGAGGCGTGGCGCCATAGCCGACCATATCGCGCGGATAGTCACCCATCATGTCATCTCCCCTTCGCCGGGCGACATGCGCCCCATGAAACAATTGAAACCAATATCCAGCCGGACTGAAGCAGCATTGATGCAAACGCCACCCATCTGATCGACATGGGGGACGGGGCATATGCCCAATGCCGCCGCATACAGCAAATCAACCTAGATCACGACCTTTGGGAAAGGCAAGAAAATGACCCAGACCGATACACAGACGACTCCGGCCAATGTCGACAATGGCGTCAACGTGGAAGCCCTGTTGGGCGCCCGCGAGGCCCTGGACGCCGCACCGGAAGCGGCGCAGTTCAAATGGCGTACCAGTTGCGAGTGGGTCAACGGCACGCACAGCCGTTCGACCGTCAGCGGCTTTTTCGGCCTTGGCGAGGAGCAGGCACGAAGCAAGGATTTCACCATTGAATCCGACCATCCGGAAGTATTCGCGGCCGAGGACCATGCCGCGACGCCAGTGGAAATCGTGCTGTCCGGGCTGGCCAGTTGCCTGACCGCCGGTGTCGCCGCCGTCGCTCAGCATCGCGGTATTCAGCTCCATTCCGTCAAGGCGACCCTTGAAGGCGACATGGACCTGCAGGGGATCCTCGGCATCGATGACGATGTGCGCAACGGCTTCGGCAACATCCGGGTGAACTTCACCGTTGATGCGGATGCCAGCGAAGACGAAATCAAGGCGCTGGTGGCGCAATCGCAAAAGCGTTCCGCCGTGTTCGATATCGTCACCAACCCCACCAACGTCTTCGTCACCGTCAACTGACAATGCCGGCAGCGTAAGCAAGGCACATAGAGGGAGGGAGTGTCATGAAAACCACAACGACCGTCATCATCGGCGCCGGGCAGGCCGGACTCGCTTTCTCGAAACGGCTCGCCGACCGCTCGATCGACCATGTGTTGATCGAGCGGGGCGAGGTCGCCAATTCCTGGCGGACGGAGCGCTGGGACTCGCTTCGCCTGCTAACACCGAACTGGGAAAGCCGCCTGCCCGGCTATGCCTATGACGGCGACGACCCGGACGGCTACATGGACATGGCGGAAGTTGTTCAGTTCATGCAAGGCTATGCCGATACCACCGGGGCACCAGTACAAACCAATACCACGGTGAAGTCCGTTCACCCCGCCGATGTCGGTTACGTCGTCGCGACGGATCACGGCGAATGGCACTGCCCGACGGTGGTTCTGGCCACGGGCGCCTGCAACATCGCCACGGTGCCAAAAGTGGCGGCAGATCTGCCATCGGCAATCAAAAGCATCACGCCCATGCAATATCGCAATCCGCAGCAGTTGCAGGATGGCGGCGTAATGGTTGTCGGGGCATCGGCCACCGGCGTTCAACTGGCCCGGGAAATTCAGCGCTCGGGCCGGCAGGTGACCTTGTCGGTCGGCGAGCATGTCCGCCTGCCCCGGCTTTACCGCGGCCGCGACATCAAATGGTGGATGGATGTCACCGGCCTGATGAATATGAGCTATACCGAGGTTGACGATATCAAGCGGGCCCGGGGCCTGCCCTCGCTGCAACTGGTAGGCACGCCCGAGCGGTCGACCCTGGACCTCAACGCATTGCGCGAAGATGGTGTCAGAATTGTTGGCCGCCTGGCCGGCCTGCATGACGGCAAAGCGCAGTTTTCAGGCGCCCTGGGCAATCTATGTGCCTTGGCCGACCTGAAGATGAACCGCCTGCTCGACAGCATCGATAATTGGGCAACGGCCAACGGCATCGATGGCGAAGTCGAACCGGCACGGCGTTTCGCGGCAACGCAGCTTGACCCGGAACCGACCCTGGGCCTGGATCTGACCACCGCCGGCATCAAGACCGTGCTTTGGGCGACGGGCTACCGGCCGGACTATTCCTGGCTCAACGTCCCGGTGCTCGACCGCAAGGGCCGCATTCGCCACGACGGCGGCGTCGTGGATGCGCCGGGCATGTATGTGATGGGCCTGCCGTTCCTGCGCCGCCGCAAGTCATCCTTCATCGATGGCGTCGGCGACGACGCCCGCGATTTGGTCAATCATCTATGTTCCAGGCTGCACCGCCAGGCGGCCTGAGGGAGGGGAGAATACCATGCAGAATATTCAGGATTACGATAGCCACTATGATGCCGTGATCGTCGGCGCCCGTTGCGCCGGTGCCGCCACGGCAATGCTACTGGCGCGGGCCGGCGCCAATGTCCTGCTGATCGACCGCCAGCAATATGGCACCGACGTGGTTTCGACCCATGCCCTGATGCGGGCCGGTGTCATGCAGCTGGCCCGTTGGGGTTTGCTGCCGGAAATCATTGCAGCCGGAACACCGCCCGTGACCCGAACCGCGTTCCACTATGGCCAAGAAACTGTGCCGGTGACGATCAAATCGGAACATGGCGTCGACTTCCTTTGCGCGCCACGGCGCACGGTTCTGGACCGTGTACTGGTGGATGCGGCACGGCGCGCCGGTGCCGACGTCCGCCACGGCGTGTCACTGACGGATCTGCAATATGGCCTGGATGGCCAGGTAACCGGCGCTCTTCTAAAGGACGGCGCGGGCGGCAGAGCCGGTGTCCGGGCCGATCTGGTGATCGGGGCCGACGGGCGTCAGTCGGTGGTTGCCCGGCGTGTCAATGCGCGATTCAACGTCAAGGGCACGCACAGTTCAGGCTATGTCTATGGCTATTACGAAGGCCTGCCCGATGACGGCTATCATTGGTATTTCGAGAACGGCACCGCCGCCGGCGCGATACCCACCAATAACGGAGAGCACTGCGTCTTCGCCGGCGTGCACCGTGATCAGTTCACCAACACCTTTCGCGGCGACCTGATGCGCGGATTCAGGCGCATGGCGGCGGCCAATTCACCGAAGCTGGCGGAAAGTCTGGACAATGGCCAGTTGGTGGGACGGTTGCGGGGGTTTTCCGGCGGCGTGGGCTATTTGCGTCAATGCCATGGCCCAGGCTGGGCCCTGGTCGGCGACGCGGGGTACTTCAAGGACCCACTCACCGCCCATGGCATCACCGATGCCTTCCGGGACGCCGAATTGTTGTCACGGGCCGTCCTGGCGGGAACAACGCGGTCACTCGGTCACTATCAGGACGAGCGGGATGCCCTGTCCAGACCGCTGTTCGAGGTTACCAACACCATCGCCTCGTTCGAATGGGATCTTGATCAGATCAAGCAACACCATGGCCGGCTGATCGATGCGATGAAGGCCGAGGCGGATCATATCGCCAATTTCTCGGCGATCGACAGCTTGGCGGCATAGGAGCGAAGACCATGACCACAACCACATCACCCTGGAAAAGAACCATCGCGGGCCAGCCCGAGGCCGGCAACACTAAAAGCAGAAGCCGCGCCACAAGCATGCGCGATGTGGAGATGTTCACCGAGATGACCGGCGACCGCAATCCGATCCACTATGACGAGGCATTGGCCACGGCCTCGCCGTTTGGCGGGCTGATTGTGCAAGGCGGCGTGACCACGGGCCTGCTCAATGCGGTCGTCGCCGAGGACCTGCCCGGTCCCGGCACGGTCTTTCTCGAAACCAACTGGAAATTTCTCAAGGCGGTCAAGGTCGGCGAGACCATCACCGCAACGGTCAAGGTCGAGGATGTGCGTGACGACAAACCGATTTGCCAGTTGCTGACAACGGTTTGCAACGGCGACGGCGATGAATGCGTCACCGGCTCGGCCACAACCTACACCATGCCACTGGAAACCGGGGGCTAGGCGCCGACCACTCAATCCAGGCCCGCCAGCACCTCCTCGTTATGTTCGCCCAATTTCGGTGCGACCGGCACGACGCCGATGGTACCGTCGGCGAATTTGAAGGGCGGGTTTGGCACCTGATATCCGCCCGCGCCATCTTGCACCGTGGCCATCAGGCCGCGCGCCTGGCTTTGCGGATCGTTCATGGCCTCGCCCACTGTGCGATAGCGTGAACAGGGCACGCCGGCGGCAACCAGCACATCTTCGCACTCCCGGGCGGTGCGGGTGGAGGTCCAGCTTTCCATCGCCGCGACCACCTCCCCCCAATGCTCCCGCCGGCTGGCGGCAACCTCGAAGCGCGGGTCGGTCTTCCATTCCGGGTGCCCCATGGCATCGGCCATGTCCTCGAATATGCGCTGGCCAATGGGCGTGACGATAACGAATCCGTCCTTGGCACGGGTTGGACCATAGAGAATTCGCGGCGGCAGGTCGGGGAATTGTGCCATCTGACATTCATAGATCAGCAGATTGATGATCGAATCCATCAGCGCCACATCAATGAACTGCCCGGTGCCATGACGTTCCTTGCCCAATAGGGCAGTTTGTATGGCTCCAAAGGCATAGAGCGAGGCCATGACATCAGCGTTGAAGACGCCGCATTTTTCCGGCTGGGTCAGTTCGTCCTGATACTCCATCTGGGCCAGGTCAAGGCCGCTACCCGCGTGGATCATGGGCGCATAGGCCGGCTCCATGGCGCGCGGCCCGGTCTGGCCGAAGCCGGATATGGCGCAATAGATCAGATCCGCATGATCGACCGCCAGATCCGCGTAGTCGAGGCCCAGGCGTTTCATCACGCCAGGACGGAAGTTCTCCACCACCACATCCGCGCTGGCGATCAGCTTCTTTATGGCGCGGTGCCCCTCGTCGCTGCGCAAATCCAGCACGACGCTCTTCTTGCCGCAATTCAGGTGCCCGAAATACGAGCTTGCGCCATCGCTGATGGGCGGAACCAGTCGAATTTGATCGCCGGCTTCGGTCTCGATCTTGATGACCTCGGCACCACAATCGGCAAGTAGACGGGTACAAAACGGGCCGGCAATCACGGTGGTAAAATCTACAACCCGGATCCCCGCCATTGGAGCAGTCGGCATGTCGTCAATCTTTCTCGAAAAAACTCTGATCGCCGACAAGTCTACTCCACCTCACCAGGGGGCGGTAGTAGGTCCGGTTGCGCAATTGCGCGGAACCGCGGCGGCGAAAGCCGCCGCCACGGATCACCGCCTCACTATTCGCGCCTTGCCTCACCCTAGCTCACCGGCTTCACCGCCTGGATCATCGCCGATACGGTGTATTCACTGATATCGCTGCCCGGCGCCCATTCGTCCGGAAGATCATGACCATCATTCTTGGGTTGAATGCGCACATCCGTAAAACCGGCCGTACCCAGGATAGCCCGCAACTCATTGATCGAAGCCGCACCCGATATGCATGCCGCATGACGCTCAAGATCACCCCGCGCCTCGTCCGGCAGATTAGCGGTGGTCACAACGTCCGATATGGCCAGCCTCCCACCCGGTTTCAGCACCCTGAACGCCTCGCCGTAAACAGAGGCCTTTTCGGTCGATAGGTTGACCACGCAGTTGGACATGATGACATCGACGCTACCATCGGCCACTGGCAGGTTTTCGATTTCTCCCAGGCGGAATTCCACATTGTCATACCCGCCTTCCAGAGCGTTGCTCCGGGCCCGGCTGATCATCTCCGGAGTCATGTCGACACCAATGACATGGCCGCTTTGTCCAACCGATTTGGCGGCCAGAAAGCAATCGATGCCGCCGCCGCTGCCCAGTCCCAGATCGGCACCCTCGGGAATATCATCCAAATCCCCCTGGCTGTAACCGCTGGAGGTGGAGCAACTACAGCCGCACCCAGTTGTTTCCGCCGCCGCGATCCGGCCATAGGTTTCACGTACGTTGCGTTTGAAATCGTCGTATTGCGCCGTCGGCATCTTTCCACTCCTTTGGCAATAAAATAGGGCCCCTGGCCCCGCTATTTCCGTAGACGTGGATGACAAAAAAAAGACGCAAATTTCCTAACCGCAGGCAGAGCAGTCGAAATCCCTCGGTTCGTATCCCGTCACGGTACCGCGATGATCGCGTTCGAAACGGCAGCAATCCGATAGCATGTCGCCAACCATGGCGCGGCCCCGTTGCACGCGTGATTTAGCCCCCGATAAAGACAGACCTAGCTTTTCAGCCACGACTTTCTGCTTCAGGCCGTCGATTTCGGACAATTTCAAAGCCTCGCCATAGGCAGGCGGCAGGGATTCGATCATCGGCGCGATACAGGTGCCGATCTCCTGCCGCGCCCGCGCCTCCTCGTCCGGGCTGGGCGCGGCGAGATCCTGTGGCAACTCATCGAAAACCTTGCGGGAACGGTAGTGGTCGATCACGGCATTGCGGACGATTTGATACATCCAACTTTCCAGCCGCTCCGAATTTCGTAGCGTGTGCAGGCTCTTATGGATCTTGATAAAGGCCTCCTGCAGGATGTCCTCGGCCGCGTCGGAAGACTCGACCCGGCCGCGCACGAAAGCCAAAAGCCGTTCGCGATAGACCCGCCACAGCGCTCCGACCCGGTCTTCGCGGGCCACGCCGCCGTCCAGGTCACTCATCTGCAAATTCATCGCATCCTCCAATAGCCTTGCCATTCCATAGACGCGAACGTCTGGAAAAGGACGCAAAATTTCTTCTTTCTAATTTCTAGATGGCCCATGGAATGGGTTATTCAACCTCGCCCGGCGGCGGCAGCAGATCCAGATGTTTGAACAGCGCCACGAACCGCGCCTGCTGGTCGCGCAAGTAGGCAGGTACATCCATTGCGTCGAAATCGTAGAAGCCCTTGCCGTCGCGCAGACCGCGGCGGCCCTGTTCCATGTTGTCCAGCACATTTTGCGGCGAGTTATAGCGCTCGGAACCGAGGTTTTTCGCCAGATAGCGGGAGGCATGGTAGAGGATATCGCCGCCGCCCACGTCCACGAACTCCAGCAATCCCATGGTGGCATAGCGGGGCCCGAAACCGCTGCGGATGGCCTTGTCGATATCCTCCGCCGTGGCGACACCTTCCTCGACCATGCGCGCGGCCTCGTTCATGGCGACGGACTGAATGCGGGGGATGATATAGCCCGGCGTCGCCGCACAGACCACCGGCACCTTGCCGACCTTTTCCAGGATTTCGCGCACGCCATCGACCACCTCACCACTGGTCGCGGTACCGGGACTGACCTCCACCAGGGGGATCAGGTAGGCCGGGTTCAGCCAATGGGCGTTCAGGAAGCGTCCCGGCTGGCTGACGAAGCCGGCCAACTCGTCCACCGGCAGCGTGGAAGTGGTGGAGGCGATGATGGCATCCGGCCCGACGGCCGACGAAAGCTGGCCCAGGGCCTGCGCCTTCGCCTCCATGGTTTCCGTCACGCCTTCGAAAACCAGATCGACCTCGGCCAGATCCTCCCGGTCCGCGGTGCAGTGGATACGCGCCAACATGCCGGGTATCAAGGCCCCGTCGAAAGCGCCGAGTTCAGCCAGCGCCGCAAGATTGCCCTCGATCTCCCGGCGCGCCGCGGCCAGAAGTTCGTCATGTTCCCCCGCGCCGCGGGGCTTCAGATCCGCCAGGGTGACACGATAGCCGGCATAGGCGAACACATGCGCGATACCCCGGCCCATACGGCCCGCGCCAATGGCGGCCACATGTTTGAACTCCCTCATGCCCCCTCCCCTTCATCCAACATCGTCCGCAGCTCGTCCCGGCTGAAGGCATCCAGACCCAGCGCCTCCCAGGTACGCGGACCATGGCGAAAATCCTCGCCGCATATGGCCGCCCCCATGGCCAACAATCCCTTGGCCACCGGACAAGGCACCCCGGCCCAGTCGGCGATGGACACCAGCAGGGCCAGGCCCAGAGCCACGTCTTCGCGCATGTAACGGTGCGAAATCAGGTCGATATGCTCCCGCCAATCGCCGGAGTCCGTCAGCCTTTCGTGGGCCGCATTGCCGTACATCCATTCGGGCCGGCTGTCATCGTAATGATCCTTGAGCGGGAAATGGGGCCCGCCATAGCCCAGCGCCACGCGGATCGCCACGCGTTCCTCATCCAGGGCATCGGTCACGGCGCGGATGGCCGGCTGGGTGCCTTCGTTGTGGATGTCCCAGGCATCGAAGTGCTGCATGGGCCCGGCATTCAT
This sequence comes from Alphaproteobacteria bacterium, assembly GCA_030747035.1. Taxonomy (GTDB): domain Bacteria; phylum Pseudomonadota; class Alphaproteobacteria. The sequence continues at coordinate 27,826 of JASLLM010000008.1, read as the reverse complement.
GATGATAAGAGGCGGATGGATGATCGGCCCGGCATTCATCAAGGCGGCATCCAGAACATCCCCCACCGGCTCGATCGCGGGATAGGCCGCCGATGCCGCGGCCAGGGCCGGCTCGGACAGCCGTGCCGGGTAGACGCCGCTGGGCAGCCGGGTGGTGCGGGCCGAAATGGCGACGCAATCGGCGCTACGCAGCCGCGCCAGATAGGGCAGCGTACCGGCCTCGACAAAGGCCAGTTCTGCCCGGTTGCCGGCCTGGCGGATAATCCGGCTCATGGTCACCGCGCCAAGGGTCCCCGGCGGGATGAAGACAACCTGGCCGTCGCACAGATGCGGCGCCAAATCGCCCGCCAGGCCATCCTGCGCCGTGGCAGGCAAGGGTGACAGTACCAATTCGGCACCGTCCAGGGCCTCGGCCAGATCCGTGGTGACGCAGTGCACCGGCACGGCCCGTTCACCGGCGGCATTGATCAGGCGAATTGCACCGGCCTCTCGAATGGCCCTCAACGCAGCGCCGTCACGGCGCCAGAAGCGAACCTCGTGGCCCTGTTCCGAAAGGTCGGCCGCCGCCGCATGACAGCCGTGCCCGCCACCGATGACCGCGATTCTCAAGTTTCGATCCTCATGGTTCCACCCAATGCTGCAATTGCGGACCATAGGCGAATATGGCAGGCGTTCCCCCTGTATGCAGAAACAGCACATTGCTATCCGCGGACAGCGTCCTGTTGGCGGCCAGGGCCATCAGACCGGCCATGGCCTTGCCAGTATAGACGGGATCGAGGAAAAGTCCCTCGCAGCGCGCCGCCAGCACGATGGCGTCGGCGGTGGCGGGGTTCAATTGGCCATAGCCCGGCGCCAGCACGCCGTCGAACAATCTGATATCCCGATCCGTTACAGCTTCCTCCAAACCCAGCATGGCAGCCAAATCACGGCATTACCGGGCAATCCGTGCCGCCTGCGCCTCGGCGTTTCGGCGCACGCAGATGCCGTGCACCACCGTCTCCTGTTCCAGGGCACGCAGGCCAAACAGCAATCCGGCGTGGGTAAAACCACTGCCCGATCCCAATACAATGGTGTCGATGCTGGCACCGCTGGACTGTAGCTGCGCCACGATTTCACCGGCCGTAATGACGTAACCCAGGGCGCCAGTGGGTTGATGGCCAGGCGCCAAAGGAATCACATATGGCCGCCTGCCATTGTCCCGCAAATTATCGGCAATGGCCTGCACCGCCTTGTCCGCGCCGGCCTCGTCCTCGCCCACGGGGTAGGCGTGACGATGGACACCCAGCAGATCGCCAAGCAGGACATTGCCGGATTGGCAGTAGGTCGCATCCACATCCGGTACCCGCTCCTCCGACTGAACATGGATATCCATACCCAGCCGGGCGGCAGCGGCGGCGGCGACACGCACGTAATTCGACTGCACCGCGCCGGTGATAACGATGGTGTCCGCACCCTCCGCCTGGGCCGCACCGAAATAAAACTCTAATTGCCGGGTCTTGTTGCCGCCAAATGCCAGGCCGGTAAGATCGTCCCGCTTAATGGACAGATTTAGACCCAACTCCGCCGATAGCTTCGGCGCGGGCTCGATCACCGTCGGTACCACCGACAACGGCACGCGCGGATATTCGGCCAGGCGGCCAAATTTGCTGCTCATGACGCAATAACTTTCACCTGTTCGATATTCGCCGTCGTGGCCTTCGAATGAACAAGAATAACTTGCAAATTGGGGCCTGTCTTGGCACATATCCGCAGCGCCCCGGCATGCCATGGCTGGAAACACAAACAAATTCGAGGATTGAGCGAAATGAACGACGCAGCCGCTATTTCCACGCCCGAGGGCGTGGCCATTCTGGGGCCCATCGCCGAAGGTTACGACAGCATCCTGACAGAGGATGCGCTTGCGTTCCTGGCGGCGATGGAACGGAAATTCGGCCAGCGGCGGCGGGATCTGCTGGCCTATCGCATTGAGGTTCAGGCCAAGATCGATGATGGCTGGCTGCCTGACTTTCTGCCCGAAACCAAATCGGTTCGCGATGGCGACTGGACCATCACCTCGATCCCCCATGACCTGATGAACCGGCGCGTCGAGATTACCGGCCCGGTGGATCGAAAAATGATCATCAACGCCCTGAACTGCGGCGCCAATGTCTTCATGGCGGATTTCGAGGATGCCACGGCACCGACCTGGTCCAACATGGTCGAGGGCCAGATCAACCTGCGCGACGCCATCGCCAAGAAGATCGATTTCACCGATCCCGGCAACAACAAGCATTATGCCCTGAACGACACCATCGCCACCCTGCTGGTCCGGCCCCGCGGCTGGCACCTGGAAGAGGCGCACATGACCGTGGATGGCCAGCGCATGTCCGGCGGTCTGTTCGATTTCGGCCTGTATTTCTTTCACAATGTGAAGCAGCTGCTGGCCAACGGCACGGGGCCGTATTTTTATCTGCCGAAGATGGAGCATCACCAGGAAGCGCGCCTGTGGAATGATGTCTTTGTCTGGGCTCAGGAGCAATTGGGCGTTCCGAACGCGACCTGCAAAACCACCATTCTGATCGAGACCATCATGGCGGCGTTCGAGATGGACGAGATTTTGTACGAATTGCGCGACCATATCGTCGGTCTGAACTGCGGCCGCTGGGATTATATCTTCAGCTACATCAAGAAATTCCGGAACCGCCCCGAATTTCTGCTGCCCGACCGGGCCCAGGTGGGCATGACCTGTCATTTCCTGCAATCCTACAGTTTGCAATTGATCAAGACCTGTCACCGCCGCGGCGCCTTTGCCATGGGCGGCATGGCGGCGCAGATCCCTATCAAGAATGACGAGGAAGCCAACGACGCGGCCCTTGCCAAGGTACATGCGGACAAGGAGCGCGAGGTCGGCAACGGTCATGACGGCACCTGGGTGGCCCATCCGGGACTGGTGCCGATCGCCAAGGGCGTGTTCGACGCCGGCATGACGGGAGACAATCAATTGAGCCGGCAACGCCAGGACGTCAATGTCGGCCAGTCGGATTTGCTAAAGGTGCACACCGGTACGATTACGGAAGAAGGCCTGCGCACGAACCTTTCCGTTGGCACCCAGTATGTGGAAGCCTGGCTGCGGGGCAATGGCTGCGTACCGCTTTACAACCTGATGGAAGACGCCGCCACGGCGGAAATTTCCCGCGCCCAGGTCTGGCAATGGCTAAAGCATGAAGCCAACTTCACCGATGGTCCGGCGATCACGGCGGAAACGGTGAGCGAGCTGATGGCGGAGGAATTGGAGAATATCCGCGAGGAAGTTGGCTCGGAGGTCTATGACAACGGCAAATACGCCGAGGCCGGAGAGCTATTCCTGCAGATGGTGACGGAAGATGAATTCCAGGATTTCCTGACCCTGCCAGCCTACGAGCGGATCATCACAACCGCATGATGTCGCGCCGGTCCGGGCCGGTAGACGGCCGGGCCGTCCATTAACTGGCCAGCGCCGACGCCGTGGCGATTGGTAGGGTTCGCTCGCGCGGAAATATGATGCGGACCCGCGTCCCCTTGCCCTTGTCGCTGTCGATCAACATGGTCGCCTGGTGCAACTCGGCCATTGAGCGGGTCAACGGCAGCCCCAGGCCGGTGCCTTCCGAGGGGCTGGTCAGCATCTCGTTCTCGACCTGACCAAAGGGCAGCAGGGCGACTTCAATATCGGCCTCATTCATACCCTTGCCGCTGTCCTCGACCGTCAGGCAAATTGCCCCCTCCACCAGCTCGGCCCGCGCGACGACCAGGCCGTCGTCGGTGAATTTCATGGCGTTGGACAGCAAATTCAACAGGATCTGCTTGATGCGCAGTTCATCACCCATCAATTTAGGCAAATCGCGGTCGACACGGGTCGCCAAATGAACCTTGCTGTCCTGGCCGGGCGGCCGCACCAGGGCCGCCGTTTCATTGATCAAAAGCGCCAGGTCGACCGGCGCCTCGTGCAGCCGTATTTCTCCGGCCTCCACCTTGGCCAGGTCCAATACATCGTTGATGATGTGCAATAGATGCTTGCCGCTGTCACCCACGTAGGCGGCATATTCCCGGTAGCGTTCCGGCAATGCTCCCAGTACCTGCTGCTGCATCATGTCGGAAAATCCAATAATGGCATTCAAGGGTGTACGCAGTTCGTGGCTCATCTGCGCCAGGAAAACCGATTTGGCCTGATTGGCGGCCTCGGCCGCCTCTTTCGAATTGATCAGGTCGGCCTCGGTTCGGTGTTTGGTCATGGCGATCGCGGCCAGATGGGCCGCACGCCCGGCCACTACCAGTTCGTCTTCCGTCGGAGCGCGGGCGTCGCGGTAATACAGGGCAAATGTTCCAAGGACATCGCCGTCGCCGTCCTTCACCGGCAGGGACCAACAGGCTTCCACTCCAGCCCTTTTCGCCAAGCCGAGAAAAGGTTTCCAGAATGGATGGGTGGAAATGCAATCCACCACCACCAGCTTGCCCCGAAAGGCGGCGGTACCGCATGAACCAACGCCCTCGCCGATCGCCAGCCCGTCAATTGCTTCGTTGTAGAAATCCGGCAGGCGGTTGGGGGTTCTGGCATGCAGCATGCCATCCTCCAGCATCAGGATACTGCCGATCATGCCGGAACATTGCTGCTCCGTCGCCTGCAGCAACAATGTCAGAATATCATGTAAAGGTTGTCCGGTGGCGATCGCCTCCAGCACCATGGTCTCGCCCTGCGGCGAACCCTCGCGCCATGCGGCACGTTCGCTCCTTCCGTCCACTATTCCCTCCTCAGGCGCGGCCAAATTCGGCCTTGTCATTCAACCTAAGAATGCCTGGCAGGTCTTAAGAAAATCTTTTCAAACTGGAAACGGCGCCCGACGCGGCAAGAGGCAGGGCTCAATCACGGCGGCAAAGAATTTCAATGGCGCGGACCCGCCCCTCTTCCAGATTGCGCGCCGCGTTGCGGGCCTTTTCCTTTGCGTTCTCTCCCATCAGGATGAAATTTCCCAGTTTCGGTGGGCCGTCACGGCGCACCACCTCCCGCTGCGCCTGATAGAACTGCCGCAGCGCTGGACCGTTGTCCTGAACCGAAACGACGGAAAAACCCACTTGCCCCAAGGCTTCCAGTGTCTGCTGCTCGGTCAGAAGATAGGAATGCACACCATCGGAGGACCAGGGCACGGGATAAAGCACTTCGCCGCCGTCCCCCAAAGCCAGTTCCGAAAGGGCAAAGGCGCCGCCCGGACGCAATACGCGATGGGCCTCGCCAAGGAACGCCGCCTTGTCGGCTATGTTCATGGAGACATTTTGCGAATAGGCCGCGTCAAAACTGCCGTCGTTGAACGGCAGCGCGGTGGCGGAGGCCTGTTCAATTCGGATCTGGTCCGCCAGTCCGACAGCTTGGTTCAACCGCCGCGCCACCTGGCAAAACTCCTGCGTGAGATCGATGCCGGTCATCCGGCAGCCGAAAGTGCGGGCGACATAGCGCGCCGGGCCGCCAATGCCGCTACCGATATCGAGTATTTCATGTTCCGGCAACGGTTCCAGACTGGCCGCCAGTTCGGCTGTCGCCGCCACCCCCCGGCCGTGAAAATGTTCCACCGGGTCCAGATCCTCCGGCTGCAAATTGGCCAAATTTTTGCCCGCCGCCTCCAGTGCGCCGGTGATGGCCTGATACAGATCGCCCCGGCTGTAATGTGTCTCGACTTCGTTGTCCGGCATCAATTTTTTCCTTTCGCGGCAGAGCATTAGTTTAGCCATCCCGACCTGATGCCGCTATCCTGGTTTCAGACAAACACAGGAGTATCGTGATGCAGGTAAAGGACAAGATCGCTGTCGTGACGGGTGGCGCCAGCGGGATCGGCCGGGCCCTGGCCCGCCGCTTCAACGCCGAGGGCGCGGCCAAGGTGGTGGTTGCCGATCTGAACGAAGAGGGTATTGCCGCCGTCGCCGATGAAATCGGCGGTTTGGCCGTGCCAACAAACGTTGGCGTCGAAGAGGATGTCATCAATCTGGTCAAAACCACGGAAAGCCAGGTCGGACCCATCGATCTTTTCTGCTCCAACGCCGGCATCGCGGTGCATGGCGATCTGGAGAACAGCAACGAGGAATGGCAGCGGGTCTGGGACGTCAATCTGATGTCGCACGTCTATGCCGCCCGCGCCGTGGTGCCGGGCATGATCGAACGGGGCGGCGGCTATCTGCTCAATACAGCCTCCGCCGCCGGCCTGCTTAGCCAGGTTGGATCATCGACCTATTCGGTGACCAAGCACGCCGCCGTCGGCTTCGCCGAATGGCTGTCCATCACCTACGGCAACCGGGGCATCAAGGTCTCGGTGCTTTGCCCCCAGGCCGTGCGCACGGCCATGACCGCCGGCCTGGAGAATGGCGGCGTCGCCGGCGTTGACGGCATGATGGAGGCCGAGGAATTGGCCGAAGTGGTGATCCAGACCCTGGCCGAGGAGAGCTTCCTCTGCCTGCCGCATCCGCAGGTCCTGGAGTATATGCGGCGCAAGACCGGCGACTATGACCGCTGGCTGAAAGGCATGCGGCGCCTGCACGAGCATTATGGCTGAGCCATGCTGGGCTAAACCACTAAATATCCTGGACCCGCTCCAACCCGGCCGGCGCGTCGCCCCGCTCCACCAACTGTACGGCGGCGATCAGGCCGGCGTTGGCGGGCGCTTCCAGGCCTAGTTCGTTTGCCCGCTGCACCACTAGGCCGTTCAGGAACTCAATCTCCGTACGCCGGCCCTTGATCATGTCCTGTCCCATGGAGGGGCGGGCGGTATCGCTCATGCGCTCCGACTGCGCCAGCATCTTGGCCTCCATCTCGTCCAGGACCGGGGTATCATTGGCTCCGGAGGTCAACTCCTCAGCCGCCGCGACCCACAATTCGGGATCAATGCCGCCGATCTTTTCCAGCGCCAGGCCCTGCATCTGACCCACCCGCACGGCCTCTCCCGCCAGGCGGATTGACAGGCGCCGGGTGGTTTCATTCTGGGTGAACTGCTTGTTGGACATGCCCGACGCCGCCGATAGGCCATTGCCCATGGCGTTCTGCACCAGTTTGGACCAGCGTTCGCCCCACAGGTTCGTCGTCACCTTGACGCTGTCAATATCGGCCAGCATGTCGTGGATACGCTCGACCCGTCTGGTAGGCCGACCGTGGGGTTCGCCGACGCGGAACACCGTATAGCTTTCCCCGCCCTTGGAGACGGAGCGGCGGACGAAGCCCGGCTCCACCAGTTCCACCACGATCTTGGACGCGATACAGCCGATGGTCTTGTTCCAGCCCACGACGGAGGCAATGGCATCCTCGTTGATGCCGTTTTGCAGGGAAACAATGAAGCCGTCGGCTGCCAGATAATTTTTCGCCAGCGCCGCGGCCCAGGGCGTGTCATAGGATTTGACACAGACAAAGGCGATGTCCGCCGGCTTCTCCTTCGACAGGCTTTGCAGATCGGTGAGATGCATGGCCCGCACCGGGGTGGAGAAGCATTCCGGTTCCGTCATGCCCTCAAGACGAAGGCCGTGCGCCTGCATATGTTCCACATGTGCCGGCCAGGGATCGGCCAAAATGACCTCATGGCCGGCGCGGGCGAAATAGCCGCCCACATAGGCGCCGACCGCACCGGCGCCGATTATCAGAATTCGTTCATTCATGATCTTGGGTTTTCCTTGCAAGACTTAAACAGGCGTATCGCCCTCGATGGTCAGGCGGCGCATACGCCGGCGCTGGCCGGGATAGTCATCGACGGCGAAATGCAGGGTACAACGGTTATCCCACAGGGCCAGTGAGCCAACCCCCCAGGCGAAGCGGCAGGTGAACTCGGGCCGTACGCAATGGTCGGCCAGATAGTTGATCAAGGGCAGGCTTTCAGCCTCGGTCATGTCCTTGAAACGCACCGTATGCCCCTTGCCCATAAACAGCGCCTTGCGCCCGGTCTCCGGGTGGGTACGGACGATGGGATGTTCGGCCCCCATCTCCACCCGGTCCATATTCTTCGGCGTCATGGCGGTGGCGCTCTTGAAAGTGGCGGCGCGCCCGCCGCTGCGTTTCAGGGCCGCGCTGTAGATGCCGATCAAGCCATCCAGCAAATCCTTCATGCCGTCGGACAGGGCATCGTAGGCCAGGGCCGTGTTGGCGAACATGGTATCGCCGCCCGCATCCGGCATCTCCAGGGCATACAGCATGGTGCCCAGGGGCGGCTTGGGGGCGAACGACATATCCGAATGCCAGCCGCCGCCGAAATTCTTTACGTCATGTTCCGTCTTGAGAATTTCAAAGGTTTCCGGCGCTTCCGGCAGGCCTTCTATGAAGGGATAGACCGCCATGGGCCCAAAACGCCGGCCAAAGGCGATTTGCTGGTGGGGATCAAGGTCCTGGCCATGGAAAAAGACCGCCTTGTATTCCAGGAAAGCCTGATGAATCTCGTCAAAGGCCTGATTGCTCAAATCGGCAGCCAGATCGACGCCGTGAATAACCGCACCCATGGCACCGGACAGCGGCTCCACATCCAATGTTTGATAGCCCATTAACGTCTCCCCCGCATGCTCTGGGGGGCATTGTGCCCGCTTGGCGCCGCCGGCTCAAGCCCGGCCGGAAAGGCGAAGGCCTAGATGCAGGAGCGGAACATATCCCTGGCGACTTTTTGCAGCATGGTGCAAAGCGGGCCCTTGGTGAAGGAAACAGCGGCAAGGGCCTTTTCCTGCCGGCCGCCATTCCAGATCTCAGGTGTGCTGGGCGCCCTGCCGGCGGCACTGATCAGCGTACCCTCGGATGGTCTGGACAGAGTGACACGGCCGGCTTCATTGCTGACATCGACGATGCCATGCATCAACAGCACGGCAAAACCACCGTCCATTTCGCCGGCCCAGAAATCCGTGCCGCGGATACCGATGGTCGCGTTCGGCATCCTTATCTTCAGGCCCGGGCGCCCCATTTTGCCGGAGGTAAAGCGCATCGCCCCCTTCAACAGGGTAATGACCCCACCGGAATTGCCGTAGACGAATTCGTCCAGCACGACCTCCGCATCAGCGCCAATAGCCAACACGCTGCCGTCGCGGGAACGCAGCACCGCCCTGGCCCTGCTGCCCGTGGTGACTTCTTCGTTCTGGAATACCGGCAGATGCCGCTGCAGATCCCGCCGCAGGCCGCCCAAGGCACCTTCAACGCTGGCCCGGGTCCGATCGACGCCGCCAATCCGCATGTTATCCGGGTTTATCGACGCCAGGCGGGTTGGTGTGCTGCTTTCACCCAGCTCCGATACCGCATGGTCCAGTATGGCGCCCGCGGCGTCCGTAGACATGGCGGCCCCAATTAACAGCAACAGGCCCACCAAAGACGCAAAAAATCGCGTCATCAAATGCTGCTTCATAACGGCTCCTGATCCGAGTTGCCCTCGAACCCGCCCTCCAGCGATCGCAGGTCCGTGTCTCTGAAAAAACCGCATCGGCCAGCAAAACTTGGCAACGGTCGGTTCATGCCAGAAACATTTCCGTTGCCTTGAAGTACGCCTGGGAAATTAAGAATTCGGGAACATGCTTGGTTAACTATTTGTTTGTCATAACGGCCAAATTTGCAGCTTCTAGCGGTCCCGGATGTCGCGCTTGCCCTGGTTCATCTCCGTCATTAGCTCCACCGCCTCGTCCCGCACCAGCAGGTCGGCGAACAGGGTGCGTTCGGCGGCCAGGCCGTCCATGGGCGCCACCAGTTCCGACCGCCGCACCAGATGCTTGATATAGGCCACGGCGTGGGGTGATTTGGTCGTCAACTCGCGGGCGATTTCCATCGCCCGGTCCAGGGCCGAACCTTCGACGCATTCGGTAACCAGGCCGTATTCCGCCGCCTCCCTGGGCGAGAGGGTCTTGCCCAGCAGGGTTAGTTCCAGCGTCTTGGCCTGGCCGATGATGCGGCTGAGCCGCTGGGTGCCGCCGGCGCCCGGCAGGATGCCGATATTGATTTCCGGCAGGCCGATGGAATAGGGGCCGTCCTGGGCGATGCGGAAATCGCAGCGCAGGGCCAACTCGAAGCCGCCGCCCATGGCGGTGCCGTTAATGGCCGCGACGAATGGCTTGGGGCTGTCCTCAATGCGGCGGAAATCCCGGTGCAGGTCACGCTCGGGGATCGGATGGGTCAGATCGAAGCCACCGATGCCCTCGGCCCGCTGGCTGCGCGCCCGTTCCTCCAACTCAACGACCGAAAAATGCCGAATGAAGACATCAGGCAGCCCCCCGGTCAGCACCACAGCGCGCACGTCGTCGTCGGCCTCTACCTGGTCCAGCATGGCCGTGATCTCGGGCACGGTTGCATTGTTCATAAAGCCATCGGGTGGATTGGTGAAACGCACCACCGCCACCGCACCGTCGTTTTCTATCGTAATCTGTGCCATCTTGATCACCCCAACTGCAGCAATGCCGCCCGCACCTCGGCATCATTCGCCAAGCCCACTTCGGCCAAAATTTCTTCCGTATGTTCGCCCACGCTTGGCGGCGGGCGACGCACCTGTGCCGGCGTCCGGTTGAAACGCCAGGGAAACCGCGGCACCTTCATTTCCGTGCCATCACTGGCGGTCATCTCAACGGTCATGCCCAGGGCCCGTGCCTGGGCGCTGTCAAAGGCCTCGTGGATCGACAGCACCGGGCCGTGGGGAATATCGTTCTCGACCAGAAAGCTCAGCCAGTCTTCGGTGGATTTTTCCACCATGGCCTCGGCCACTACCGCCCGCATGGCGTCCTTGTTGATGGAACGGGCCCCGCCGGTGGCGAAACGCTCATCGTCCTTCCATTCCGGCCGGCCACAGAAATCTGCAAAGCGGCGAAAATCCTCGTTGCGGGCCACCAGAATCTGTATCTGTCCATCGGAGGTGGCGAACAAACCATAGGGGGCGATGGCCGGATGGTGGTTGCCTTCCGGTACCGGGTCCTGACCGGAGGCGAAATACTTGCCCGCCTGCACCGTCAGCATGGACATGGTCGCCTCCAGCAACGAGGTGCGCACCACCTGCCCTCGGCCGCTTTGCCGCTTTTCCATCAGGGCACCCAGAATGCCGATGGTGTTGCACAGCCCGCCCAGCACGTCCGAGATCGCGACGCCGGAGCGGATGGGCCCGGTTTCCTCACTGCCCGTAATAGACATCAGACCGGAATAACCCTGGACCAGTTGATCCACGCCCGAGCGGGCGCCCATGGGGCCCACGTCGCCAAAGGCCGACAGCCGCGCCACCACCAAATGTGGGAAATCCCGTTCCAACACTTCGTCTGTAAAGCCCATGGTATCGAATATACCGGGACGAAAATTTTCCACTACCACATCCGCCGAGGCCATTAGGGCGCGCAGCAACTTGTCGCCGCCGGGGTGGCGTAAATCCACGTGCAGGCTGCGTTTGTTGCGGTTGGCGGTGGTAAAGTAGCCGCCCATGCCGGGGCTGAAGGACGGTGCCTGCTGACGCAGCATGTCACCCTGTCCCGTCTCCACCTTGATCACGTCGGCGCCTAGGTCGCCCAGCAACATCGGTCCCAGGGGCCCGGCGATGACCCGCCCAAAATCGATCACCCGAATTCCACTTAGCGGCATGGCCACTCCGTCCTTGAATTGCAATAGTTACGACGGCGATCATAGCAAGGTGGCGCGAAAGCCTCTAGCATGGTGGCCGGATTGAGGGAGATGCTTTGATATGTCGCAACAAGCCCGGCGCCAGGTGTTGGAAATGGACTTCTGGCAGGGCCCGGTCAGCGTGCAGGACATATCGGGCGGCATCTCGAACCATAATTTTCTGGTCGACGATGACGGCCAGAAATATGTCGTACGCATCGGCGACGACCGGCCGGAGCATGCGGTTTTTCGCTATAACGAAATCGCCGTGACCCAGGCGGCGTTCGAGGCCGGCCTATCGCCAGCCCTGCTGCATCACGAGCCGGGCGCCATGGTGTTCGAATACATCGCCGATGGCGCCAGGGTCGATGCCGCCGATTTGGCGCAGGAGGCCGCCATGGACCGCCTGATCGGCCTGCTGGGGCAGTGTCACCTGGACCTGCCCGGACATCTGGAAGTGCCCGGACCGATGTTCTGGGTCTTCCATTTGAACCGGCGCTATGCCCGGATCATCATGCAGCACGGCGGCGCGATGGCCTCGGCGCTGACGCGGTTGATGGCCCTAAACGACGAATTGGAAACCGCGATCGGACCGATCCAGCCGGTCTTCTGTCATAACGATCTGGTGGCGGGGAACATCCTTGCCGATGGCCGGCGTTTCTGGCTGATCGATTGGGAATACGGCGGCTGGAACGACGGCCTGTATGATCTGGCCTGTATGGCGGCGCATCTGCAGCTTGACCGCGAGGTGGAGGACGAAATGCTGCGCCGCTACCTGCGCCTGAACGATGCGGAACCGGATCAGGCCAGCCGCCGCCGCTTCTCCGCCTGGAAATGCACGGCTCTGATCTGGACCGCGTTATGGGGCGGCGTCGGTGAAATGTTCGCCAATCTGGACTTTGACTATGCCGACTACGGCCGGGAATACCTTGATCGGCTAGAGCAGGCCGTCGCCGCGTTTCGGGCAGATTTTCGGGGGAATTGAGCGCCAATCGGTCATGAGGCCAGATTTCACAATTGACGCGGCTCAGGTTAATTGATATTCATTCTCATTATTAATTACCTGTACGGAGTTGCGAAATGCGTGGAGTTTGCGTTGCGTTTCTTTCCCTGGCGCTGGCCCTGATGATGGCGCCGCAGTTCAAAATCTCAGCCGCCGTGGCAGCCGAAGTCGGCGGCAAAACAAAACCACAAAGGATAATCCTATCACTGGGACGCGAGGGTGACAGAAAGAGGCTGTTTCACCCGAGCCTTATAAGTCTTGCCGTCGGCAGGCCATATACCCTGGTCATTGAAAACCCGAGCCTGGAAATTCATGAGTTTGATGCGCCCGGCCTGGTTTCCGCCGCCCGGTCGTCGGACGTGAAGGTGCTGGACGACATTGGCGCGACCGCCCGACCGCTGGCAAAAATCGTCGGCACCCCGGCGGAGATCGAGGTCATGCCGGGCGGTACCGTCGAATGGACCTTCGTGCCCGTGCTCGCCGGCAGCTACGACATTCTATGCGATATCGAGGATCAAAGCGGCAAGACCCACACCGCCATGGGTATGAAAGGCCTAATCACGGTGAAGTAACGCCGCCGACCATTTGGGCCGCCGAACCGTTCTAGGCCAGGGTCAAGCGCATGTTCTCGCGGCCCATCAGGGCGCCGTCCCAGGCCAGACGGGCCTCGGCTTCCAGCAACTCCATGAAGGGGTCTTCATGATCGGGATCGTGATGGAAAATCACCAGGCGCTTGGCGTTGGCCAATTTACATAGGCGCACCCCTTCCTGCCAGGTCGAATGACCCCAACCAACCTTGCTGGGAAACTCCCGGTCCGTATAGGTGCAGTCGTAAACCACCGCGTCGGCGCCATCGATCAGATGCAGAATATTTTCGTCCGGCTTGCCGGGAATATGTTCGGTATCCGTGACATAGCAAAAGCTCTTGCCGCCATAATCGATACGATAGCCCGTGGCATTATCGGGATGATTCAGCAAAGTGGTGGTGACCTTGATCCCCGTCCCCAGGGTGAAGCTGTCGCCGGCGACGAAATCCTCGAATACCAGTTTGGACTGCATGGCCTCGATCGGAACCGGAAATGTCGGCTGGTTCATTTGGCCCGACATGATGTCGTGCAGGTTTTCTTCCATTTCGAACAGATGTCCGGCCATGATGCGAAACTCGCAGTCGGGCTGGAAGGCTGGCGAAAAAAACGGGAATCCGTTGATATGATCCCCATGGCTGTGGGACATCAGAATATCGGCGCGGCGTACGCCTTTTTTCATCATCCAATGACCAAAATTTCGTATGCCCGTGCCGCAGTCAAAGACCACTCTCTGGCCACCGCAGGAGACTTCAATACATGATGTATTGCCGCCAAACATGACGTACTTCGATGACGGACACGCTATCAAGCCGCGAACGCCCCAGAACTTGACCTTGAACCCCATGGGAATCCCCTACCTGGTCCAATCGCGATTGTTCAACACAATCAAAAGCTAACGGAGTTTAACTTAATACAATACTACAATTATTCAAGCGATTGCCAATTCTTGCTCCACCAGCTTGACCCAATAGGATGCACCGATGGGCAGCACTTCATCGTTGAAATCATAGTTTGGATTGTGCACCATGCAACCACCCATTTCACCGCTAACGCCGTTGCCGACCCAGATATAGCAACCGGGCCGGGCCTGTAGCATCCAGGAAAAATCTTCCGCCCCCATCGTCGGATCGAGATCTCGGCGCACATTTTCCTCCCCCACCACGGTCGCGGCGGCACGATGGGCGATCTCCGTCTCCTCCGGCGTATTGATGGTCGGGGCATAGCGGCGATCGTAGGTGTATTCAATCGTGGCGCCATGGGCCGCCGCAATCCCCTCGGCAACGCGTTTGATCTCCGCCTCCATGATATCCTGCACCTTGGTCGAGAAGGCCCGCGTGGTACCGGCGATCAGAGCCGTTTCCGGTATCACATTGGTGGTGTGGCCCGATTGGAACTTGGTCGCCGAAATGACCGCCTGCTTCAACGGATCAACTGTGCGCGAGACAATCCGCTGCAAGGCGGTAACGATTTCCGAACCGACCAGTATGGGATCGACACCCTGATGGGGCATGGCGCCGTGGGCGCCCACACCGGTGACCACGATTTCGAAAAAATCGGCCGAAGCCATCATCGGTCCGGGCATCAGGGCAATCTGACCGACTGGGATTCCCGGCATGTTATGCATGCCATAGACGTCGGTGCAGGGGAATTGATCGAACAGCCCCTCATCCACCATCAGCCTGCCGCCGGCCTCGTTCTCTTCCGCCGGCTGGAAAATAAAATAGATGGTGCCGTCGAAATTCTTGGTTTCCGCCAGATAGCGGGCCGCCCCCAGCAGCATGGTGGTATGCCCGTCATGGCCGCAGGCGTGCATCTTGCCGTCATGCTTCGATTTATGGGTAATGTCTGCAAGTTCCTGCAGGTCAAGGGCATCCATGTCCGCCCGCAAACCGATCTTGCGGTCCGAGTCGCCGCATTTCAGCACACCGACAACGCCGGTCTTGGCCAGACCGGTATGGACCTCCATGCCGAACGAGCGCAGCTTTTCCTCGACCACGCCGGCTGTCCGAACCTCCTCAAAGGCGGTTTCCGGGTGGGCATGAATATCATGGCGCCATTCCACCATGTCGTTGTGAAAATCGGCAATTCGGTTGATGACCGCCATGTCGCACTCCTGCATTCGGTTCGGCGCCGCCCTTGACGCCGCAAAGGAAATAGGACGGGCGGTCGAAAAGACCACCCGTCCCATTCATGTACCCCGAAGCCGGAGCTATGTCATCGCTTAATGCCGCCGGGCTAATGCGACAGCATGACCGGGCAGGTCATCGACTGCATGATCGCCCGGGTCGCGCCGCCAAAGGCCAGTTCGCGCAAGCGGGAATGGCCATAGCCACCCATCACCAACATATCGATCCCGTTGTCGGCAATGGCCGACAGGATGCTGTCGCCGACCCGCATGTCGGGCGCGACAATATGGCGGGGTGTGGCGTTGACCCCGTGGCGGGCAAGATGGGTGCAGATGTCGGCGCCGGCGATGTGGTCCTTGTCTTCGGGATTGACCGAAAAGACCACGACTTCGTCGGCCTGCTGCAACATGCCCATGGCATCATGCACCGCCCGGGTCGATTCCCGGGTCGCACTCCAGGCCACCATGACCCGATTGCCCATGTGGCTTTGATCGCCAGCGTAGGGAACCACCAGAACGGGACGGCCTGCGGCAAGCAGCAGATCCTCGGCCAAACCGTCCGTCGGCGAAGGATGATCAGGATCAGGCTGGCTGACCACCAAGACATCGCTGTAGCGGCCGCACAAGGCCACCGCCTCTGCGGCGTCCCCTTCCATGACGCGAAACTCGCCCGGCACGCCCTCGCGCGTCAGGCTAGCATCGAATTGCTTGCGCATATCTTCCGCCGCCTGGCGGATTTCGGCGTAGCGCTGCTCGATAATTTCGCTTGGCAATTCGGTTTGCACAAAGCCCGGCACCGTTGGATAGCTCAACACATAGACGCCTGTCAGACGTGCATCAAACTGTTTGGCTAAACTCAAACCGGCGATCATCCGCCTGTCCGCGTGGGCGTCCTCGCCCTGGTGCACGACGATATCCTTGAAGGCCATTTTTCCTAACCCTTCCAATTTCGCCGCGAGCCGAATGCCAACGGCTATACTAATTTAGATAAATATCATGCCCTGCAAATCCAATACGCGAATTGATCAAAATCAGGTCAAATCCGCGACAAAGCAGCGCACGCGTTGCAACGCGGCCCGCATCGCCGCGACATGATCATGGCGCACCGACGGTTCGCTGTCGCGGTATGCCTCCCCCGCTTCGGCCAAGGTCGCGATCTCGCCGGCGCCGACACCCAGGGCCACCCCCTTCAGGCTGTGGGCCGCGGTCCACCAAGCCTCGCCTTCGCTTGCCGCCATGGTATCGATATATTCCTGCGCACTGGTCATGAACAGGGTCAGCAATTCCAGCTCCATCGCCCGGTCGCCCTGGGTATAGGAACCCAGATGCACCATATCGATGGCCGGTGCCATTTCAGACCCTGTAGGTTCAGATGCCATTTTGCGCCAGTTGACGGATGGCCTGGGTCAGGCGCTCCTGGGAGGGTATAGCCTCCCGCTCCAAGGCATCGTTGTAGGGCATGGGCACATCCAAACCGCCGACCCGGACAATCGGCGCATCCAAATCGTCAAATCCCTTTTCGACCACAAGGGCCGCGACCTCGGCGCCGAAGCCGCCGTTCTTCCAGGCCTCGTGCGCGATCACCAGGCGGTTGGTCTTGGCCACCGAGGCAAGGATCATATCTTCATCCAGCGGGCGCAGGGTGCGGGGATCCACCACCTCGACCGAAATCCCTTCCCGCTCCAGCACCCTGGCGGCGGCCAGGGCGCGGCCGACCATGGTCAGGGTAGCCACCACGGTGACATCGGTGCCCGCGCGCTTGATGTCGCCCTTGCCGATGGGAATGGCGTAATCCTGTTCCGGCACCTCGCCGTTGCTTTCCATGTAGAGCATCTTGTGCTCCAGGAAGATCACCGGATTGTCGTCCCGGATCGCCGCCGTCAGCATGCCCTTGGCGTCATAAGGCGTCGAAGGCGCCATCACCACCAGGCCCGGCACATGGGTGAACCAGGCTTCCAGGCTTTGTGAATGCTGCGCCGCCATGCGGATACCGCCACCCTGGGGGCCGCGCACCACCATGGGCACGATGGGTTTACCGCCCAGCATGTAACGGAACTTGGCGGCCTGATTGACCAGCATGTCCATGGTCAGGGCGACAAAATCGAAAATCTGGATCTCCACCACCGGGCGCATGCCGGCGATGGCGGCGCCGACGCCGGCACCGGTGAAGCCGACCTCGGTGATCGGGGTATCGCGGACCCGGTCGTTGCCGAAACGCTCCCACAGGCCCTTGGTGACGCCGAAAATGCCACCTGTTTGCCCCACATCCTCGCCCATCACGAAGACCCGGTCGTCCCGGGCCATTTCACTGGCCATGGCTTCGTTAAGGGCCTCCACATAAGTAATCTCCCGGCCACCGCCGGCGCCCGGCTCAGCATAGTCGGCATGCGGCGCATAGACCGCGTCCAACATCTGTTCCACCGAGGGCTCCGCCCCCGCCGCGCCAAAAGCCACGGCGGTCTCCAGATCCTGGGCCACCTGCTCGTCGATCTCGTCGACCCGTTTGCGCGGCACGGTCTTTTCCGCCTTCATCCGCTCTTCCAGCAATTTGATGGGATCGCGGGCGATCCAGGCGTCGAACTCCTCCTGGGGCCGAGGGTCGCGCAGGTTGGCGCGCATGGAATGCTGGCCCCAGCGGTAGGTCATGCATTCGATCAGGCTGGGCCCTTCGCCGCGCCTGGCCCGCTCCACCGCCTCGCCCACGACGGTGTAAACCTCGCCCGCGTCATTGCCGTCGATAGTGACGCCGGGCATGGCGTAGCCCGCCGCCCGGTCGGAGATCTGCGGCGCCGAGTTGGTGTCCCGGTAGGACGTTGTCAGGGCATATTGATTGTTCTCACAAATGAACAGGATCGGCAGCTTCCAGATGCTCGCCAGGTTGGAGCATTCGTGGAAGGTGCCCTGGTTCGAGGCGCCATCGCCAAAAAAGGCCACCACCACCTGATCGCCGCCGCGCAGCTTAACGGCCAGGGCGGCGCCGGTCGCCAGCGGCATAGTGGCGCCAACGATGCCATTGGCGCCAAGAATGCCGGTGCTCAAATCAGCGATATGCATGGAGCCGCCCAAACCGCCGCAATAGCCGTTCTCCCGCCCCATCAACTCCGCCATCATCAGGTTCAGATCAGCGCCCTTGGCGATGCAATGGCCATGGCCCCGGTGGTTCGAGGCCATGTAATCATCATCGCGCAGATTGGCGGAAACGGCAGCGGCCACGGCTTCCTCGCCGATGTAGCTATGCGCCGTACCCTTGACCTCGCCCTTGGCAAACAGGTCGATGGTTTGCTCCTCGAATGCGCGAATGCGGCGCATTGTGGTGTAAATAGCCTCCGCCGTCTCCGCCGATAGCTTCACATTCGAAGTCGCCGTTTTCTGTTTCGTTGCCATATTGCATCGACCGCCCGCGCGGCCCCTTCCCGAAGACCAGTGCTAACCGTGGACAAGCTTAGCAAGCATCCCGCCGTTCTGGGAAGCGGCGGATTTCCCAGCTATACCGCAACGCCCGCGCGCAGGCCTTCCAGGACGGCTTCTTCCGCCGTGCGGGGGGCCAGGCAGTCGCCGACCAGATGCACCTCGCCACCCCAGCCGGCCAGTTCATCCTCCAGCCCGGTATTCGCCTGATGGCCATGTGCCGCAACCAAAGTATCAACACCTTCACAAAGGACCGCGTCGCCGGACGTTGTATGCTGCAAATAAACCGTATCGCCATCGGCGCCACGCAGGCGCATGTACGGCATTACCTCAACGCCAAGGCGGTGCAGATCGCCCAGCCATTTGTCGCGGGCATATTGTGGGATCATCTGACCAGCAGTGATACCGTTGACGGCCAAGCGGACACGGCAGCCCTCGCGCACCAACTTCTCTGCCAGGCCCATACCAATCCAGTCGCCGCGCCAATCGGTGACGACCACATCCGCGCCAACATTGGCCTCTCCCCGCAGGACCTGCCAGCCGTCCAGCACATGGGCGTCCTCCCTGCCCTCGATCTCCGGATAGAACGGCGTCGCGCCCGTGGCGACGATGAGCGCATCAGGCGCCAACTCATTGATCAAATCACGGTCCACTTTCCGTCCGGTCACCACCTTGACGCCCGCCAATGTCATTTCGTGTTGCAGGTTGCCGATAATGCCGCCAAATTCGGCACGGCCCGGCAGCAACTGCGCCAGCTTTACCTGGCCGCCCAGGGCGGATGATGCCTCGTACAAGGTGACATCGTGGCCCCGTTCGGCGGCAACGGCGGCGGCCTTCATCCCGCCCGGCCCTCCACCGGCAACAACGATCCGCCGCGGCACCGCTACGGTGCCCCGGTCGCTGAATTCGAGCTCGCGGCCAGTTTCTGGATGTTGAATGCACGAGATCGGAAAACCGCGCAGCATATGGTCGATACAGGCTTGGTTGCAGGCGACACAGGCGCGAATGTCATCAAAACGCCCCTCTTGTGCCTTCGTGGGCATTCGCGGATCGGCGATCATCGCCCTGGTCATGCCGCACATGTCTGCCTGGCCGCCAGCCAGAACCTGTTCGGCGATTTGCGGCTGATTGATGCGCCCGGCAACGAAGACCGGGATGGATAGGCGTGCCTTGATCGCAGCGGCAATCGGCGCAACATAACCATGCTCAACCGCCATAGGCGGCACGATATGCACCGAACCGCCAAGGCTGGAGGATGTGCCGGCGGTAATATTGATGTAGTCGAGTAATTCTTCCTGATCCAACGCGGCGGCGACCTCCAGCACCTCATCGGCTTCGAGGCCATCATACTCCATCTCGTCACCGGAGATGCGCATGCCAACGACCATGTCATCGCCGACGGCAAGACGCACCGCGGCCAGTATTTCGCGGACGATCCGCAGGCGGCCGTCCCGGTCGCCGCCGTATTGATCGGTCCTGTGGTTGGCGGCGGGATTGAGGAATTGCGACAGCAAATAGCCATGACTGGCAAGCACCTCGACACCATCCAGTCCGGCCCGCCGCATGCGTCCGGCGGCGGCGCCATAGGCTGCCACGATCTCGTTGATCATGGTGATGGGCATCTGCCGGGGCATGACATGAAAACGCTCATTCGGAATGGCCGATGGCGCATGTGCGACGGCGAAGGTGCCGTCCGATGCCTCGCTCAGTTCCCGACCCGGATGGGACAGCTGGCCGAAAACCTTGCAATCATGGGCGTGGCAGGCATCGGCGATACGGCTGTAGCCGGCAATGCAGCCATCATCATAGGCAACGATGGCGGGCCGGCTACCGATGCCGGACGCATGCACCCGCGCCGCCTCCACGATCACCAAACCAGCGCCGCCGGCGGCACGGGCCTGGTGATAGGCGGCCATACGGTCGCTGGGATAGCCGTCCTTGTCGAGCATCACCGTCATGTGGCCGGTGGAGAAGATCCGATTCTTCAATTGATGCCCGCGGATGATGAGTGGTGAGAAAAGATGCTGCAACGGCCCCTCCCAAGGCAGAACAATATTTCCCACTAAGCTTAGCAAGCCTATCGCGCGATGCTATGGTTTTCGCCAGCTTGCATCGGACAAGGTCATGGCAGAGACAGACCGTAACCCGGAAACCTTCCGCATCATTTTGCTCGGCACCGGTTCGCCCCGGCCCAGCCTGGAGCGGCACCATCCCGCCGCCTTGGTGCAGTGGGGCGATGGGGGCCACATGCTGGTTGATGCGGGCGACGGCGTGGTCGGCCAGCTATTGGCGGCCGAGGTGCCGTTGCAAGAGGTGCATAACGTCGCCCTGACCCATATGCATTGGGATCATATCTTGGGCTATCCCGCCTTCGTCTGGGGTAGCTGGAATGCGGGCAGGCTGAAACTGACGGTAACCGGGCCCATCGGCACCAGGGACATGCACCAGCAATTGGTCGAGAGCTATTATCGCGAGCAGGCGGAATGGGCCATGGACCTGCGCTTTCCCCGCGCCGGATTCGATGAAATCACGGTGCGCGACGTGCCGGTCGGCTGGTCGGAAAGTATCGACGGCTGCCTGGTGGAGGCCGGGCCGGTCTACCACCCGCCCATGCACGCCCTGGCCTATCGCTATACCTATCGGGGCCGAAGCCTGGTGGTCACGGGCGACACGGCCAAATGCGATGAATTGATCGATTTCTGCCAAGGCGTCGATCTCCTGGTAATCGATGCCTGCGCCGCCGCGCCCTCGCCGGAGTTGCCACCTGAACGCCGCAGAATCATCGAGCGTCTGCACGAATTCCATGCCAGCCCCCAGGACTGTATCGACATCGCCGCCCAGGCCGGCGTTGCCAAGGTCGTGCTGACCCATCATCTGCCGGGCGTTGTGCCGGAATTTGACTCAGCGGGCTATGCGGGCGAAATCGTCACCGGCGAAGATCTCGACATCATCGAAATTTAGACACCGTCCCTACTCTGTGGCGTGGCGATAGACTAGGTAGGCGAACAGTGCCATGGAGATGATCAGGAAGGCGGAACCAATGCCGGCGAACGGCCCAGCGGCTTCGTTGCCGCTTAAAATAATCGATACGGAGACGGCCTGCACGATAATGCCGATGTTGAACAGCACGAACTGCGCCAGGGGCAACCGCCCCACCGCCGCCGCGGGCCACAGTTTATAGAAGACGCCAAACAGCGCCAGGCTGACCCAGCCCAGAACATTGATATGCGCATGCACCGGCATCTGCCCGTGATCGCCGGACATGGCCATGGCTTCCCCCATGACCATCCCGAACAAGGCATACAAAACAGCCAAGCGAAAACACCAACCCGACAAATTGCTCATTGCTTTCCCCCCATGATCACGAATCAAGAGATCCGATTTGGAGTGTAGCAATACCCTTCAGCCGATACGACCGTCGGCCACCGCATGGCAGGAAACATGGACGCCGTCATAGACGCGGGCCTCGGGCGCTTCGGTGCGGCAGCGTTCCTCAGCGTGCGGGCAGCGGGGATGGAAGGCGCAGCCGGATGGTGGATTGATCGGGCTGGGCACTTCGCCGGCCACGGGGATACGCTGGCGGCCCGACATTTCCAGATCTGGGATGGCATCCAGCAGCATCCGCGTATAGGGATGGCGCGGGTTCTCGAACAGGGTCTTGGTATCGGCCCATTCCACCAGCCGGCCCAAATACATCACCCCGACCTTGGTGGAGACGTGATAGACCACCGCCAGATCATGGCTGATGAACAGGTAGGTCAGGCCCAGGCGGTCCTGTAATTCCTTCATCAGGTTCAGGATCTGCGCCTGCACCGAAACATCCAGGGCCGAAGTCGGCTCGTCACAGACCAGGAATTCCGGTTCCCCAGCCAGGGCCCGGGCGATGGAGATGCGTTGGCGCTGACCGCCCGAAAACTCATGGGGGTAGCGGTCGCCATCGGCGGGCGAGAGGCCCACCTGGCTCAACAAATCACCGACGCGGCTGAGAATTTCCGGCTTGCCCTGTAACAGGCCCCGGACACGGATCGGCTCCGCCACGATATCGGCGACCCGCCAGCGCGGATTGAGCGAGGCATAGGGATCCTGAAAGATCATCTGCATATGGGGCTGCATGCGCTTGCGGTCGGCGGCCGCTTCCACCGGCCCGATCTCCACCCCTTCGTAGCGGATCGACCCCGCCGAGGGCTGATACAGGCCAACAATCAGACGGGCCACCGTGGACTTTCCGCAGCCGGACTCGCCGACCAGGGAAAAGGTTTCGCCCCGGCCAATTTCAAAATCGATGCCATCCACCGCCTTCACGTAAGAGCGGTCCAAACGCTCGAACAAGCGGTTTAGAAAAGGCGCGGAGACATCAAAATGGCGCACCAGACCGTCGACTGAAACCAACGGCTCGGCATCGTTATGCGCGGTACTATTCATTGACCTGAACCTCCGCCGTCTGTCCATCGAACAGATGACAGGCAACTTCCGAGTGCTCGGCGGGCTGCAGGTTCGGCCGCTCCACCCGGCAACGATCCGTCACGTCTTCACAGCGAGGATTGAAGGGACAGCCCGGCGGGATTTCCTGCAAGCGGGGCATGGAACCCTCGATCTGGGTCAGTTGATCCACGTGATGGCCGATATGGGGTATCGAACCCATCAGGCCATGGGTATAGGGATGCTTGGCCGCGCGGACCACTTCCTGCACCGGCCCGATCTCGGCGATACGGCCCGAATACATCACGGCGACCCGGTCCGCCGCCTCTGCAATCACGCCCATGTCGTGGGTCACCAGCATGACGGCGGTACCATGATCCTTGCACAGACGCTTCAGCAACGAGATGATCTGCGCCTGGATGGAGACGTCCAGTGCCGTGGTCGGTTCGTCCGCGATAATCAGGCGCGGCTCGGCACAAAGCGCCAGCGCGATCACCACCCGTTGGCGCATGCCGCCCGAAAACTGATGCGGGTAGTGGTCGATGCGTTCCTCGGCGCCCGGTATGCCCACCTCGTCCAACAGCTCCAGCGCCCGATCCCGGGCTTGTTTGTCGTTCATGGGCAAATGGGTCTGAATGGTTTCCGTCAATTGCCGGCTAACCGAATAGAGCGGGTTCAGGGAGGTCAGGGGATCCTGAAAAATGGCACCGATGCGCCGCCCCCGGATGCGGCGGATCGCTTCATAGGGCAGGTTATCAATGCGCTCGCCCTCCAGAATGATCTCGCCCTGGGCAATGCGGCCCGGCGGCTCCAGCAGGCCGATGATGGCAGCTCCGGTCAGGGACTTGCCGGCACCGGATTCCCCCACAACGCCCAGGATCTCGCCCGGCGAAATATCGAAGGAAATATCGTCCACCGCCACCAGGGTACCGCGCCGGGTCGGGAATTCGATGCGCAGATTGCGCACGGACAGGAGGGCTTGGCTATCACCTTGCATGATCCTGACCACCCTCACCGCAGCTTCGGGTTCAGGGCATCACGCAGCCAATCGCCCAGCAAATTGACCGCCAGCACCAAGATGGCCAGCACGGCGCCGGGGAATATGGTGATCCACCACAGGCCGGAGAACAGATAGTTCTGTCCCTCGTTGATCAAGGTTCCCAGGGACGGCTCAGTCGGCGGCACGCCGACGCCCAGGAATGACAAGGTTGCTTCCGACAGGATGGCGATGGCCAGATTGATGGTGGCGATCACCAATACCGGCCCCATCACATTGGGCAGGACGTGGCGCAGCATGATGGAAAAGCGCGACAGGCCGATGACCCGGGCGGCGAGGACGTATTCCTTGTTGCGCTCCACCAGGGTGGAACCGCGCACGGTCCGCGCGAATTGCGGCCAGATGGAGGTGCCGATGGTGAGGACAAGAACCCAGACCACGGCATCGTTGTAGGCCTCGGCACTGAGAACGCCGCGCAGGATGCCGGCCAGCAGCAGCGCGATCAAAATACCGGGAATGGAGAGCTGAATTTCCGCCACGCGCATGATAAAGGCATCCACATAGCCACCCACATAGCCCGAGACCAAACCCAGGCCGACGCCCACCAAAAGGCCGAAAATCACGCTTAGGAAGCCGACGGTCAGGGAAATTCGCGTGCCGTACAGAATGGTCGACCACAGATCGCGGCCAAGATTGTCGGTGCCGATCAGAAAGCGCGGATCTCCTTCGGCTTCCCATGAAGGTGGCAGTTCCGCGTCCATCAGATCGACGGTCGCTACGTCAAAGGGCTGATGGGGCGCGACCCAGGGGGCGAAGATCGCCATGAAGAAAATCACCGCCGTGACCGCCGCGGCGACCATGGTCACTTTCGACGAACGGAAGGAGTAAAAGACGTCGCTGTCCCAGATCCGCTGCAAGGTCGTTTGCGGCGGGGCCGGGCGTTCGTTGGGCCCCGGGCCGGCGGTTGCCTGTTCAGCCATGACCGCCCCCCGCCGGCTGGTCAACCCGCAGGCGCGGATCGACGACGTAATAGAGCATATCGACGATCAGATTGATGACGACGAAGAAGAATGCGATCAGGATCAGGTAGGCGGACATGATCGGAATATCGACCACCTGCACCGCCTGCAGGAACAACTGGCCCATGCCGGGCCATTGAAACACGGTCTCGGTGATAATGGCGAAGGCGATCAACGAGCCGAGTTGCAGTCCGATTATGGTAATCACCGGCACCAGGGTGTTTTTCAGGGCATGGCCATAGTTGATCGCCCGGTTCGGCAGCCCCCGGGCGCGGGCGAACTTGATAAAATCGGTGCGCAGGACCTCCAGCATCTCGGACCGGATCAGCCGCATGATGAAAGTCATTTGAAACAGCGCCAGGGTATTGGCCGGCAAGATGATCGACTTCAGGCCCGATACCGACAGGAAATTGGACTCCCAAGCCCCCATCTTGATCACATCGCCCCGGCCGAAAGACGGCAGCCAGCCCAAAATAACGGCAAACAGATAAATCAACAGAATACCTATCAGGAATGTCGGCAGGGAAATGCCGATCAGCGACAAGGTCATGACCAGTTTGGACATAAAGCCATGCCGCCTAAGTCCCGTATAAACCCCCATCGGCACCCCCAGCAGGGCAGCCATGATCGCCGCTGTCACCGCCAGTTCCAGGGTCGCCGGCATACGCTCCAATATCAACGCGGAGACCGGGCGTTTGTGCTGATAGGAGACGCCATAGTTCCCCCGCGCCGCGTTCAATGCGAAATTGGCGAATTGAACCGGAATGGGGTCGTTCAGGCCCAGTTGCTCGCGCAGATATTCACGGTCCTCGGCGGTGGCATCCTCGGCCACCATCTGGTTGACCGGATCACCGACAAACTGAAACATGAAAAAGGCACACAGCGCCACCACGGCCATGACCGCGATGGCCTGCAACAGCCGCCGGACCAGGAATGCAATCATCGTTCGCTTCCGCCGTCCATTAGTTAATGCTTAGATCTCATACCGCGAAAACCGGTGCGCCGCCACGATGACAATCCGTGGCGGCGCCCAGTTTCGTCAAATGCAAACGGTTACTACTTGACGGTCACATAGTAGAAACGGAACTGGTTGTCGGCCCGTTGCCACAATGAGATGTTGTCCCGTTTGCCCCAGGCCAGACCCTGCTGATGCAGCGGAATGTAATACACATTGTCATGCACCAGCTTGAAGACCTCGGCGATCATGGCGTCACGCTTTGACTTGTTGGTTTCCGATTGGATCATCGGGTTCAACGCGTCAATCCGCGCATCGCTATGGTTCGACAGATTGTAGCGGCCGGTCTTTTTCGCATCGCTGTAGGACGCGATCAGATTGGTCACCACATTGTGACTGTCGAAGGAACCAGGCGTCCAGCCAATCAGACCCACGTGATAGTCGCGGTTCTTCGGGTTCAGCACCTGCTTGAAGTACTGCGCCTTTGGCTTTGCCGTCAGGTTTAGCTTGATGCCGACCTTGGCGGCCATGGAGGTCACGGCCTGGCAAATCTGCTCGTCATTGACATAGCGGTCATTGGGGCAGTCAAACCGGGCCGACAGGCCATTGGCATAACCGGCATCGGCCAGCAGCTTCTTGGCCGCCGCCGGATCATAGGAATACCGGTTGAAGTCACCGGAACGATCGAACAGCTTCGGCGAGATCATGATTGCCGAAGGCGTTGCCAAATTCCGCATGATTTTCTTCTTGATGGCTTCAATATTGATGGATTGGTACAGCGCCTGACGGACCCGCTGATCCAGGAACGGGTTCTTGGTGTCCGTACCGAACAGGGTCTTGCTGCCCTGATCCATGAACATGAAGATGGTGCGCAATTCCGGCCCCAACAGGACGGAGGTGCCGTTGTTGCCGTTGACCCGGTTGATGTCCTGGGTCGGCACCGGATAGGCCATGTCCAATTCGCCGGACAACAGGGCCGCGACACGCGTCGAATCCTGCTTGACCGGCGTCATCGTGACCTTGGTCAGATTGTGCCGTGCCTTATCCCACCAGTTCTTGTTCGGCACCAAAGTGGTCTTAACCTGGGCCTGACGTTCGGTGATGATGAAAGCGCCCGTACCCATGGCCTTCTGGCCGGCCGGGCTGATCTTGTCCTGATCCATCACCGTCACCTTGGTGGAACCGGTTTCTTCCGACCATTCCTTATCCATGATGAAGACGCTGTTCAGGCGCGAGGTCAGGATCGGGTTTGGCGCATGGGTGATGAATTGCACCGTATGATCATCGACCTTTTTCACTTCCTTGACCGATGCCACGTTGGTCTTCATCTGTGCATCGGGATCGGAAATCCGCTTGTAGCTGAACAGCACGTCGTCGGCATTGAAATCATTGCCGTTATGGAACTTCACGCCCTTCCGCAATTTGAAGGTCCAAACCGTGGCATCGTCCGAAACCGTCCAGGATTCGGCCAACGCCGGTTCCGTCTTCAAATCGCCATCGCGGCGCACCAGGCCCTCGTAGACATTGCCCAGGAAGCCGATGGTGAAGGTAACAGCATGAGCATGTGGGTCCAGACTATCCGTGTCGGTCTGGAAACCCCACCGAAACTCTTTCGCATTGACACCGGAAGCGCCGGCGACAACCATCGCCAAGGCAGTGGTCGCCGCTAGAGCGTTTCCGGGATCTTCTGAATCGACGTTTTGCTTTTTGATCTTTGATTGAATGGGTGTTTGTGATTCGA
>JASLLM010000089.1 GCA_030747035.1 Alphaproteobacteria bacterium | reverse complement strand
AAAATCAACACAAAGTCCCGGATCAATACGCGGAACTGTCCTGATATGGGACAGACTCTCATCTGCCGAAATTTTAACTGGCTGAAAACTGCCAAAAACAAATACCTGCAAAAGTTGGCACGGGCCTTGCAAAGTTAGGGATGAAAGTCGAATGGCGCATCGCCCGGCGACTTGGAACTTTGCATTGCTTTTCTCTTCTTAGTCAGTTGTTCGTGCCCTCAAGCAACTGATCGAACTCAGGCGCAGGCCACTTCGGTGGTCGGCGCCTTTTTCTTTGCCCGGATTCGGGCCAACGCGGCACGGCGCGCTGCAGGACAGACTGTCCCATTCCTCATTTTGAGACACCAGCATGCCCCACAATGGGACATATCCAAAAAAGGCAAATTCATAATTGGCTGAAAACAGCGAATTTTCATATTTTAAAAAAGTTGGCACGCGCCTTGCAAAGTACTGGGTGAAAGTCGAATGGCACGTTGCCCGGCGACTTGGAACTTTGCATTGCTTTTCTCTAATTAGTCAGTTACCCGTGCCCTCAGGTGGCTGGCTACTCTCCGGCGCTGATCGCGTATGTGATCAGCGCCACTTTCTTTTGGGGCACTGGCCAAGCGGCGACAAATCAATACCTCAATTGATCAGGCCGTCTTCGTCGTCACTTTCGCTTTCGATGGGTGGTTCTTCCGCCGTGGGACCCGCCTGGTGATGCACCAGACGCCATCGCCGCCCTTCATGAACGAAGATGTTGGTGGCGATCAGATAATTATCTTCGATCTCCTCGTAACAGAGCACATAGGCCATATCGCCCTGCATATGGACTTTCGCGGCCAGACAGCCGACGGCGGGAGATCCCGGATTACCCAGGATCGCCTCCCAGCTTTGCAAGACATCGTCCCGGCCCTCCAACAGCCCCCAGCCCGGATGGATGCACGACAAGGGCGCATGTTCCGCCCAGACCTCGGCCATAGCCGCCATGTCCCGATCCGCGAAGGCGCGATAGAACGCCTCGTTGGCGAACAGAACGGCATCAAGTTCCGTCATCGGGCTCTCCGTCCCCCATCCGGCTTCAGAATCCGGCCCCAGGCGCCAATTTGGCCAGCATCACGGCCAAAACCAGCACTGACAAGATTGTCGATATTAGCACAGCGGAGGCCGATCGCGCCGTATAAGTATCGTACTGCTGGGCCAGGATGAAGACGTTCGCCCCCACCGGTTGCGCCGCGATGATCACGGCGACGGCGATCCACAGCGGATCGAGGCTGAATACCCAGGTGCAAAGCAGCCAGACGACCGCCGGCAGGGCAAGCAACTTCAACGCGACGACAGCGGCGCTTTCCCGCAAATCACCGCCCAGGCGATAGACTGCCAGCGACGCCCCCAGCGCGGCCAGGGCGCAGGGTGCGGCGGCTCCGCTCAACAAGGTGATGAAACGCTCGGCCACCGTCGGCAGGGCCAGTCCGGTGGAGACCCAGACGAAGCCGGCCAGCAAGGCCAGGATCACCGGATTGCGCAACAGAGCCTTCAGCGCGGTCCAGACAATGGCGCCATAGCCCCGGCGCTGCCCACGGGACAGCTCCAACAGCAGCGTGGTCGCGGTAATCAGAATTGTCGAATGAAAGGCGACAATCAGGCTGACCGGCACGATCCCCGCATCGCCAAAGGCCATATAGACCAGCGGCAGGCCCAACATCACGGTGTTGCCGAATACCGAAGCCATGCCCATCAACGCCTGTTCGGCGAAACTGCGCCTGAAGACCAGCCAGCCGATCACCATGGCGGCGGCAAAGACCACCGCCGCGCCGGCGAAATAGGCATAGACGATGGTGAAATCCAGTTGTCCGGCGGTTATGCCCCGGGCCACGGTGCGGAACAGCAGGGCCGGTATGGCCACGTAAAACACGAACCCGGTCAGGCCCTTGGCCCCTTCCACCGACAGCACCGGGCTGCGGGCCAACAGATAACCGCAGGCGATCAAGCCGAACACCGGCAACACAACTTCAACAATAGCCTGCATGCTTATCCCTTACGCGGCACAGCCGTCCTACTTCGCAATTCGCATTTTCCGGCCAAGGGCGTAAACTAACCCCAGATCGAGCCACAAGTTTCGAGCCAAAAGAGGATTACATCATGGCCTACAGCGAAATTCTTTACGACGTCTCCGACAAAATCGCCACCATCACGATGAACCGCCCCGACAAATTGAATGCCTGGACCGGTGTGATGGAGAAAGAGGTTCGCGCCGCCTTGATCGAGGCCTCGGGCGATGACAACGTGGGCGCGATCATTCTGACCGGCCAGGGGCGCGGCTTTTGCTCGGGCGCCGACATGAACAACCTCAACAACATCCAGCAAGGTGCGTCCAGCGGCGGCCCGACCTCCGATAGCGTCCGCGCCGTCGACAACGCCATTCCCGGCGGCCTGGCCCTGTCCAATGACTACAGCCTGCGCTACACCTATTTCCCCACCGTGCCCAAGCCGATCATCGCCGCCATCAACGGCCCGGCGGCGGGCCTCGGCCTGATCATGTCGCTCTATTGCGATGTGCGCTTTGCCTCAGACGCAGCCGTGTTTTCCACCGCTTTTTCCCGCCGCGGCCTGATTGCCGAACATGGCATCTCCTGGATGCTGCCCACCCTGATCGGCCCCGCCAATGCCCTTGATCTGACCCTTTCGGCGCGGAAATTCACCGCCGCCGAAGCCAAGGAGATGGGTCTGGTGCAAAAGGTCTTCCCCATGGAAAGCTTCATGGACGACGTCCGGGCCTATGCCATCGAATTGGCGACGCTGGCCTCCCCGCGCTCCATCCGGGTGATGAAACGGCAGATCTATCAAGCCATGTTGAATTCCCTGGAGCATTCCGTCCTCCTCGCCAACAGCGAGATGCCGGCCAGCTTTGAATCGGAGGATTTCAAGGAAGGCGTAGCCCATTTCGTCGAACGCCGCGCACCCAACTTCAGCGGCAGGTAGCCGCCTGGTTTAGAGGCCAAGGATGCGCCCGGGAGTGCTTGCTCTCGGGCGCCGTCCGTCCTACAAGCCTCGCCGAGGCAGATTTCTCGAGGATTCAGTCATGCCAGTTGTCCGTTCCGCCATCGCCCAGATGCAGACCCAGCGCATCGGCGAGGTTTCGCGTATCGCCATCGGTGATCCGGATGTCATTCCCCTGTGGTTCGGTGAACCGGATCTGGATACGCCGGAATTCATCCGCCAGGCAGCCATCGACGCCATGCAGGCTGGCGAAACCCGCTATGTAAACAAGCGCGGCATACCCGAACTGCGCCAGGCGATCCTGGATTATACTCAAAGCCAGTTCGGCGTCGGCCTGGACCCGGAACGGATCACGGTAACCGGTTCCGGCATGACGGCGATCATGATCGCCACCGAGACCCTGGTGGATAACGGCGACAATGTGGTCCTGGTCTCCCCCATCTGGCCGAATATCTTTTATTGTGTGCAGACCATGGGCGGGGAAACCCGGCATGTGCGCCTGGACCTAACCGAAACCGGCTGGCAGTTGGATTTGGACAAGCTGTTCGATGCCTGCGATGAACGGACCAAGGCCATTTTCATCGCCTCGCCCTCCAATCCCACCGGCTGGCTGATGGAGCCCGAACAACAGCAAGCGGTGCTGGATTTCTGCCGCCAGCGGGGCATCTGGATCATCGCGGACGAGGTCTATCACCGCATCGTCTATGACCGGCCCGTGGCACCGTCTTTCCTCTCCATCACCGAACCGGACGATGCCCTTTATATTATTCATTCCATGTCCAAGGCCTGGTGCATGACCGGCTGGCGCTGCGGCTGGCTGGTTCACCCGGCAGACCTGGGCGACCGCATGGGTGACCTATCCGGCATCAACAACACCGGTTCCACCTCGTTCGTGCAGCATGCCGCCGCCACCGCGATCCGCGAGGGCGAGGATTTCGTGGCCGAGATGGTGGCGCGCTGCCGCCGGGGACGGGATGTGGTGCATCAACGCCTGGGCGGTATGGAACGCATTAATCTGGCGGCGCCCAAGGCGGCTTTTTATGCCTTCCCCGAGATTATCGGCCTGGAGGATGATTTGGAGTTCGCCAAGAAACTGGTTCGCGAGCACCGGGTCGGTCTGGCGCCAGGCTCCGCCTTCGGACCCGGCAATGAGGGCTTCCTACGACCGTGTTTCGCCAAATCGGAAGAACAGCTATCAGATGCCATGGATCGCATCGAGGCCGGGCTGAAGACCTTGTAGAGCCGACGGAAAACCTTACTTCCGCCCATGATATTTCGCCTTTGCCATGGGCGGTGGACCTTGCCGGCGAACCTGATACCATTGCCCTGAACCTGAAACGCGGGCGGATCAACCGTGCCGGGGATATCGTCGTACGCGGCGGTATCACGGGGAGGAGGCGAAGGGCATGGAAGCTGGATACATGGCGGAACCGGTCTGCGACGCGGTAACCCTGGATGTGTTGCTGGGCGCCCTGCGCGCCACGCAGGGCGAGATGGAAGCCTTGATCGAACGCACGGCCATGTCGCCCTTCATTCGTGAGAAGAAGGACTTTTTCGTCGCCCTGTTCGACCCCGACGGCGACCTGATCGTCGGGGCCTACCGGCCCAGCGCCGGCGATCCCGTACGTCCCATATTCGGGCATTACCCCCGTCAAACCATGCGGCCCGGCGATCTGTATTGGTACAATGACTGCTATGGATCCCTCGGCTCGGTCTCCCATTCGCCGGATCAGGTTTTTCTGGCACCGGTTTTCTCCAATGACCAACTGCTTGGCTTCGCGCAAAGCTGGGCCCATTTCGCCGATATCGGCGGCATGCGGCCCGGTTCCATCTCGCCCGATTGTGTCGACATCTTTCAGGAAGGCATTATCGTCCCCCCGGTACGCCTGGCCCGCGAAGGCGAGGTCAATGAAGAGCTGTTGCGGACATTCTTCCGCAACTCGCGCTTTCCGGAACTGATCAAGGGCGATACCCGCGCCTGTCTCGCCGCACTACGGTTGGGTGAACGCCGGATTATTGAATTGGCCGAACGCTTTCGGGCCGAGGTCGTCGCTGATGGCTTCCGGCAACTGACCGCCCGCTCCGAACGGGCCGCCAAGGCGCGTCTGCGAGCGATCATTCCAACCGGCCGGTATCATTTCACGGATGAAATTGAGCAGGACGGTCAGGGCAACGGGCCCTTCCGCATCGCCATGGAACTGCGCGTCGACGAGGACAAGGTGGTGCTGGATCTCACCGGCAGCGACGACCAGGCGCCCGGCCCGATCAATTATCTGCTCAACCCGGCGGTGCCGCGCGCCATGCTGGGAATGTACCTCCTAGCCGGCGATCCGACCCTGCCCCTGAATACTGGTGCCGGCCGGGCCATTGACGAGGTCATCCTGCGCGACGGCAGTCTGTTGCAACCGCGCTGGCCCGCCCCCCTGGGGCAGCGTGGCCTGACCATGATGCGCCTGATCAGCGCCACCATGGGCCTGGTCAATGCCGCCGGCGGTGAGTCCACGGCGGCCAATTGCCCCTACGTCATCTATTTTGCCCGCGGCCTGGACCCCGACGGAATCCCATTCCTGTTGACCGATGGTGTCGGCGTCGGCTATGGCGCCCGACCATTCGCGGACGGTATCGACGCCGTCTATTACATCGCGCAGGAGAATTACCCCGTCGAGTTGATGGAGCACACCTTTCCCGTTCGCCTGCGCAGCTATGGCATCAACCGCGATTCAGGCGGGCCCGGGCGCTGGCGCGGCGGCTGTGGCGTGGTGCGGGAGATCGAGATTCTGGCGGAAACGGCAACGATCGCCATCAGGATCGATGGCGCCAGCAGTCCCGCCTGGGGTGTGGGCGGCGGCATCAACGGCGGTAGCGGCCGGGCCATCGTCAATCCAGGGCGGCCGGATGAAAGGGAATTGGATCCGCTGAGCGATGGCAACGAGCTAAGACGGGGCGATCTGCTTCGGCTGGAGACGGGGGGCGGCGGCGGCTGGGGGCACCCCTTTGATCGGGAGACAGAAAAGGTCTTGGCCGATGTGCGCGGCGGCTTTGTCAGCCGGGCCGTGGCGGAAGAACATTACGGCGTGCTTTTGACCGGCGACGGACTGGCCGTGGATGAGGCGGCGACGCAAAACTTCCGCGCTGGGAACAGACCAGTTGTCGATGGCCTGTTTCACCGCCACGGCTATCGGGACCAGTTGACATGAACGCCCCGACGGACGCCACGAAGATGCGCTATGCGGTCGCGGTCGATACCGGCGGGACCTTTACCGATGTCAGCCTGTTCGACCGCCAAACCGGCCGCAATTGGACCGCCAAGGCACCATCGACGCCCGATGATCCCTCCATGGGCTTCATGGACGGTATCGGCTTGGCTCTGGAGCAGGCGGAGCTGACGCCTGGTGATCTGGCGCAGGTTTTTCACGGCACCACGGTGGCCACGAACCTGATCCTGGAAGGCAAGGGCGCCAAGGTCGCCCTGGTGACCACGGCCGGCTTCAAGCATGTGCTGGAAATCGGCCGCCAGGATATTCCGCGCAAGGTCAATCTGTTCGCCTGGGTCAAGCCGAAGCGGCCCGTGCCGCCCGAACAGGTTTTCGAAGTTCCCGAGCGTCTGGACCGCGACGGCACGGTCCTGCAGGCGCTGGACGAGCAAGCCGTGCGCGAAACCGCCCGGGAACTCCGCGCCCAAGGCATCCAGGCGGTGGCGGTATGTTTTCTGCACAGTTTCACGGAACCGAAGCACGAACGGCGGGCCCGGGCGATTATTCTTGAAGAACACCCCGATGCGCTGGTCTCCCTGTCATCGGAGGTGCTGCGGGTCTTCCGGGAATATGAACGCAGCATGGCCACCGCCTTGAATGTCTATGTGATGCAGGCGGTGACGCAATACGTCGCGAACCTGCAACAGCGGCTGGCCGATACGGGAACGGCGGCGCCATTGTTGATCATGAAATCCAACGGCGGCGTGGTCAGCGCGCCGGAAGTCCAGCGGGTGCCGGCCCATACCGCCCTGTCCGGGCCCGCCGCCGGCGTGGTCGGTGCCCGCTTCGTCGGCGGCGCGGCCGGCTATGAAGATGTCATCGGTATCGATATCGGCGGCACCTCGGCGGATATCTGCCTGGTCAAGGACGGCCAATACACCGTCAGCGGCAATGGCCGGGTGGGTGAATGGCCGCTGTCCTTTCCCATGCTGGATATCCACACGGTGGGTACGGGCGGCGGCTCCATCGCCCGGGTCACCAAAGACGGCGCGCTGACGGTCGGCCCGGCCAGCGCCGGCGCGGTGCCGGGGCCGGCCTGCTATGGCCGTGGCGGCGGCGAAGCCACGGTCACGGATGCGCATCTGCTGTTGGGGCATATTCCGCCCTATCTGCTGGGCGGCGGCATGCAGCTCGACGTCGAGGCGGCAAAGCACGCCATGGCGGAACATGTCGCCCAGCCCCTGGGACTGGAGGTCGAGGCGGCGGCACGGGGCGTCATCGCGATCAGCAACAACGACATGGTGGGCGCGATTCGGGTGATTTCGATCGAACGCGGCCACGATCCACGGGACTTTGCCCTGGTCGCCTTCGGTGGCGCGGGTCCCCTGCATGGCGTCGCCCTGGCGGAGTTGCTGGGCGCCCGTACGGTCATCATCCCGCCGCATCCCGGCGTGCTTTCCGCCCTGGGCCTTCTGGTCTCGCAATTGCGTACGGACTACGCAAGAACCTGCCTGCAGGCACCGCCCGATTACAACGTGGCGCAAATCGCCGCCACCTTTGGCGAGTTGGAGGCGGAGGCGGAAGCCTGGTTCGAACGGGAAAATGTACCTCCTTCGGCGCGCAAGCTAAGCCGTTTCGCCAGCCTGCGTTACCGCCATCAGGGCTTTGAACTGCGGCTGCCCTGGGCCGGCGAGATCGTCGACGGCGGCTCGGTCGATGCCACGTTGGAGGCCTTCCATTTACTGCATGAGCAGCTTTATACCTTCGCGCAGCGGGACACGCCGGTGGAGATCGTCACCCTGCACATGGTGGCGGAAGGCCATTTCGATCAGATTGAACCGGCTGAATGGCCGTCGGGCGGATCGCTGTCGGATGCGGTCATGGATCATCTGCCGGTCAGTTTGGCCGGCGGACGCCAGGAAGTACCGGTCTACGACCGTATGAAGCTGGCGGCGGGAACCCATTTCTCGGGCCCGGGGCTGGTGGTCCAGCTCGACTCGACAGCCCTGATACCGGAAGGCCATCAGGTAAGCTGCGACCGCTTCGGCAATATGATCGTCGCCATAGGCGATAAGGATTAGGCGGTCAGAAGATATTGTGCTCCCCTTGCGGCATTGGGGAAAAGGGGAACCAACACATGTATGAAAAAGATGCCGTGCTTAAGACGCTGGAAGAATATGCATCCGCCTATTGTGCCAAGGACATCGAGCGCTTGATGTCGCTGTTCGCGGATGGGGACGATATCTCGCTGATCGGTACCGGGGCCGACGAACTCTGTTCCGGACGCGCCGCGGTCAAGGGCGTATTCATTCGAAATTTTGCCGAGGCCACCGCCACCAAGTTCGAATGGCATTGGAGCCATGTAACGGTGATCGGCGGCCTGGCCGTTGTTGCAATCACCCTTACCATCCACCTCGACACCCCAGGGGGCAAATTGCAGGTTCCCCTCAGGTGGACTGTATCGCTAACGAAAGATTCCGGCGATTGGCGTTGGTTGCACCGTCATGCCTCCGCCGCCGCCACCTCGCAGGAGGAAGGCACGGCCTACCCGGCAGGCGGCCGGGCAGATGGGAAGTAAATCTATCGGTTGGGCGGTGCGCCGCTGCCATAGACCGCCAAATTGCCTCCGCGGTCCTTGAGGCCCTTGGGTCCGCCAGGATCGGGCGGCGTTGCGACGTTATAGGCCGGCATGGCCCCGCCCCGGTTGGCGCGGATGGCCGCGTCAACCGGACTTTCGAAGGTTTCGCCGATGGCCATGGCCGCCTTGCGGTCGGGGGGCTGAGGGCTGAGGTCATTGGGCACGGGCATGGCGGCGGCGGGGTAGTAGGCCATCTTTTGCTTCGCTGGATCGATCTTGTTCTCCAGGTTCAGATCACGCTGGCTGACGCCCTTGACCGGCTCGACACAGACGCCATCCAGCACCTCCATATCGAACCACCATTTCTTGGCCGGATTGCGCCGGCCCTTGCCCAGATAATCGTCAAGCCAGACAGCGATGGGCACCAGCAGCGGTTTCAGCCAACGGGCGTTGATGCCGCACCAACTGGCCAGACGTTCCAACAGGGGGCCGTCGGCGGTGACCACCTTGTTCAGGGGACAGGTCTTCATGCAGCGGCCGCAGGCCGAACCCTTGGCGTTGGTCAGGCGGTAGCGGGCGCAGCGTTCGGCATCGGGCTTCCAAACCTCGTAACCGTTGAACATGATCTTGTCGCCCCACGAGATGGCATCGCAGGGGCATTCGCGGGCGCATTTATAGCAATGCTCGCAGAAATACTGCAGGCCGAAATCCACCGGCTTGTCGACTTCCAAGGGCATGTCCGTGGTCATGACCACGGATTTGGAGCGTGGCCCCACAAAGGGGTTCAGGACCAGTTCACCGATCCGGGATAATTCGCCCAAGCCCGCCCATAGAACCAGAGGAATGTGGGGCAGGTCACTGTCCACGTTGGTTTGCGAGCGCGCCGGGAAGCCCAACTGGCGCAGGGTATCGGCCATGACGCCGGCAATCTCGGCCCCGCGCAGATAGGCCCGCATGGACTGGGAGCCGGAAATCCAGTCATCGCCCGAGGCGCCTTCCATGGTCTCGAATTCCTGATCGATCAGCATAACCACGGCGTATTTGTGGTAGGGGGCGATCTCCTCCCCCTTGCTGCCGTGGGAGAACCAGGCGTAATCGGGAATTTCACAAATTCCCGTCAGATCGGCGCCCAGCAGATGGGACAATGACTTGAGCGCCCGGGCATTGGCGGCAGGATCGCCGTAGTCGTCAGGCCGGCCATCCGTGGCCGTCTCGCCACCCTGGATCGGCACCATGGCCCGCATGGAGGCCATCATGCCCGCGGTATGGGGCTGTTTGAAAGCAAAGCGGTTACGCTCGCGCAGGGCTTTTTGGCCCAGATCGCCGCGCGCCGCCCGCTCGAAGAAAGCAGCCCGCTTGGAGATCCGCGGCACTTCATCATCCAGGATCAAGGTGGTGGGCCGGTCGACCCGCTTCACCGTCTCCATGGGATAGGCACCGAGGTGGGTCGCACGGGCGGCGCGGCGGTTACGCTCCCGTCCCGAGGTCGCGCCGTTCTGGCCCAGCCAATAGCCGAGGCCGGGCGCATCCAGCGCTGTCTTCGCCAGGGGCCGGTCCAGGGCCAGCTCATAGGTGGTCGAGACAACGGCGATGGAGAAACCGCCCTTGATACCCTTGATAAAGGGGTTGCGCAGTGTTTCGCCGTCCCGCACGGCCAGGCCGGCCAGCACCGCCAGGCGATCGGGATCGAGGCTTCCCGAACCGACAACATGGGCGGCGGCGGGAAAGCCCATTTGCTGAATATGGCCCGACAGGCAGACGGCGATGCCGCCGATGCGCGCGTCCGCCGCCTCCGCCAGCGCCGGTGCGATCCAGGCGCGGGCCGGGTTGTCCGCCTCCGGCACGCGGCCATGGGCCAACAGCAGCACCACCGCGAAAGGATGATCCAGGGCCTCTCCGTCGGACGTCCAGGCATTGCCGGGGATCTGGCAGATACCGATCTGGTCGGCGTTCATGAAATAGCCATAGCCCTTCACATCCACCATGCGGCGATGGGGATCGTCGGGCACCGGTGCCCGGGCCGCAGCCGGCTGTTTCATTGCGGTCTCGATAAAGATATCCAGATAGCTTCGCAGGGAGCGGGCCAAGGGTCCATCGGCGGGGTGATGATATACGGGCGCGGTGACCGGCGGGCGGGCCGCCTCCACTGACGCCACCGCGTCGTCGCGGGGCAGGGTTTCCAACGGATAGCTGCCCAAATGATAGGGCCGTTGATCGTTTCTGGTGGAAAAGAACATATACCCCCGCAAATTCCGTTCCGGCACGGAGCAAAACCGTACGACCCAAACAATGCCACGGCAAGGCTTGAAAAATCTCGCGTCTGGCCCTTGATAAGTTCAACGTTAAACTATATATAATTCAACATTGAACTATTTTGGTGCATTTAGGGATGGAGCTGAGCATGAACAGGCGCAAATTTCTCAAGGTCGCGGGCGCGGGCGGCGTCATCTTGGCTGCCGGCGGCATCGGTTTCGCGACGACCCGCACGCCGACGGCGGCGCTGAAACCCTGGCAGGCGCCCGGTTCGTTGTATAAGGACCCCATGCGCCGGGCGCTTTCTTTCGCCATCCTGGCACCCAACCCCCATAACCGGCAGCCTTGGGTCGTTGACCTAAAGAACGACACAGAGGCCGTCTTGCACTGTGATCTGGGCCGCCTGCTGCCGGAAACGGACCCGTTCAGCCGGCAGATCGTGATCGGATTGGGCTGTTTCCTGGAGCTGTTTTCCCTGGCGGCGGCGGCGCAAGGATATCGCGCCAACATTGGGTATTTTCCCAATGGGCAACCTAGTGAAAATCTGGATCAGCGCCCCATCGCCCAGCTTTCTTTGGTCAAGGAAGCGGAGCCGGCGGCGGAACCGCTGTTTGCCCAGGTTTTGCGGCGGCATACCAACCGCCACCCGTACGATACGGCACGGGCCGTCGATGCTGGGGCGCTGCAACGGCTATCCTCCGTTGCCGGTCCGGCTGTATGGGCGCGGGGGACGAATGGTGGAAAACTGCTGCGGGATTTGCGGGTCCTGACCAGGGATGCCATGCGCGCCGAATTCGGAACACCCGAGGCCTATCAGGAGAGCATTGATCTGATGCGCATCGGCAGAGGGGAGATCGAAGCCAATCCAGACGGCATCTCGCTGGGTGGCGCCTTCCTGGAAACCTTGAGCCTGGCCGGCATCCTGACCCGGGAGAAGCTGGCCGATCCCACATCAAGCTCCTATCAAATCGGTATCGAGATGTCCGACGAAGCGGCCATGTCCTCCATGGGCTTTGTCTGGATCAACACCCAGGATAACGAACGCTCGGCACAAATCGCGGCCGGCCGGGCCTATATGCGCATCGCGCTGCAGGCCACCGCCGATGGCCTGGTTATGCAGCCCATGAGCCAGGCCCTGCAGGAATACGCCGCCATGGCGCCATACTACAAAACCGTTCACGATTGGCTGGCGAGAGGGCCCGGCGATCGGGTGCAGATGCTGGCCCGGCTGGGTTATGCCAATGACGTGGGGCCATCGCCGCGCTGGCCCCTGAAATCAAGGTTGAAGACAGGATAAAGGCATAGTTGATGGCAAAAACCACGGATGACCCCGTCGCCTTCAGGTTCTTCAACGAAATCGGCATCATCGAGCAATTGGCCCGCGCCCTGCTGGAGCGCAACTTGCCCGACGGCCTGAAAATTTCCCAGTTCAGCGTGCTGAACCATCTGGCACGCGCCGGCGAAAGGGGCGAAGAGGACTGGGGCCCGGCCCGCCTGGCCAGTGCCTTTCAGGTGACCAAGGGCGCAATGACCAATACCCTGCAGCGCCTGGAAAACCGCGGCCTGGTCCTGATACAGGCCGACCCCCGCGACGGCCGGGGAAAACATGTCAGCATCACCGATGCCGGCCGGATCATGCGCGGGCGCTGCGTCGAAAATGTCGGCCCGCTGCTGGGGCAGCTGTCAAGGGAGGTATCCGACGAAGATTTTGCCGCGGCCCTGCCGTTCCTGGAAAAGATCAGAATCTATCTCGATAGCCATAGATCGTAAGGCCGGCGGCTACAGCCGATAGAAACGCTTCGCGGTGTCATGAAATAGCGCCGCCCGTTCGGTGAGGGAGCAGTCACGGATCATATGCGCGATGGCACTGACCTGCTCTACGTAGCCGATGCGCAGGCCGGCGACGGGAAAGTTGGAGGCGAACATACAACGTCCGAAACCAAACAGCTCGATCGCCTGGCGCACGACACGGCAATTGTCATCATAGTCCCAAGGCGCGCCTGCCAGACCCAACTCTGATATCTTCAGATGCACATGCTCCATGGCCGCCAGCGCGGCCATGCCCCGGCGCCATTCGGCTAGGCCATCTTCGCCGCGATCCCAGGCCAGGCCGGTATGCTCCACCACAATGGCCAGATCCGGGTAAAGGGCGCAGACCTCAGCCGCCTCCGTCAGATGCCAATAGGGTACCCGCAGGTCCCAGGACAGACCATGTTCCCGCAAGCGCCCCAGACCTTCACGCCAGGCCGGATCCTGCATGCTGGACGCCTTGCCGCGTACCTGGTCCCGGGCGGCGGCGGTGGGCGAGGTCCGGGGCTTGCTGCGAATGCCGCGCACGGCGGGAAAAGCGGCCTGGGCCGCCAGAACCGCCGCGCTTTCGGGCCGGTTCAGCCAGGCATGGGCGACAATGGCATCAGGCAATCCTTCGCGGGCCATCAGGCCCGCCAGCCAACGGGTTTCCTCAACCTGACCCCCGCGATCGGCCTCGGCCTCCACATGCACGGTCTTGACGACGCGCAGATGGCCTGCATCACGGCGAAAATCAGCGGGCAGGTAATTCCGCTTCAGGGCTTCGTAGTCACCCAGCAGAAAATGCGCCTCCGGCTCATCGCTCAGCCAGGGATAATGCACCGCCTGCAGATCAAACAGGTGATGATGGCAATCGATGATATCGAAATCCAAATCTAGGCCGGAAAAATCCGGCATGTTGAGGGGCGTGGAGATATCTGTTGCCATGGGGAACCTTCAACAAAACGCTGCGCGGCCCGCTATCCTAAAGCAAATTGGGACCGGCCCGCGCCTAGAAACCCATACTCAGGCCAAAGAAGAACCGCAGGTATTCGCCCTGGACGCCTTCGTTGAAAACCGGTTCGGTCAGCGGTTTCGCGACCTCAATGGTCAGCCGGATATCCTTTGGCAAGAGGGTGCGCGCGCCAATGCCGCCGGAGGCAATCGACGTCTTCGTGGTTCCCAGCGAGGGATCGTCATCCCATGCCGCCGCCAGGTCATAGAATGCGAAAATCTGCGTCCCGCGGAAAAATTCGTTACGGCTGGCAAGGCTGCGTTGCAACTCCAGATATCCGGCGGCGCCGTGTTCGCCGGATATCTCGGAGGGGTCATAAGCCCTGCCGAAATTGCCGCCGCCGGCGCGGAATTCCTCCCCCGACAGCGCGCCATCGGAGGTTAGCTGCCCCTTAAGGCCGAACTGGGCCGTCCAGGCGCCGGGCAATTTCTGATAGCGCGTATAAAACCCTTCGATCTTGGCATAGTTGATCTTGCCGCCGGTGCGCGAGAGAATGCTGGAAGCGTTCGATGACGCATCGAGAAAATCCAGTCCCTGGCTGGCGGTGACGATAAGTACGTTCTCGCCGTTCAGGGGATCGGCAGCAAAACCCCGTGCGGTCAGCCGGGCCGAGCGTATCCGGTCCTCAAAGCTGATCGCATTGGCAATTGTCTCCGTTGTATCGTGATATTCAAAGGTTCCCGTCAAAAATAGCGATTTCTTACTGCTCCGAATGATGGGTTGAACCAGATAGACGGCGGCACGGGTATCGTAGCTATCCAGATTGAATTGCTTGTCCCGCGCCCCGGATTCGACAACGCTATGCCAGGCGCTGACGCCCAGCAGGCTGCCTTCGGCGTTCAAGGTGAATTCCTGTTGCCCCTCGACAAACATCAATTCGCGAATGTTGTCAGGCACCGTATAGACGTTCACCGCCGTGCGCCCAAACTGGCCGAACAAGGAATTGAAATTACCGGACAGTTGCGCCACATGCCGACCGACGGTTCGCGTGCTTCGATTGTCGATGCTGGCGTAACCGTCAAAACTGTCTTGGGTAAGGGATATCACCAACTCGTGCGCACCCGAGTTGTCGTCCAGGGCCCGCAAGGCCGGCCGCGCTTTTAGTCCGGGCAGATCACCCATCAGCATGACATAGCGTTCCAGCGCCTGCTGGGTCAGGGGCCGGACAGCCCTCAACTTATGGGCAAATTGCACCAGCAAGTCGCGGCGGGCTTCTACCGGACCTTCGAAAGTCACCTTCTCGATGTAGCCCTCGGTCACATCGATGCGCAGCAGACCAAAATCCAGGTCTTGTGGCTGGGCCACGGCGCGGGACAGTATATAGCCGTCCTGGCGATATATATCGGTAATCGCGGCAACTATTTTTTCCGCATCCTCGGTCCGCAAAAGCCGGTCGAGGTATGGTTCATAGACCGCGACAAACTCGGCTTCCGGGTAAATCGTCGCACCTTCGATTTGCACACCGGTCAGAACTACCCCGTCGGCATCGTCTGGCCGCGGATCGGCCGGTCCGGCTGGCAATGGGATGCTGGCACCGCTCGGCCGATCCGGCGCCTGCCTGGCACGTTACTCCCGCACCGACTGGGCATCCGTGCGGGCCCCGCCACTCGTTGTTTGGGCTAGGGCACAGGGCATGGCGGTTAACAAGGAAAGCAAAAGCGCGCCAACCGGCATGGCGCTATGCTGGAACATTCCTCCCCCGGCAATCTTGAACATGGCCTTGAGCATGGACCGTATCCGCAACCTCCAATCAGCGGAAACCTAACAAAACTAATACAAACGACTGTTGCAACAGAGCAATCAATAATTGATTAATGTCCTGTAATATTTATCATACATTAACGAATTGTTAACGGTTTACGTGATTGAATGTTAATTGTAGGTAAACCCAAAAAAAAGGGGACCACACCCAATCGCGTGACGAGGGCTGGAATTTAGTTTTGCGTAAAGCCGACTAGGAGCAAGAACGTGCCCGACCCTCTGAAGACGATTAGCGGCCTGGTGGTCGCCTTCATCGTTATTTCCCTGTATTTTTTCGTTGCACCAGAGCCGTTGGCTGATTCAACCGGCGCCAATACAATCGCGGCTTCGCGGTTGGCGGATGGCAAAACCGCCGGGATATTGCGCCAAACATCAGGCAAGACATCGGGCAAATACCTGCGCGTCGCGCAATTGGCAGGCGACGCCTGGATCGTCAAACAAGTAAGCGGACCGGTCAGCCTGGATGGCACCGGCCGTGCCGTCGCGGCTGGCGACCGGCTGGCGACTGGCGACCGTGTTGTCACCGGCCCCGGTGGCCGCGCCGTAATCACCCGGCGCAAAGACAGCATCACGATGTCGCAAAATAGTGACATGAAGGTCGGCGACAGCCAGGGCAACAGGCTATTCACGAACATCTTGCAGAAAATCGGCACGCTGCTGTTTCAGGTGGAAACAAATCCCAATCAGCGTTTCTAGGTTGCGACGCCTTATCTTGCCGCGACCGTGAAAGGCACCACCTTTACGGTCAGCGTTCGTCCGGAAGGCGCGGCCGTGCATGTTACGGCGGGCGCGGTACAGGTGGCGGCCCGGGGCAGCCAGCGCGCAGTCATCGTGCGTCCTGGCCAGACCGGTTCGGTCTCCTCCAAACCTGGCGCCGAGGTCGAAGTCCGCAAACGTGAAGGCAAGGCCAAACCAGCGGCAAGCGAAAATGCCCAGTCCGAAACGGCCGAGCAAGCGGCCAATGAAAACAGCCAGGGCGAGGGCAATGCCAACAGCGGCGAAAAAGGCAATAGCGCCGAGAAGGGCAACAGCGCCGATAAGGGCAATAGCGGCAACAAGGGCAATGGCAAGGGTCTGACCAAGGCTGTTGGCGCGGCTCCCGTCAACTTCGCGGCAGTAACCAACGGGTTCGCCGGCAACGCCAGCAGTCCAGGCAAATCAAACGCCAGTAACGGAAAATCCAACTCAGGCAATGCCAAGAGCAATTCCGGCAACTCAGGTAATTCAGGCAATGCCAATAGTCAGGGC
The DNA here is from genome assembly GCA_030747035.1 of Alphaproteobacteria bacterium. Classification (GTDB taxonomy): domain Bacteria; phylum Pseudomonadota; class Alphaproteobacteria. The sequence continues at coordinate 214 of JASLLM010000089.1, read as the reverse complement.
AATGCAGGAACGGCGGTTGCCTTCCGCGAAACGGGCTCGGGAAACAGCGGCGGCAATGGCCGGGGCAATAGCATCGGCCGGAGCAGCGCTTCGCTCACCTCCGTTGCATCCACATCCTCCGCCAGCGCCAAACGGTCCGGAAATTCGCCGGTGTCCAATAGCAACGCCGGCGGCAATTCCAGCGCCAACGCAAGCGCGAATTCCAACGCCGGTG
>JASLLM010000088.1 GCA_030747035.1 Alphaproteobacteria bacterium | reverse complement strand
TCGAATCACAAACACCCATTCAATCAAAGATCAAAAAGCAAAACGTCGATTCAGAAGATCCCGGAAACGCTCTAGGCATAGAGGGCGCGGCCAGAAACCGGCCGCGGATAGGAAAATGGCACTCAAATTGACACTCAAGCCAGGTGAAAAATTCATCATAAATGGCGCGGTGGTGCAGAATTCTGATCGACGTACGACCCTGGTGATCCAGAATAGAGCGTCGCTGCTTCGGGAAAAGGACATCATGCTGCCCGAGGATGCGACAACGCCCATGCGGCGGATCTATTTCACCGTCATGATGCTTTATCTTGACGAGGGGTCGTTGAAACAAAATCAGGACAACTTCCTGGAACTGATGTCGGCATTTATGAACGCGATTAGTAACGCCGAAGCAGTGGCGCAATGCGTCAACGTCATTCAGCAGGTTCACGCGAAACAATATTACAAAGCCTTGGTCGGCTGCCGAAAGTTGTTTCCGTTCGAAGAGGAGAGATTGAATTATGTCGCTTCATAGTTACACGGTAGCGCAAAACACGACGGAAAACCCGCGGCAAACGGAATATCGATTGTTCGCACAGGTGACCCGGGCCCTGATGGAAAGCCAGAAGGATGATTCCAAATCACCCCTGGCCAAGGCGGTCCACTGGAACCGCCGTCTCTGGCTGGCGCTGCAGGCCGATTGCGCCCTTGAAACCAACGTCTTGCCAGACGAGACCCGCGCCGGGATTATTTCCCTGGCCATCTGGGTCGACAAACATTCCCGCAAAGTTCTGCGCGGCGAAGCCAAGATCGAGCCGTTGATTGACGTCAACCGTTCCATCATGGAGGGCCTGTCGGCCTAACGGCTGACAGCCACAGGAATAAAGCCGGTCTCGACCCGGACGCAACCGCGTCCGATCCCCGGTGACCGCCCGGCCAACGATGTTGGCCGGGCGGTTTCGCGTTTTGGCCTCTTCTATCCGGCTCAACCTGCGCTACATTGGCTGGGTCATGATTGGGTGGATTTGCAGGATTGGGGCGGCGGAGGTGAACGGTTTGGGGAAGCTATTTTGCCTGGTGGCGGCGCTGTGGTCGCTGTGGGCCATGCCGGCAACCGCCGGCCCGGTCGATGAAGTCACCGTGGTCACGGCCCAGGCGCGGCACCGCTTTCAGGTTGAACTGGCGGTGACGCCCGAAGCCAGGGCCGAGGGTTTGATGCATCGCCGCAGCCTGGCGGCGGATGCCGGCATGCTGTTCATTTTCCCAGAAAGCGCGCGGCAGAGTTTCTGGATGAAGAATACGTTGATACCCCTGGACATGCTCTTTATCGCCGGCGATGGGCGCATCATGCATCTGCATCACAATGCCCAGCCCCATTCCCTGGCGCCGATCGGCTCGAAAGTGGATGTCACGGCGGTGCTGGAAATCAATGGCGGCCTGGCCCGCCGCCTCGGCATTCACGTCGGTGACCTGATTTTGCACCCCAGTCTGCAAAGGCGGCGTTGAGCATGGCGGTTGAAGAGGAAGCTTCCTGCAAGCCGCCGCCGCCCGGTTTCGTGGCGGCAACCCGAAAAAGCCCCTACACCACCCTGATCGGTCCGTTCTACGAGATACCCGACGATGCGGAGGGCCGGCGCGGCTTTTGGGTATCCAAGGATCACATCAACAATGCCGGTATTATTCATGGCGGTATGGTGATGAGCTTCACCGACAACCTGCTGGCCAGGGCTGTTTCCAATAGCGGCGCCGGCCCCGCCGTCACCTTGCATATGACCACGGATTTCGTCGGGCCGGCGCACCTGGGCGATTGGGTCGAAGGCAAGGCCAGGATTGTCCGGACGACCAGAACGCTGGTCTTTGTCGAGGGCGAGGTTTCAACCCGAAAACACCTGATGATGACGGCCAAGGGTGTTTTCCGGCGACTGGGGCATCACCACGGACGGGACAGGTAGACGACTTCCGGCCGCTCACCCGGGCGCCAACGACGGCATCACGCCATGAGCTGAGGCTTGGCGAAAAGTTTATGCTGGCGCACCGCCGCGCTGACGACCTCCAGCAATTTGTCTTTTTTCACCGGCTTAACCAAATAGTCGACAACCCCGTCCTTGATGAAGTCGACAGCCAAATGCACATCCGGATAACCGGTTAACACGGTGACGGGTATCAGGGGATAGTTCTGGCGGAAATAGGCGACGGCCTCGACGCCGTTGACCTTCGGCATGCGGACATCGCAGATGATGACAACGACCTCGAGAACGTTTTCACTGTCGAGCACCTGAATGCCCATTTCGCCATCTTCAGCTTCGACAATCTCGTAAATTGTGCCTTCCAGCTGCGCCCGTATGGTTTTGCGGATCATCGCTTCGTCGTCGATGACCAGGATCTTGTGTTTCATTTTCAAGTGTCCTCTTCATCTTGCCCCTGTATCGGAAATGTAATCGAACACGTCGTTCCTTCTCCTTCGGCGCTTTCGTAGTCGATGCTGCCGCCGTATTTCTTGATGATCTGCCGCACCACGAAAAGACCGATGCCCTCGCCCTCCTCCGGGCCCTTGGTGGTAAAAAACGGATCAAATATTTTGACCATGTCGCCTGGCGCGATGCCGGAGCCTGTATCGCTGATCCGGATTAAGACATGCTCCCCCTGGTCGGCACTCTCGATCCGCAGGGTTCCCTCGCGCCCCATCGCCTGCAGGGCGTTGCGGATGACATTGAAGAACGCCTGTTGAATATCTTCAAACTTGGCGGAAATTGTTGCCGTTGCCGACAACCGCTGCCTGATCCCAATGGTATCGGCGCGGAGCGATAGTTGCGCCATCGACAGGGCTTCAGTCAGGGCGGCATTGACATTGACCGGCTCCAAGCCGTGTTTTTCAGCCGGTTGACTGTAGCCGGCCAGGTTCTTGATGATTTCGGCGACGTGTTTGCAATAACCAATGATGTCAGCGGCATGCTCCTGGCCCTTGGCCAGATCATCGCCATCGCGAATGGCCTCGGCCGCGCCCAGAATGGCATACAATGGATTGTTGATTTCATGCCCGATGCCGCTGGCCAAAGTGCCCAGCGCGGCCATCTTTTCCGCCTGTATCAGGGCGGTTTCGGCCTGCTCCTTGGCGGCGATCAGTTCGGCCTCGGCCTGTTTTCGGGCGGTCACATCATGCAGCATCGCCGTCAGCACGACTTCTCCGTCCAGATCCAGCTTGAAGACCGAGGCCTCGGCGAGAAATTCCGAGCCATCCGCCCGCATGCCATAGACTTCACTGCGTTCCGTCATCAGCTTGCTTTGCGACGACCCCGAGCGGAAGCGGGCCATGTGTTCGGCGTGGGAGGTCTGAAAGCGGTCAGGTAGCAACAAGTCCAGCGGCTGGCCCATGACATCACCGGCGCGATAGCCGAACAAACTTTCGGCACCGGTATTGAAAACACGGATTTTCGACCCGGCGTCAACTGCGACGATAGCGTCCGGCGCGACCGAGAGCATCCCGGCCAGCCTGTGCTCCTGCCTGGCCACGGTATCGCCGTCGGGTGAAGGCGCAACGCTACGCCTGGACAGCATGTGTCCCTGTTCGTTGCCTTGCTTGTTGGGCCGGCCAGCCATCGCTGCACCCCCATGCGCGTGTCCAGCTTCTTGCGCGGCTGTAATCGCCCGCAATAATGATTATGGAAAGTATAGCACAGACCGGCATGCCACCGGTAGGGGGCTCACGGGGGATTGAACCGTTTTAGAAGAACGACGCCGCCAATTTCTGCGCCAGGGCACCGGCGACGCGGCGGCGGTAATGGGGCGGGGTGAAAGTGGTTTTCATCGCCTTGGCCTGGCCGCGGACCGCATCGCGCAATTCCTCAAGACAGGCATCATCGGCGGCGCGGCCAATGAATTTGTCCAACTTGCGAACCAGGAAGGGCAGGGGCGAGACACCGGTCAGGCCAACCTGCAAATCACTGATCTTACCGTCTGATACGGCGATGCGCACGGCGACACCGGCCAAGGGGAAGTCGATGGAGCCGCGGACCCGCGATTTGGCATAGGCCGAATGGACCGCTTCGGACGGTTTCGCCATATGTACCGCAACCAGCAATTCGCCTTGTCCCAGGGTCAGGTGATCCATGCCGTCGTTGCGGTACAGATCGGCCAGGGCCAGGCGCCGGCGGCCATCGGGGCCGGCCAGTTCCACCTCCGCATCGAACAGCAGCAGGGCCGGGGCGACGTCACCGGAAAAGGCGGCGAAGCATTTCTTGCCGCCGGGGGCGACATGGCAGATTTCGCCACGGTTCTTCAGGCAGTAGGCGTTGGCCGAACGCCACCATTCGCTTTGGTTATAGAACACGCAACGAGTATCGAGGCACAGGTTGCCGCCCAAAGTGCCATATTCCCGATGGCTGGGGCCGGCCACTTCACCGGCGGCCTGGGCCACGGCGGCGAAATGCTGCCGCACCGGGGCGCTCTCCGCCAACTCCCGCAGGGTGACGGCACCGCCGATGCTGATCTGACCGGTCGCCTCGGTGATCGCCTGCATCTCGGCGATATTGTTGAGATAGACCAGACTTTCCGGTTGTTCGATACCCCGGCGGATGTTGACCAGCAAATCACTGCCGCCTGCAAGATAGCGTCCGCTCGATGCGGCGGCATGCAGGCTGACAGCGTCTTCCACGCTTCTCGGGTGGTGCAGCTTCAGATCGGGCAGAAGTTCCATCAGGCTGCCCCCCTATCGCTGTTCGCACCGCCGTCACGGGCCTTTTTTTCCAACAGTTCCAGCAGCCGGTCCGGGGTCAGGGGCAATTCGCAAGCCCGCACGCCCATGGCGTCGGCCACGGCATTGGTCAGGGCGGGCAGGAAGCCGCTCAGGGAGCCTTCGCCCGCTTCCTTGGCGCCGAATGGCCCGTGGGGATCGGCGGCTTCGATAATGCCGACTTCGATGGGCGGCGATTCAATGATCGTCGGCACCCGGTAGTCCAGCATATTGGCGGCCAGGGGCAGACCTTCGTGAAAGCCGGTCTCTTCCGACATGGCCTGGCCCATGCCCATCCAGACCGAACCCTGGACCTGGCCTTCCACCGCCAGGGGGTTCAGGGCCTTGCCGCAGTCATGGGCGACCCAGACCTTGTCCACGGTAATCTCCGCCGTATAGGGATCCACCGTCACCTCGACCACCTGGGCGGCATAGCTGAAGGCCATGGTGCCGCCGATCGCGGCGCCGCGGTATTTCCTACCCCCCCAGGATTCGGGAATGGTGTCGAAGGTGCCCTTGACCGTGATGGTGCCTTCGCCGGCCAGCGCTTCCATGACCACTTCGTCAAAGGTCAGGCCCTGGTCCTGCTGGCCGCCGCGATAGACCTCGCCCAGGCATTCCACGTCGTCCGTGGCGATTTCCAGCTTTCGCGCGGCGGCTTCGATCAACCGGGCCTTTAGGTTCTGTGCCGCGTCGATGGACGCATTGCCGACCATGTAGGTGACGCGGGAGGAATAGGAGCCGTTGTCCTTGGGCGTCAGGGCGCTGTCCGAGGAGACGACATTGATGCGGCTCATGTCCACGCCCAGGGTTTCGGCGACGCACTGCGCCATCACGGTGGAGGAGCCCTGGCCGATTTCCGCCGCACCGGTCAGAAGCGTGATCGAGGCATCCCAGTCGACCCGCAAATGGATCGTGGCATGGGGCTCGCCGGTCCAGTGCTTCGGCTTGGAGGCGCCGGAAATGTAGTGGGAGCAGGCCATGCCCATACCCTTGTTGGCAGGCAATTTGCCTTTGCGGGCCTGCCAGTCGGAGGCTTTCTCGACCCAGTCCAGACATTGGTCCAGGCCATAGCTGTTCACCAGCAGATCGTTCTCGGTCATGGTCGGGGCGGCCAACAAATTCGCCCGGCGCACGGCAAAGGGGTCCAGGCCCAGTTCACGGGCCATGTCATCGATCAGCCCTTCGAAGGCGAAGCGGGTTTTTACCGTGCCGTGGCCGCGAAAGGCGCCGCAGGGCGGCGTGTTGGTCAATACCCGGAGGCCTTGGAAGCGGGCCGAGGATATGTTGTACAGGCCATAGATCATGGAGCCGGCATAAAGGATCGTCACGATGCCATAACCGCTGTAGGCGCCGCCGCGCTGTTGCACGGTGAAGTCGACGGCGGTGATGGTGCCATCGGACTTCATGCCGACTTTCATTGTGATGTGAGATTCGGGCCGGCCGCGATGAGTAATGAAGGTTTCCTCCCGGCTCAATACGACCTTGACCGTGGCCCGGGCCTTGCGTGCCAGCAGCCCGGCGATCAGATCGCTCTGCAGGGTTTCCGTGCGGGAGCCGAAACCGCCGCCGATGTGGGGCTTAATCACCCGGATATGGCCTTCCGCCATGCCCATGGTGCGGGCCAGCATCTTGTGCACATAGAACGGCACCTGGGTGGAGGGGCGGATGGTCAGGCGTTCCCGGGCGCCGTCGTATTCGGCAAAGGTGGCGTGCGGCTCCATCTGAACCTGGCAGACCTCGGAACATTTGACCTCGATTTCGCGCACCAGGTCGGCTTCCGCCATATCCTTGTCCACATCGCCCAGATCGAACTCCGCATCGCGTTCGATATTGCCGGGCTTATCGTCGTGCAGCAGAACCGCGCCCTCTGCACGGGCCTCTTCGGCGCTGAAATAGGCGGGCAGTTCCTCGTAGGTAACCTCGATCAAATCCAAAGCCCGCTGCGCCGTGGCGACGTCAACCGCGGCGACGGCAGCCACCGGTTCACCGCGATAGCGGACCCGGCCTCTCGCCAGGGCCCATTCGTTCATGGCGATGGGCAGGACGCCGTAGGTGTCCGAGCAATCGGCCTCGGTCACCACGGCGTGCACGCCGGGCAGGGCCTCGGCCTTGGAGGTATCCATGGCGGTGATATTGGCGTGCGCCACGGGGCTGCGCAGGATGCGGCCCACCAGGGTTTCCGCCGCCTGGAAGTCGGCCGCGAACATCGCCTTGCCAGTGGTTTTCTCCGGTCCGTCGACCAGGGGCTTGGCGACGCCGACGGATTGCACGGGGGTCATCTCGTTCATGATGCCAGCTCCCCCGATGCAAGTTCTTGGGCCGCGAATTGCACCGCCTCGATGATCTTCACATAGCCCGTGCAGCGGCAGATGTTGGCGGCAAGAGCGTCACGAATATCGGCTTCCGAGGGATCGGGGTTGCGCCGCAACAGGGCCTCCGAGGCCATGATCATGCCCGGTGTACAGAAACCGCATTGGGCGCCCAGCTTCTCGTTGAAGCCGCGCTGCAGCGCCGTTAGCCGGCTGTCCCGTGACAGGCCGTCGACGGTCTCGATCCTGCTGTCCTGGCAGGTCGCGGCCAATGTCAGGCAGGCGTGCCGCGGGCGGTCGTCAATCAGGACGGTACAGGCGCCGCATTCGCCGCCGTCGCAGCCGATCTTGGTTCCCGTCAGGCCGGTTTTCTCGCGCAGATAATCCACCAGCAGCATATTGTCCGGAATGACATCGTCATGCGCGACGCCATTTACGGTGAGGGAAAGGACGGTTTTCATGGCGGCTCTCCTGCAGCGCTTGTTCAGCTCGGCCGGTAAACTGTAGGCAAACTATAGCGCAATATTGTTTGGTACCCAAACAATATTATAGTAGCGCTCAGTCCGGAATGACCGCGGTTGCCTCGATCTCCAGCTTGGCGCCGTCTTCGACGAAACCTTCAACGCCGATCACCGCCATGACCGGGTAATGCCGGCCAAAATACTCACGATAGGCCGCGCCCAACTCCTTTCCGGCGTTCAGGTATTCGGTTCGGTTGACGAACCAGGTCAGGCGCACCACATGTTCCGCCTTGGCACCGGCTTCCTCCAACAGGGCCGTGATGTTGGCGAAGCATTGCCGCGCCTGACCGGCAAAATCGCTGGTTTCGAAAACCTCCTGCGCGTTCCAGCCGACGATACCGGCCAGGAATACGATTTCGCCGCGGGCCGCGATGCCGTTGCTATAGCCCTTTGCACGGGGCCAATCGGGGGGCTGCAGGAATCTCATGGTCGCCTCCATTCCAAAATAGTTGGAAGGATCAGAGCATGTCTTTGGCTTCCCTGTCTATTCGTTGTGCGCGATGCGCCGGAAACCACAGCCGCGCCCTGGTGCCTTCGCCGGGCTGGCTTTCGAGCAACAGGCCGCCACCGTGCAGTTGCGCCAAGGTGGAGGCAAGCGGCAGGCCAAGGCCGGTACCCTGGTGCGTTCGGTTCATGGCACTATCCACTTGGCCAAAGGTGGACATGACCTTGGACAAATCGTGCTTGGCGATGCCGATGCCATCGTCGACAATTTCAATCCACAGCCGGCCCTCGTCGTCCTGGCGGGCCAGGACTTTGACCTCGCCGCCCTTGGGCGTGAACTTCACGGCGTTGGAAAGCAGATTCAGGAGGATCTGCTTAACCTTGAGCAGATCGCCCAGCAATCTTGGCAGATCGGTAGGAACATCGACCGTCATGTCCAGCGAACTTTCGTCCGCTTTCGATTTGACCATGTTGATACAGACGCCGATCACGTTGCCGACGTGGATCGTTTCCTCGCTCAGTTCGGCCTGTCCGGCCTCGATCTTCGAGATATCCAGAATGTTGCTGATCAGATCCAGCAAATGCTCGCCGGATTTGACGACATAATTCATGGTTTCGGCCTGCTTTTCATTCAGCTCGCCGTGGATGCCCATGCCCAGCATTTCCGAGAAACCAATAATCGCATTCAGGGGCGTGCGCAGTTCGTGGCTCATGTTGGCCAGGAATTCAGTCTTTGCCCGGTCTGCCAGTTCGGCTTGTTCCTTGGCCTGCCGCAAACTTAGTTCCGTGGCCTGCTGCACGGTGATATCGGCCATGATGATCAGGGTGCCGCCGTCCGGTGTCCGGTGTTCGCGGACCTCGAAAATAGAATCGCCGAGGATGATTTGGATTTGACCGCCCGGATTGCGGTGCCGTTCCAATCTTGCCTGGATCCAGGCTTCTTCATCGCCACCGATATTCGAAATAGTGCCCCGTTCCACGCGAAGCCGCAGCAAGGTCTCGAACGTCACGCCGGGCTCCGCCTTGTCGGCGACCTCGTGGTTGATGTCGCGGTAGAGTTCGTTCCAATGCACCAGTTGGTCGTTTTCATCATACAGGGCGATGCCCACGGGCATATGCTCCACCGCCGTGATGAAACGTTGCCGGAATTCGGCGGCGCTGGTCTGCGCCTCGACTTCGGCCGTGATGTCGGTGCCGACGCCGCGATAGCCCTGGAAAGTGCCGGCATCATCAAAGATCGGCGTGCCGCTGACCGACCAATGCAACAACCGGCCATCGTCACGGATATAGGTATAGCGGAAGTCACGAAACGGCTGGTGCGCCTGAAGCGTATCTTCGTGGCGCCGCCAATTCTCATAGTTGGGATCGGCCTTGACGGCCTGTTGCCGGGTCTTACCAAGGGAGCGGTCGGGCGAGGTTCCGGTAAGCTCCTTGAGACGGTCCGAGAAATAGGTGTAGCGCAGGTCCTGGTCCATCTCCCACAGCCAATCAGAGCCGATTTCGGCGAAGTTCTGAAACCGCGCCTCGCTGTGCCGCAGGGCCGTCTCCAGCCGGCGATGTTCACTGATGTCCCGCATCCCGGTCAGATATGCCGTTTGACCCTGATAGTTTACCTTGGCGATGTTGATGGAGCCCCAAAATGTGGTGCCGTCCCGGCGCTGGTACTCAACTTCGAAATCCCTGACCGCGCCATGGCGGTCCAACTCCACCAGCAACCGCTCGCGGACCTGCGGATCGACAAAGCTATCGACGGTTCGCTGTCCGATCAGCCTACCTTCCGGCCAGCCGAGAATTTCACAGGCCAGTCGGTTCGTGTAGAGGTACGTGCCATCGCGGACCACGAAAAGCGGCACCGGCGCGGCCTCCAGCAGCAAACGAAACCTTTCCTCGCTTACCATCAGGGCCTGTTTGGCCTCTTCCTCCTCCGTTACATTGCGGGCCACGGTCAAATAGGCCGCGACACCGTCGATTTCGACTTGGTCAACTGAATATTGGAAGTGAATACCGGGGCCGAATTTCTCGGGCATGCGGACGGGGAAGTCACGCAGCCGGCCATCGGCTCTCAATTTTTCGATGAACGGGGGGCGTGCGCCGCCGCCATCCCATAGTTGCAGGTCGCCCGCCGTCTTGCCGATCACCTGGTCCTTGCGCAGACCGTAGAAATCCAGAAACCGCTGGTTAACGTTGATGAAGGTGCCGTCCTCGACTCGGCTGAGGCAAACCGATTCCGGGTTGGCCTCGAACGCTGTGGCAAACAGATGTTCGGCTTCCGCGCGCTGGGTGATGTCGGTGACCGTGGAATAGAGCCGTTGTTCGCCTTCGTAATCAATAAGATCAGCGGAAATGAGAACGGTCAGCTTTTGCCCGCTCTTGGTGCGCATTACCGTTTCGAAATTCCGCACCGTTCCATCTCTCTCCAATAGCGCGAGATAGCCGCCCCGCTGGCTCTCGATCGGTTGCCAAATGTTCAACTCGATGGAGGTCTTGCCAATTACCTCCGCCTGATCAAAGCCAAATGTTTTGCACCATGTGTCATTGACCCGGAGGAATTCGCTGGATTCGATGGCGGTGATGGTCAGGCAAATGGGGCTTTGCTGAAATATGCGCGTAAATTGCGCTTCGGAACGGCGCAACCGTTGCACCTCGCGCCGTAGAGCGTCATCGCTCTGTGGCGCCAAGGCAAGATCATCGCTGTCGGTGTCCCCAGCTTTCATCAACCTGACTTCGACTGGATCGCCGTGGGTGCCGCAAGATCAGCCGGCATTAGATTTCTCCGCCCTAGATACTTCGGATCAGCGAAGTATCCCCAATATTAGCTCGGCAAGGTTAACATATTGGCAAAGGCTCAGGCGGAAACAATGGGCCAGGCGACCATGACCATGCCGATAACGGCGATAGACCAGATGCCGGTGCGCAGCCAGGGTACGCCGACGACATAGATCACGGCGTAAATCAAACGGGCGATGACAAATATCTGCGCCCCCAGGGCGGTCAGATCGTTGTTCAGCCCGGCAATTTGAACCACAACGATCAGCACGGCAAACAGAACCAGACTTTCCAGCATGTTGGCATGGGCCCGCTTGGCACGGCCCGCCATGCCGGACAATGAAAGGCCTTCCCGGTTGCCGGCAAGTTCCGGCAGGCTAACCTGCGTGTTGGCCAACATCACGGCGACCACGACCTGGACAAAGGTCAGAACGGTGGCCCAGAACAGCATTGTCAGTTCAATTGTCATCTCGGTCTCTCCCCCACGAAATCGATGTAACCTCAAACATGGCTATTGCGATGCGGGATTGACAGTAGACTAATTCTTGCCTCTGCCCAAGTGCGCTATTGATCATCCCGCAGGCTGGTCAGGCCGATGCCCACCGCATCGAAACCGCCGTCGACGGCCAGGATTTGTCCGGTGATATAGCTGGCCCGGTCGCTGCAGAGAAACAGGATGGCATCGGCGATTTCCCGCTCCAGGCCATAGCGGTTCAATGGAATGGCGTCGTGATAGTCTGCTCGGATTGCGGGACTGTGCACCGCCTTGGCCATGGCCGTGTCGACCGGCCCCGGCGAGACGGCGTTGACGCGGATGCCGACTTCGCCCAGTTCGGCGGCCTGTTGCTTGGTCAGATGCATCAGTCCGGCCTTGGAGGTGCCATAGGCGACCCGCAGGGTAGAGGCGCGCAGGCCGGAGATCGAGGTGATGTTGACGATGCTGCCGCCGCCGTTTCTGATCATCACCGGGGCGCAGGCCTGACTGCACAGGAACGGCCCGCTTAGATTCACATCCAGGACCCGGCGCCATTCCTCGAACCCGGTTTCAAGCAATGGTTTGAAGACCGCGGTGCCGGCGTTGTTGACCAGGGCATCAATGCGGCCGAAATGTTCGACGAAGCTGTCGATGGCGTCCCGTACCTGTTCCGGCTCGGCCACGTCGCAGGTAACCGCCGTGATCTCGCCGGCATTGCCGAGGGCGGTTGCCGTTTGCGACAGTGTATCGCCGTCGATATCCAGCAACGCCACGCGCCAGCCGTCTTCGAGAAAACGTTCCGCCGTGGCGCGCCCGATGCCACGGGCACCGCCGGTGATGACGGCAACCTTGTTCATGGCCTTACGCGGGGCGGAACACTGGCAAGGTCAGATCCGAGGTGGCGTCCTCGTAACCAAGCTCCACCGGCATGTCGACCTGCAATTGCTCCGGCTCGCAATCGCGCATCTGGGCGCAAATGCGTACGCCCTCGTCCAGGTCCACGGTGACCAGGGTCATGGGCAGATCGGCGATGAAACCGGGCAGGAAGGCATGATGGGAAATGGTCCAGCTATGCACCTTGCCCTTGCCGGATGCGCGCACCCAATCGCACTCCATGGATAGGCAGTTGTCGCAGACGGGCCGGGGATAGTGGCGGACCTTGCCGCAGTCGGCGCAGCGCTGCAGGCGCATGTCGTGTGCCTTCATGCTGTCCCAGAACGGTTTCGAATCCCGGTTCAGGGGCGGCACGGGTTTGTCGTATTCTAGCTGGTTCATTGTCTGTCGTACTCTACCTAGTTCCGCATGATGGCGACGGAGCCGTCGCCTAGATCGCCGAAGCCCGTGACCAGGCCAATGTTGGCATTGGCCACCTGGGCCTTGCCGCCGTCGCCGCGCAACTGTTTGACCAGTTCACAGACGTGGTTCATGCCCACGATATGGCTTTGCGAGAGCAGGCCACCATGGGTATTGATGGGCAATTCCCCACCCAGGGCAATACGGCCGTTGGAGACGAAGTCCCCGCCTTCGCCCTTCGCACAGAAGCCCAGATCCTCCAACTGGCACATCACGATGTAGGTGAAGCAGTCGTAAATCTCGGCAACATCGATGTCCTTGCGATCGATCCCGGCCATGTCAAAGGCAATCGGCGCCGCCTTGGCGGTGCCCAGGGTGGTGAGGTCCGGGCGTTGCGTGATGTTGGAAGGGCTATCGGGATGACCCTCCGCCACGCCCATGATGTAGATCGGCTTTTGCCTTAGATCCTTGGCCCGTTCGGTGTTGGAGATGACAACCGCCGCCGCGCCGTCGCTTTCCAGGCAGCAATCGAACAGCCGCAGGGGATCGGAGATCATGCGGGAGTTCTGATGATCCTCGATGGTCATGGGTTTTTGCATCACCGCGTTGTCGTTCAGAATGGCATTGGCCCGCTCGGCCACGGCAATCTCCGCCAGTTGCCTCGACGTGGTGCCATACATCTCCATATGCCGGCGCGCCATGTGCGCGTAAAGCTGCGGCGGCGCGATATTGCCCGAGGGCATTTCGAACTCGCCCAGCACCCGGAATTGCGGCATCGCCTGGACCCGCCCGCCAATGCGTTCGCCGGACGAACCATTGCGTCCAATGGGCAGCAGTACATGATTGGCCACCCCGGCGACGATGGCCGAGACCGCGGCCTGGATCGCCGCCACGGCGGAGGCCCCGCCCAGGGGCGTAATGGCGGAATAGCGCAGATCCGTAATGCCCAGATTGGTGATGAACTCCTCGGCCACCACCTCCATGTTGAAATAAGGGATCACACCATCGATGTCGCTGGGCTGCAGGCCCGCATCGGCGATCGCCTTCAAGGATGCCTCCATCTGCAGGGCGGCCACCGAGCGGCCTGAATTTCTGGAATATTCGGTCTCACCAATTCCGGTGACCGAGCATTTGTCCGTGATACCCGCCATTGGGTTCCTCCACATCTCTATCTTTGCCATGTTTGGCCCTATTATCCCGCATGCGACCGGGCTTCGCCAGCAAATTGCGCCGGCAATTCTTAGATGCCGGCTGGACATTTGCCGTTTCCCGGCGTTATAAGGGCGCCGTCGCTCGTGGGGCGGCACAACAAGGATGCTTGCGACGATGCAGCGTGACGACCAATACCGCCGAATTACCACCTTGCCGGTCTGTTGTACCGGCGGAGGTTGTCCAGGTATGGCCTGCACGCCTCCCGACCGCGCCTAGCCAGGATTGGGCGCTGCGTCAGGAAAGGTCTTCCGGCGCAATATTGAGATAAGCATCTGTATTCAATAACGGGAGTTATCCCGATGCCCCAGCTTCAAATCCATAATACCGCCTCCCGCGCCAAGGAAATCTTCGCGCCTATGCGTGATGACGAGGTGCGCCTGTATGTCTGCGGCCCGACGGTCTATGACCTGGCGCATGTCGGCAACGCCCGTCCAGTGGTGGTGTTCGATACTTTCGTGCGCTTGCTGCGCCGCGTGTACGGCACAGTCGTCTATGTCCGCAACATTACCGATATCGAGGACAAGATTATCGACCGGGCCCATGAACTCGGCATCACTATTGCCGAATTGACGGCGGATACCACTGATGCCTTTCATGCCGACATGGCGGCGCTTGGTGCGCTGCCCCCGGATCACGAACCCCGCGCCACGGAATACGTGGATGGCATGATCGCCATGACCGAGGCGCTGGTCGCCAAGGGCCATGCCTACGAGGCCGACGGCCATGTGCTGTTCGACACCACCTCCATGGCGGACTATGGCGTCTTCTCCCGGCGCAGCCAGGATGAGTTGATCGCCGGCGCCCGGGTCGAGGTCGCGCCGTACAAGCGCAACGCCACCGATTTCGTGCTCTGGAAGCCATCGGACGAACAGCAGCCCGGTTGGGACAGCCCCTGGGGCAAGGGCCGGCCGGGCTGGCATCTGGAATGCTCGGTGATGTCCGAGGCCATCCTGGGCGAAACTTTCGACATACATGGCGGCGGCATCGATCTGGTCTTTCCGCATCATCAGAACGAAATCGCGCAGAGCACCTGCGCCCATGATGGGGCCGCCTTCGCCAACTACTGGATGCATAACGGCCATGTCACCGTGGGTGGCGAAAAGATGTCCAAGTCCCTGGGCAATTTCCTCACCGTGCACGAGTTGCTGGACGAGCAGCCGGGTGAGGCGATCCGGCTGACCCTGCTGTCGGCCCATTACCGCCAGCCATTGGATTTCACCATAGCTGCCGTCGCCGAATCCCGGCGCATTCTGGACAAATGGTACCGTGCCGCCGGCGACGCGGCGGCGGCGGAGATGCCGGAGGCCGTGATGGAGGCTCTGTGCGATGACCTGAACACGCCCAGGGCCATTGCCGAGATGCATCGCCTCTCGGACCTAGCCTCCGCCGGCGATGGTGCGGCGGCGGCGGCCATGAAGGCGGTGGGCCAGGTGCTGGGCCTGCTGCAGGCAACGCCGGAAGCCTGGTTCCAGGGGCAGGGGGGCGATGACGCTCTCTCCGCCGAGGCCATCGAGGATCTGATCGAACAGCGGCGGCAGGCACGGGCGGATAAGGATTTCGCCACTTCCGACCGCATTCGGGACGATTTGGCGGCCCAGGGCATCATTCTGGAAGACGGCGCGGGTGGCACCACTTGGCGTCGGGGAGGGTAGGGTAATGGCGAAAGAACGGCTCTATTTATTCGATACCACCCTGCGCGATGGGGCCCAGACCTCGGGCGTGGATTTCTCGGTCGAGGACAAGCGCGCCATTGCCGAGGCCCTGGACCGCCTGGGCGTGGACTATGTGGAAGGCGGCTGGCCCGGGGCCAATCCCACCGACAGCAGCTTTTTCCAAAGCCCGCCGAGCCTGAAACGTGCCATCTTCACCGCCTTTGGCATGACCAAGCGGCCGGGCCGCAGCGCCGATAACGATCCCGGACTGTCGGAAGTGGTCAATGCGCCCGTGGGCGCGGTCTGTCTGGTGGGCAAGACCTGGGATTATCATGTGGACGTGGCCCTGGGTATCGAGCGTGAAGAAAATGTCGCCATGGTGGCTGAATCCGTGGCCCACTGCATTGCCAAGGGCCGGGAAGCCCTGTTCGATGCGGAGCATTTCTTCGACGGCTACAAGGCCAATCCGGAATATGCCCTGGCCTGCCTGAAGTCGGCCCTGGATGCGGGGGCCCGCTGGATCGTGCTGTGCGATACCAACGGCGGCGCGCTGCCCCATGAAATCTCCCGCATCGTCGGCGAGGTGACGGAACATATCCCCGGCGACCGCCTGGGCATCCACTGCCACAACGACACTGGCAATGCCATCGCCGGTTCCCTGGCTGCGGTACAGGCGGGCGTGCGCCAGGTTCAGGGCAGCCTGAACGGCCTGGGCGAACGCTGCGGCAATGCCGATCTGGTGGCGCTTATTCCCACCCTGAAGCTGAAACCGGGCTTTGCCGAGAGGTTCGAGACCGGCATCGATAACGACGGCCTGCGCCATCTGACCGCGACCTCGCATCTGCTGGACGAGTTGTTGAACCGGGCGCCGGCCCGCCAGGCGCCCTATGTGGGCGCTTCGGCTTTCGCCCATAAGGGCGGCCTGCATGTCTCCGCCGTTCTGAAAAACCCGCAGACCTACGAGCATATCGACCCGGAACTGGTCGGAAACGCCCGTCAGGTCCTGGTCTCCAACCAGGCCGGGCGTTCCAATATTTTGGCCCGGCTGAGCGAGGTGGGCATCGAGATCGATGCCAAGCACGCAAAGGTCGACCGTCTGCTGGAGGATGTGAAGCAGAAGGAGTTCGAGGGCTATGCCTACGATGGCGCCGAGGCCAGCTTTGAGTTGATGGCCCGGCGCGCCCTGGGCGAAGTGCCGGATTATTTTGACATCAATGCCTTCCGCGTCATGGTCGAACGCCGCCACAACGCCAGGGGCGAGTTGATTACCGTCTCGGAAGCCACGGTCAAAATCGCCGTGGACGGGCGGGAGATCATGTCCGTGGCTGAGGGCAATGGCCCGGTCAATGCCCTGGACATGGCCCTGCGCAAGGATATTGGCCGCTATGCCGATTACATCACCGACCTGGATCTGGTGGACTTTAAGGTCCGCATCCTGGACGGCGGTACGGACGCGGTCACCCGTGTGCTGATCGAAAGCGCCGACGGCAAGGGCGGGCGCTGGTTCACCGTCGGGGTCTCGCCCAATATCATCGATGCCTCGTTCCAGGCCTTGCTTGATTCCATCACCTACAAGCTGTTCAAGGACGGCGCCCCGGCAAAGGCGCCGTAGACACCGGTTCGAGATGCAGTCTCTGGGTCCACATCTTCCAACTGTCATGCC
>JASLLM010000087.1 GCA_030747035.1 Alphaproteobacteria bacterium | reverse complement strand
GGCGCGAAGCTGTTGTTTCTGGTGCCGACCCTGCAAAACCCCACCACCGGGATCATGTCCCTGACGCGGCGCCAGGAAATTGTCGCCGTTGCCCGGCGCCATGACCTGCTGTTGGTGGAAGATGATGTCTATGGCTACGTGATCGAGAATCCGCCGCCGCCCATCGCCACCCTGGCCCCGGAACGCACCATCTATATAACTTCCGCCTCGAAATGCCTGGCACCGGGCCTGCGGGTATCCTGGTTGAGCGCGCCGCGCAGGCAGTTGCTGCGTCTGGCCGAGGCGGCCCGCATCGTCACCGTGACCCAGCCCGCCCTGACCGGAGCCGTCGTCACGCAATGGATCAATGAAGGCCGGGCCGAGGCCCTGTTGCACTGGCAACGGCAGGAAACGGCGGCGCGGCAGGCCATTGCGGCCGAGCATCTGGCGGGCCTGGATTGGCGCGGCCACGAGGCCGCCTTGCATATCTGGCTAACCCTGCCGCCGCCATGGCGGTCCGATGATTTTACCGCCGCCGCGCGCCAGGCCGGCATCGCCATTTCGCCCCTGGGTCCCTTCACTGTGGAAAACCCGGTTCCGCCCGGCGAGTCCCCGCAGAGCGTGCGCATAACCCTTAGCCAGCCGCCGGACCGGCTTACCCTGACGCGGGCCTTGTTGACCCTGCGTGATATCCTGGAACGCGGCCCGAACCGGCCAAGGGCCATCATATAGGGGCGCCGGAAGTCCTATTCCACGACGATGCGGGCATTGCGGACGCCACTGGAAAGCACCTGTTGCAGGACCTTATCCGCCGCCTCGACTGAATTGAGCGGCCCCATGCGCACCCTGAACATTTCCTGGCCCTTGATGAACACATTGATGATCGACGACGGCCCGATGTAGGCCAGGCGCGCACGCTGCTTGCTGGCGTTTTCGGCTAGGGCAAAGGCACCGGCCTGGACGAAAATACTGGACGGGCCGACGGGCCGCTGAGTCACCTGCTGGGCCACGGGGCCGGCCGGGGCAATGGGAGCCGCGTTGGCGATGCGCACCGGTGCATCCTGACCGGCGGTCGTCGCTTGCGCCCGCTTCACGCCCGGCGGCGGCGCCAGGGTCTGGGCCGTGACATTTTCCCTAGGCAAGGCGGGCAGGGCCCTTTTTTGTTCTTCCGGCGTGGCGACCCGCTTCGCAACGACCTGGCGCTTGTCCTGATCAAGCACGGTCACGCGCACCTTGGCGGTGCCCTGTTTTTTAAAACCCAGTAACTGCGCGGCACGGCGCGAAACATCGATGATCCGGCCATTGACGAAAGGCCCCCGGTCATTGACCCGCAGCACCAGGGAGCGGCCGTTACCCAAATTCGTCACCCGGACCCGGACCGGCATGGGCAAGGTCTTATGCGCCGCGGTCAGCGCGTTCATGTCGTAAATTTCACCGTTCGCGGTGCGCCGGCCGTGAAACTTCGCGCCGTACCACGAGGCGATGCCGGTGCGGCTATATTGCGGATCCTCGCGTGGATAGTACCAGACGCCGTTGACTTCGTAGGGCTTGCCGACCTTGTAAACGCCCGCACTCGCGCTCGGCTGTTCCGCCGTTGCGCGCTGCAGCCGTTTCGCCACGTGCAGGGCCAACTCGCCTTCGGCGCAGGCCGTCAGAAAAAGCGCCGCCAACAAGCACAGCAAAATTCGGTATGCGCGCCCTTGGGTCATCAATCAGCGCCAATCCCGTCCGAGAGCAAGCCCACGGCCACGGCGAAATAGGTGGAGCGGTTCCAGCGCAGCGTCGTGCGGTAATTGTTGTAGACCATGTAGGCTGGCGACATCTTGCCCTTTTCCGGCAGGACGATGGAGGCGGAAAGCTGCCGCGCCGGCAGGTCCGTACCGTCGGCCCGGCGCACGCCCAGGTCCTGCCAGCCGCCGATCGGCTTCTGCACCTTCAGATCAGCCAGAGCAGGGTCGAAACCGCTGGGCAATTTGACCTCCCGCCCCCATGTCTGATCCGCCCGCCAGCCGGACTTGGCCAGGTAATTGGCCGCCGAGGCAAAGACATCCTTGCGTGTCGTCCAAATGTCGCGCCGGCCGTCACCGTCATAATCGATGGCATGGGCCAGAAATGACGAGGGCATGAACTGGCATTGTCCCATGGCCCCGGCCCAGGAACCGACCATCGCCTTGGGCGAAATATGGCCTTCGTTAAGAATACGCAGGGCGTTGTGCAATTCCTTGCGGAAATAAGCGCTGCGCCGGCCGTCGAAGGCCAGGGTCGCCAGCGCCGGAATGACCTTGAAACCGCCAGTGACCCGGCCAAAGTCCGTCTCGATCCCCCACAGGGCCACGATGAAGCGGGGCTGAACACCGATTTTTGCACCGATCTCCTGTAACAGGGCACGGTTCTCGGCCAATTTGCGCCGGCCCTTTTCGATGCGGGAGCGTGGCACCACCCGGTCGCGGTATTGGCTGAAGGTCAAGGTGAATTCCGGCTGTCTGCGGTCCAGTTCGATGACCCGGGGGATCGGCGCAATCCCGTTCAGGGCGCCGTCCAGGGTGGCTTCGGATATGCCGCGCCCCTGGGCCTCAGCACGCAATTCCCGCAGCCAGGCTTGGAAGTCCGCCGCCCCCGCGGCGCTGGCGGACAGGGCTGACAAGATCAAAGCCGAGACAAGAACCACCGACCGAACCAACATCAGGACAAGGACCCCCTAGGACAAACCAATCTTATGCCAAACGGCGTGCCTGCTTGTGCCATGTCGGCGCGGCCACGGCAAGTTGCCGGGCCGCACGGACTCAGGCACCGCTTCCCTTCTCAGCAGCAGCGGCAAAATCATCGATGCCGATGGCTGAACGAAAGTCCGCGGTGACCTCCGCCTTCTTCTCTTCCAGGGGGATACCGGTCGAATCGGCCACCCTGTCGATGGCATTGAACAACGCCGCCACGGCGGCGGTATCCGTCAACGCCTCTCCCCCCATGGTTTCGGCAACGGCTGTTCGCGCCGCCGTCAATTCGGCCGCATCCGTGCCCAGAACAGCCGTGGCGAAACGCACCAGCAGGGCACCGTTTTCGATGCCGCCGTCATCATCCGCGCCCGCTCCCGTCATGATCGAAAGGTCGTATTCACTACCGTCGTTTTGGCCGCTCTCACGGAGCAGAACTGCATGACTGGTGGTTCAATAGACGCACTGGTTCAGGGCGGAAACCCGGCCCGCCACCAGCTCTATCTGGGCGTGGTTGATGGCGCGGTATTCGTTGTCGAAATCCATCATCGCCTGGGGCGGCAGATATTGGTTGACGACCAGGTCGAAGAAGCCCTTGACCGCCGATGGCACCAGGCTCATGGCCTGATATATGTGCGCCGCCGTTGGCCGGCCCGCGTACAGGTCCTCGTCCGCCGTACCGATCGCGTCCTGGGGCGCCAGGGTATGAACCCAGGCCAGCTTCCGAGATGCCGCAGCGGGGCGTTGCCGGGTCGGCTCCCCCAGTTGCGGCGCGGGCAGCGGCCATGGATCCAGGCCAAGGCCCTTGGTAAAGGTATCCACCGCGACCACGTTGGCGATTACCCCCACGGTCTCGACATAGCGTTCCTCGACCATGCCGTTGTCCGCCAGGCCCTGAAACCAGGATCGGCTAAGACGGCCCGGGTCGGTGCGAATACGATGGATCTGCTCCACCTCCAAATCCGACAATTGCCCCAGATGGTCGTGCTCGCCCTGCACCGCTTGCGGCGAAAGGGCATCCTTGCGTTCCTGGCATAGCCGGCAATCCAGGGCATTGCGGGCCTCCGCCGCGATGGCGATGCGTTCGGCCCCGGTCAACCAGGTACCGGGCCGGGCCAACTTCTCCCAGGTCCGTGCCTGGGCGGCGGTGATATCGTCGCGCACCGGCCAGGCCAGGTCTTGATAGTTGATTTCGGTCATAGGCTTTCCAATTTCATGATGGTCGTCAGAGTATACTTGCATTCCGAGGCGATAGGGTGAAATCTAAAGCAGATCAATAATTCGGGAGGAACAGCAGATGACCCTTGTTTTGAGCAGCCAAAGCTTCAATGACGGCGACTATCTTGGCGCCGACCACATCCTGTCGGAAGCCTTCGGCTTCGGCTGTGCCGGCGGCAACCAATCGCCGCAGCTGTCCTGGTCCGGCGTGCCCGAGGGCACCAAGAGCTTTGCCGTAACCTGCTTCGACCCCGACGCCCCCACGGGCAGCGGCTTTTGGCACTGGGTCGCGGTCAATATTCCCGCCGATGTGACGGAACTGGCCCTGGGCGCGGGCAGCGGCGGCGGCATGCCCGAGGGCGCCCTGCAGACCCGGACCGACTTCGGCGCGCCGGGCTATGGCGGCCCCTGCCCGCCCGAAGGCGACCACCCGCACCGCTATTTGTTCACCCTGCATGCGGTGGGTGAGGAAGCCCTGCCGGTGGAAGCGGATACCTCCGCCGCCGTGGTCGGCTTCATGCTGCATTTCAACACCATCGAAAAAGCGGCATTGATGGGGCTGTTCAAGCGCTAGACTAAACCGCGCCGCAGTCGCCGAGGGCCGTGTCGAAGATATCCATGGCCCGGTCGATTTCGTCCCGGCTCACGGTCAAGGGCGGTGCGATGCGGAAAATCCCCGCCGTCGCGGGACGGCTGATATTCAGGCAGGCGCCCAGTTCGAGGCAGCGGCGGCTGACGGCCATGCCGATCTCGGGCGCCGGTGTCTTGGTTTGGCGGTCCTTGACCAGCTCGACGCCCAGCAACAGCCCGCGCCCGCGTACGTCGCCGATGACGGGATACTGCTGCTGCAGGTCGAGCAACCGGCGCTTCAGGTAATCGCCCAGTTCCCTGGCACGATCGGCCAAATGATCCCGGGTGACAATTTCAATCACCTTGGAGCCAACCGCCGCCGGCAGCGGATCGGCGGCGTGGGTGGTATAGAACAGATAGCCCTTGTCATAGCAGTCCTGTTCGATTTCGGCCGAGGTTATGGTGGCTGAAAGCGGCAGGCCGGCACCAAGGGTCTTGGAAAGATTAAGGATATCCGGCGTCACGCCGTCGCGCTGAAAGGCGAAATTGTCGCCGGTGCGGCCCATGCCGGTCTGCGCCTCGTCCAAAATCAATAGCATGCCGCGTTCATGGGCCTTGTCGCGCAGGGCGGCCAAATAGCCGTCCGGCAGCTCGATAATCCCGCCCGAGCTGAGGATTGGTTCGACCAGCACCGCCGCCAGCTGGCCCGTGCTTTGCCGGTCGATCATCTGCCAGCCGAATTCGAACTCCGCCCGCCAGTCATATTCGCCGTCGCGGTTGAAGGGGGAGCGGTAGCCGTGCGGCGTCGGCAGGGTCAAGACCCCCGGCAGGGTCGGGCCATGACCGCGGCGGCCGCCGGAATATGTCGTCGCCGCCGCTCCGCCCGTGACCCCGTGCCAGGAACGGTCGAAGGCCACGATCTCGAATCCGCCGGTATAGGTCTTGGCGATACGCAGCGCGGCTTCGTTGGATTCGCCCCCGGTAGACAGCGGCAGGACACGGTTCAAACCGGTTGGCAGCATGGCCGTCAGGGCATCGACGAATTCGATCACCGGATCGGACAGAAAGCCACTGTGAAGATGGTCCAGATTGGCGGCCATGTCCCTCACCACTTCGACGATTTCCGGATGGCCGTGGCCAAGAATGGCGCTCATCTGACCGGAGGTGAAATCGAGGATGGCGCGGCCCTCGCTGTCATGGATGTAGCAACCCTGAGCCCGCGTTATGCGCTGTTCGGCGAAATCCCCGCCGTAGCGAAATACCTTTGTGGACGACGGATCGGGCATCACGGAGCCTCTGTTGCGGGCCTGTCGATGGCATAAAGTGACAATTCGAAGGTCTCGCGCCTGGCCGCGGACCAGCGTTGCGTCGCTTCAACATAGGCCATGCCGCAATGCTCCATGACCCACCATGAGGGCTCGTTATCAGGCCGGCATGCCGCGACCACACGGCGCAGTTCCAAGGCCTCGAAAGCCAGCGCGATGACGACGGCGGCAGCTTCACGGGCATAGCCCTTGCCCTGATAGGGACGGCCCACCCAATAGCCGATTTCGCCCTCGTCCGTGCCGTTGCGGGTGAGCGAGATGATGCCGACAAGCTCACCGCTGTTCCGTGCCACCATGGCGAAGAAAAAGCGCCGCTGGGAGGACAACTCGTCCTGAGCCCAGGCGACAAAGTCACGGGCCATGTTGCGGTCGTAGGGGTGGGGAATATCCAGGGTCCAGCGCGCCACTTCCCAGTCGCCGGCCAGTTCCGCCACTTTTGGTGCGTCGGTTCGTTCCAGCGGCCGCAGGATCAACTGTTGGCTCCGCAAGGGCGGGCGGAAAGGCAATCTTTGCGTGCGAAGCAGCGACATAGCCAATCTTTACAACAGATCTCGCAGCATGGCGACCAGGGGCCGGTCGGCGGGGGGCATGGGTACATCGCCCATGCGCACGGGCCGCAGCCATTTGATCGCCTGCCCCTCGAGCGGACGCGGCGTCCCCTCCCAGACGCGGCAGACGAACAACGGCATCAGCAGATGGAAATCCTCGTAGGCATGCGAAGCAAAGGTGAAGGGCGCCAGACAAGCCTCGGTCACGTCGATATCCAGCTCTTCCTTCAACTCCCGGATCAGGGATTGCTCCAGGCCTTCATCCGGCTCCACCTTGCCGCCGGGAAATTCCCACAGGCCGGCCATGGCTTTGCCCTCGGGCCGCTGCTGCAACAGGACCCTGCCATCAATATCCACCAATGCGGCGGCGGCAACCAACAGCAGCTTGGCCGGGGGGAGCTTCGGCATCAGGAACGGTAGTCGGCGTTGATCGAGATATAGCCGTGGGTCAAATCGCAGGTCCAGACCGTCGCCTTGCCCCGGCCCACGCCCACGTCCACGGCGATATCGATTTCCCGCCCTTTCATATGGGGCACCACCTGTTCCTCGCGATAGCCGGGATGGGGATGGCCCGCCTCGGCGATAACCACGCCGCCGATGACAATTGACAGGCGGTCACGGTCGGCCTTTTCTCCGGCCCGGCCCACCGCCATGATAATGCGGCCCCAATTGGCATCCTCGCCGGCAATGGCGGTCTTGACCAGGGGTGAATTGGCGATGGTCATGGCGATCCGCCGCGCCGCCCTGGCCGAGGCCGCACCGGAAACCGAAATGGTGATGAATTTCGAAGCGCCCTCGCCGTCGCGCACCACCTGCTTGGCCAGGTCCTGCATCACCGACAGCAGCGCCGTCTTGAACGAGGCCAGGCGTTTGTCCGCCGCGTCGGTGATCCGGGCGTGTTTCGGCCCCTGCCCCGTGGCCGCCAGCAGAACCGTGTCCGAGGTCGAGGTATCGCCGTCCACCGTGATGCAGTTGAAGGTCTGGCCGTTGGCCCAGCGCAGCAGATTGTCCAACACGGCGCCAGGCAGCTTGGCGTCGGTGAAGATGAAGCTCAACATGGTCGCCATGTCGGGCGCGATCATGCCGCTACCCTTGGCGATGCCGGCGATTTGCACCACCTGACCATCGATCTCCGCCTGCGCCGAGGCACCCTTGGGAAAGGTATCGGTGGTGCAGATAGCCCCCGCCGCGGCCCGCCAGCCATTGGCTTTCAGCTTGCCATGCAGCTTCGGCACCGCCTTCACCAACCTGTCCACCGACAAGGTCTCGCCGATCACGCCGGTGGAGGCGACCAAGACTTCGCCTCTCTTGCAGCCCACCGCCTTGGCCACCGCGCCGGCGGTGGCGGCGACATCGTCCATGCCCTGACGGCCGGTGAAGACATTGGCATTGCCGGCATTGATGACAATGGCCCGGGCCCGGGCCTTGCCGATATGTTTACGGCACCATTGCACCGGCGCGCCAGGCATTGTCGATTGGGTGAAGACTCCGGCAATGGTGCTGCCCGGCGCCAGTTCCGCCAAGGTCAGATCGGCACGGCGGCGATAGCGCTCGCCGGCGGCCATGGCGCCGAGGCGCAGGCCGGCAATCACTGGCAGTTTGGGAAACCGGGCCGGGGCGAATGGCGAAACATCCATGACGGCGTACTCTGTCTATTTTGTTTGCGTGCCGATGACAGGCGCCTCGCCGGGGCTGCCGTCGAGCTCAAAGTATTTAATATCGGCATCCTTGGCCAACGTACCCAGCAGTTCCTCGGCGACCTCTTGCGCCATGGCCTGACGCAGTTCAGGGGCACGTTGGGCATAAGACGGCCCCTGGCTCTTGCGGCGGTCCACCAGCTTGATGACATGCCAGCCAAAGCCGGTCTTCACCGGCGCAGAGATTTCATCAATCTTCAAGGCAAAGGCGGCGTTGGCAAATTCCGGCACCATCTTGTCCTTGGTGAAATAGCCCAAATCACCGCCCTTGGCGCCGCTGGGGCCTTTCGACTTTTTCTTGGCGATCTCCGCGAAATCACCGCCCTTGTTCAGCTCGGCGACAATGGCGTCGGCTTCCGCCTGGGTTTCCACCAGAATGTGGCTGGCGCGTACTTCTTCCGGCCCCTTGATCTGGGGCTTCTCGGCCTCATAGCGGGCCCGCATATTTGCCTCGGTGGCAACCGCGTTGATCCTGTTGCTCAGATAAGTCTGTTCCAGTATGCGTTCGCGGGCCTGGGCCACCCGTTTAATGATGGCCGGGTCATCGCCCAGTTTTTCCGCCTCCGCCGCCAGCAGTACCAGGCGCCGTTCGACAAGCTGCTGCACCAGGGGCCGGTAGACTTTATCCAGCGCCAGGCCGCGATACTGCTGCGGCAGGTTCTGATGCGCGATGCGCACATCGCGAAACAGGATCTTGCTGCCCTTGACCACGGCCACGACCCGGTCATCGGCATTCGCCGCCGCAGCCTTGTTCTGACTCTGGGTTTGAGCCTGGGCGGGCGCAAGTTGCAGCATGGTCAACACAGCCATCGTGGCCAGGCCAGCGCGCAACAGCGCGGCGGGAGATTTGCTCATGATAGTGGGCTTTCTATTACGGAGTTGTTGAGTTTGAACGCGGCGCGCTCATTGCGGCGCCAATATCGATTATTGGGCGCCCGCGCACAAGGCGTTAAGACAACTTCTCACAAACTGATGTCAAGCCCCTCGCCGGCCTTCCGCGTGCCGCTGCGGGCAAGATTGGGGGCGCAGTTTGATTGGGGTTCCGTTGACAGGGCGACGAGCGCCCCTTATGTCTCACTGGTTGCGCTCCAGCCGGCCCCGAAAGGGCTGCGCTGGGCGGCGGATCTGGTCCGGTGATTTGGTATTTTTTAAGGATTTTTGATGGCTATTCTTGGCAGCATCGCGAAGCGCCTTTTTGGCTCGTCCAACGAACGCGTGCTCAAACTGCTTGAGCAGCCCGTGGCCAGAATAAATGAGCTTGAGGCCGGTCTGGAGGCCCTCTCGGACGACCAACTGCTGGGCAAGACGGACGAATACCGCCAGCGCCTCAGCGCGGGCGAAAGCCTGGATGATTTGCTGCCCGAAGCCTTCGCCACGGTGCGGGAGGCCGCCAAACGCACCCTTGGACAGCGCCATTTCGATGTGCAGCTAATGGGCGGCATGGTTCTGCATCAAGGCAAGATCGCGGAAATGCGCACCGGCGAGGGCAAGACCCTGGTCGCCACCCTGCCCGTCTATCTCAACGCCTTGGAAGGCAAGGGCGCCCATGTGGTCACCGTCAACGACTACCTGGCGCAACGGGATGCCAACTGGATGGGGGTGGTCTATGGCAAGCTGGGCCTGAGCACGGGCTGTATCGTACACGGCCTGGACGACGATGAACGCCGCGATGCCTATGCCTGTGACGTCACCTACGGCACCAACAACGAATTCGGCTTCGACTATCTGCGCGACAATATGAAGTTCGAGCGGGAGGCCATGGTGCAACGGCCGTTCAACTTCGCCATCGTCGATGAAGTGGACTCGATCCTGGTAGACGAAGCCCGGACGCCGTTGATCATTTCCGGCCCGGCCGAGGACTCCTCGGCGCTATATCAGACCATCGACAAGCTGATGCCGCGCCTGGAAGAGAGCGACTACGAAAAGGACGAAAAGGCCCGCACCGTCAACTTCACCGAAGATGGCGCCGAAACCATCGAGGCTCTGCTGCGCGAGGTCGACCTGTTGAAGGGGGAAACCCTGTACGACATGGAAAATGTCACCATCGTGCACCACATCAACCAGGCCCTACGCGCGCATCAGATGTTCCAGCGCGACGTGGACTATATGGTGAAAGACGGCAAGATCGTCATTATCGACGAATTCACCGGCCGGGCCATGGAAGGGCGGCGCTATTCCGAAGGCCTGCATCAGGCCCTGGAAGCGAAGGAAGAGGTCGAGGTTCAGCCGGAAAATCAGACCTTGGCCTCGATCACATTTCAGAACTATTTCCGCCTCTACCCCTCACTCGCCGGCATGACCGGCACGGCGATGACGGAAGCCGGCGAGTTTCTTGAAATTTACAAACTCGCCGTGGTCGATATTCCGACCCATCTGGAGATGGTCCGTGATGACCAGGATGACGAGGTTTACCGCACGGAGGAGGAAAAATTCGCCGCCATCATTGAGCTGATCGGGGACTGCCAGGAACGGGGCCAGCCCGCCCTGATCGGTACGGTCTCGATCGAAAAGTCCGAAGTGCTTTCCGAACAGCTGACAAAGCACAAAATCAAGCATAACGTCCTGAATGCCCGCCACCACGAACAGGAGGCCTATATTATCGGCCAGGCGGGCCGCCTTGGCGCCTTGACCATCGCCACCAACATGGCCGGGCGCGGCACCGATATTCAGTTGGGTGGCAATGTCGAAATGCGCGTTCAAGAGGAAGCCACCGCCAAGGATGGCAGCGTGGACACCGCCAAGGTGGACAAGATCACCGCGGAAGTCGGGGCCGAGAAGGATAAGGTGCTGGCCGCCGGCGGGTTGTTCATCATCGGAACGGAGCGTCACGAAAGCCGGCGTATCGACAACCAGCTGCGTGGCCGCTCGGGCCGCCAGGGTGACCCCGGCGCTTCGAAATTCTACCTCAGCCTGGAAGATGACCTGATGCGCATCTTCGGCTCGGTGAGGATGGACGGGATGCTGCGCAAGCTGGGCCTGGAGGAAGGCGAGGCAATCATTCATCCCTGGGTCAACAAGGCCCTGGAAAAGGCCCAGGAAAAGGTCGAGGCGCGAAACTTCGATATTCGAAAGAATCTGCTGAAGTACGACGACGTCATGAACGACCAGCGCAAGGTGATCTACGAACAGCGGCTGGAGTTGATGGATGCCGAGGATGTGGCCGAAACCGTCGCCGACATGCGCGGCGAAGTGGTCGAAAGCCTGGTCGCCCGGCATATTCCGGAAAAAGCCTATGCGGAACAATGGGATGCCGAAGGTCTTGCGGCTGAAACCAGGGACGTTTTCGGCCTGGATCTGCCGGTCGTGGATTGGTGCGCCGAGGAAGGTATCGCGGACGAGGAAATCCGCAAGCGTATCAGTGGCGCGGCGGACCGGCGGATGGCGGAAAAAGTCGCCAACTACGGCCCGGACGTCATGCGCATGGTGGAGAAGGGTCTGCTATTGCAACTGCTGGACCAGACCTGGAAAGAGCATCTGCTGACCCTGGATCATCTGCGCGGCGGTATTGTCCTGCGTGCCTATGGCCAGCGCGACCCGTTGAACGAATACAAGACGGAAGCCTTCAATCTGTTCGAAA
Source organism: Alphaproteobacteria bacterium (assembly GCA_030747035.1). Lineage (GTDB taxonomy): Bacteria > Pseudomonadota > Alphaproteobacteria. The sequence continues at coordinate 5,443 of JASLLM010000087.1, read as the reverse complement.
CCATGCTGGATGAATTGCGGTTTACCACGACGCGGGTGCTGGCTCATATCGAACTGCAGACAGACCAGGGCGAAACCTTCATCACCGCCCAGCACCCCGATCCCATGCTGATGGAGGAAGAACATCTCGATCCTCTGACCGGCATGAACGAGATGGCGGAGGAGGAAATGGCCATGGCGGGTGCCGGCGGCTATGGCGGCAACGGCGCCGGCCCGCCCCAGCCCACGCGCAGCCGCCAGGCCGCTTCAACCCTGGACCCGGACAATCCCGCAACCTGGGGCAAGGTGCCGCGCAACGCGTCCTGCCCCTGTGGTTCGGGCAAGAAATACAAACATTGCCACGGCAGCTAGGGCACCACGCCGCTGGAATTGCCGGCTACTGGCATCATTGAGAAATATTCCGGCCTTTTGCGGATTGTCGCGCCTATGTGCTTGACGCGGGCGGCTGTTTTGCCTAAAAAACGCCGCTCCGCCGGTACTTCCACCGGCGGATTTATTGGGACGATCAAATCATGGCGCGGCGTTGCGAACTTACCGGAAAAGGCGTGTTGACGGGCAATAATGTCTCGCATGCCCACAACAAGACACGGCGGCGGTTCCTGCCGAATGTGCAGGAGATGGCCCTGCATTCGGACGTCCTGGGCCGCGCGGTCCGGCTGAAAGTCTGCGTCAGCGCCCTGCGCACCCTAGAGAAAAAGGGCGGTTTGGATGCCTATCTGACGGACGCCAAGGAAAGTCAGCTGTCCCTCCGGGCACGGCGTTTGAAACGCGCCGTCGCGAAAGCCACGCCAGCCGCCGGCGAGGCGCCGGCCGCGGCCTAACTCTTTTTTTCCGCCAGGTGAAACTGCAACAGCAAGGTGCGTTGCAGGGGATTGAAGTTGTCGTCTGACAGCATATAGATCCACCAGCCGCCCTTTGGGTCGGGGTGCACGGCCAAACCTTCGAAATTGTCCACCGACATCGGCGGTACCAGGCGGGCCAGCTCGACGTCCATCAAACGGCCGCCCGGGGTGATCCTCTCCGCCGGAATATGGGACAGCCGGGCGCCTGGGCCACCCAATACGGTATAACGCCGCTGCAACAACAACACATCGCCATTGGGCAGGGCAGCCAGGTCGGTGGGCTTGAATATATCGACCCCCGGCCAGTAGACCTGGCCCAGGCTCTCCCCTTCAGACGACAACAGCCAGCCAATATAGTCCCCGCTGCCCTTTTTGCTGCCATCCTTGCCGGTGCGGAACTTTTCGCTCAACACCAGTATACGGCCGTCGGGCAATGGGGTCATGGCCTCCAGGCCGCCGTTTCGAGGCGCCTTGCCGATGCCGGCCGGCACGGCAAACAGACTGGGTTTGGCCGTCAAACCGTTGTAGCGAAGGATCCGGTGGCGGACCTCGAAGCTGACCAGGTAGCTGCCGTCCGCCAACCTCTCCACCGCCTCGGCGTCCTGATCCAGCTTGTCGGCGCGGCGGGATATGTAGGCCCCTTTGACGCCGCGCAGACGGTGGAACCGGGGCTTGTCCAGTCCCACCAGCCTGCCAAACTTGTCCAGCAGCAAGCGGGCACGCAGCAGATCGCCCTGGTCGGACACTGCGGTTATTTCCCTGCCGTCTTGCGACAGGCTCAAGCCCGACAGGCCACCGAAGTTTTCCGCTTCGCTGCTTATGGCTATGCCGGAATGATATTGCAGCACACCAACGCTGGTTTGCTTCTTGTTTTCCGGGTTCAGGTAGATCGCCCGGGCCTCTATCTTTAGAGGCCCCGCCTCGGAATTGGCCAGGCCCGGCAGGCCGCAGCCGGACAACTGCGGCAGCAATATCACCGCCGCGGCAATGATGCATTTGGGCGCAAGAAATCTTCGAACCGCCCCTGATCCTCGCGCTGGTACCGCAGGCAATTTCAGATCACCCGGATCAGGCCACACGCCGGCTTGATGACGAGCCCGCATGCGTATCCGACCCCTCATCGAACAATTCAGCCAGCTTGTCCATCATGACGCCGCCCAATTGCTCGGCATCGACAATGGTGACGGCGCGTTGGTAATAACGGGTGACGTCATGGCCGATGCCGATGGCGATCAGGTCCACTGGGGAGTGCCCTTCGATCCAGCCGATGGCGGCCCGCAGATGTTTTTCCAGGTAATTGCCGGCATTCACCGAAAGGGTGGAATCATCCACCGGCGCACCGTCCGAAATCACCATCAGAATACGGCGCTGCTCGGGCCGGTAGACCAGGCGGTTGTGAGCCCAAATCAGAGCCTCGCCGTCAATGTTTTCCTTCAACAGGCCTTCACGCATCATCAGGCCAAGGCCGCGCCGGGCCCGTCGCCAGGGCGCATCCGCCGCCTTGTAGACGATATGGCGCAGATCATTCAGCCGTCCGGGCGAGGCCGGCTTGCCCTCGCGCAGCCATTTTTCCCGGCTTTGTCCGCCCTTCCAGGCCCTGGTCGTGAAGCCCAGAATTTCCACCTTCACGTTACAGCGTTCCAGGGTCCGCGCCAGGATGTCGGCGCACATGGCGGCAACGGTAATGGGCCGGCCGCGCATGGAGCCGGAATTATCTATCAGCAGCGTGACCACGGTGTCGCGGAAATCCATGTCCCGCTCCATCTTGAAGGACAGGGGCAGCAGCGGATTGGTTACCACCCGGGCCAGCTTGCCCGCATCCAGCATGCCCTCCTCCAGATCGAACTCCCAACTACGGTTCTGTTTCGCCAGCAGGCGCCGTTGCAGCCGATTGGCCAGGCGCGCCACGACGCCCTGCATGTTCGAGAGCTGTTGATCAAGATAGGCGCGCAGACGTCCCAGTTCCTCGGCATCGCAAAGTTCGGTCGCCTCGATAACTTCGTCGAATTCCGCGGTGAAGAATCGATATGGCGGCTCGTTGGGATTGTCCGGCATCATATCGCCCGGCCGCCACTGCCGCCGGCCGCGTCCCGGTTCCTCGCTGCCCGACATGGCATCGGCGTCTTCCGCCTCCATCTCGGAATCAGCTTCCGCGTCACCATCGGCGGAGCCATCCTGGCTGTCGGAGCCGTCCGGGTCGCCGCTGTCGTCAGCCGCGCCTTCGCCGCCTTCGCCCTCGCCTTCGCCGTCGGCCATTTCCTCTTCTTCGTTCTCGGCCTGATCGTCCAGGTCATCGGATTCGGTGCCGTCCTCGTCGCCCAAATCCAAATCCGCGATTAGCCGCCGGGTCAGCTTGGCAAAGGCGTTCTGATCGGATATTTCGCCAGTCAGTTCCTTCAGCTCCTTGCCGGCCTTTTCCTCGACCCAGGGACGGATATGTTCGACCATCGGCTTGGCCGCGGACGGCGGCGCCTTGCCGGTCAATTGTTCCCGCACCAGCAGGCCGACGACTTCCGGCAGCAGCGCCTCGCCCGGATCGTTGACCGAGGCATAGCCGCGGGCCCGGCAGCGTTCCTCCAGCATGGCATCCAGGTTGTCGGAAACACCCATCATGCGTTTGGCACCCAGGGATTCGACACGGGCCTGTTCGGCCGCTTCAAACACGGCGCGGGCGGTGGCGCCCTTCGGCTGGTTCAGGGCATGCAGGCGGTTGTCATGATGGCGCTGCCACAGCGCCAGGGCGTCGCCGCTGCCGCGCACATGGGCGACTTCCTCACCGCCCAGTTCACGGCTTGGTGTGGGCAGGCGGTTGCGACCGGCGCCGGTGGCGGCACCCTCGGCACCGAAGTTGACCGTCAACTCGCTATCGCGCGCAAGGGCGCGCACCGCCGCCGTTACCGCGCGTTTAAACGGTTCGACCGGGTTTTCCGGCTTCATCACCGCCATCTTGTTAGGCCAGCTGAATGTTCGCCGCCGATTCCGGCAATTCGTGGCCGAAACAGCGTTGATAATATTCCGCCACCAACGGACGTTCCATTTCGTCGCAGCGGTTCAGGAAACTGACCCGGAAGGCGAAGGCAATATCGTCGAAGATGCGCGTATTGTCGGCCCAGGTGATCACCGTCCGGGGCGACATCACGGTGGAGATATCTCCGTTCATGAAGCCCGAGCGGGTCAGATCCGCGACCGAGACCATGGAGTTGATGTATTTCTGGCCCTGTTCGTCAGCCCAATCGGGAACCTTGGCGGTGACGATACCGACCTCGTCGTCATGGGGCAGATAGTTCAGGGTGGTGACGATGTTCCAGCGGTCCATCTGGCCCTGGTTGATCTGCTGCGTGCCGTGATACAGCCCCGTGGTATCGCCCAGGCCCACCGTGTTGGTGGTGGCAAAGAGGCGGAAGGAGGCATGTGGCCGGATCACCTTGTTCTGATCCAGCAGGGTCATCTTACCGTCGACTTCGAGGACCCGTTGGATCACGAACATCACGTCGGGCCGGCCAGCATCATATTCGTCAAACACCAGGGCACAGGGATGCTGCAAGGCCCAGGGCAGAATGCCTTCACGGAATTCCGTCACCTGTTTGCCGTCGCGCAAAATAATCGCGTCCTTGCCCAACAGATCGATACGGCTGATATGGCTGTCCAGATTGACCCGGACGCAAGGCCAGTTCAGGCGCGAGGCCACCTGTTCAATATGGGTCGATTTACCCGTGCCATGGTAGCCCTGGATTATGACCCGGCGGTTGTGGCCAAAGCCGGCCAGAATGGCCATGGTGGTCTCGTGATCGAACTGATAGGCCTCGTCCAGATCCGGCACCAGGTCGGAGCCCTGAGAAAATGCCGGCACTACCATGTCACTGTCGAGGCCGAATGTTTCGCGAACATTCACCTTGGTATCGGGCTGGTCAATCGGGTGGACCGATGTATCATCGGCGGTGGCAGTCAGCGTCATGGTACAGAATCCTGTTGCTTGCGTGGTTACTTGCGAAATTGCGTCATATGCGTTGCCTCGGACCCAACCTTAACCCTGCGGCAGGCCAGAGGACATTAGGTTGCTATACGCCTCGTTTATGGATTTGAAGCGCTCTTCGGCGCGTTTGTCGCCGCCATTTGCATCGGGGTGAAAACGTTTAACCAGTTGCTTATAACGCATTTTGATGTCTTGCAAGGTCGCCGTTTCATCTAGATCCATTTGGGCCAGATATCGGCGCTGTTCGCGGGTGGGTTTGAGCTTGGTTTTTGCCGCTCCGGGACGGCCGTCGGGACCATCGAACAGGCCGTGATGGTCCCGTACCCGATCCTCCACCCAGGCCTTGTAGCCGCGCTCTCCCAGCTTCCAGGTCGGACGATGGCCGGTCACCGCCTCGGTGCGGAAGTTCTCGATCTCGTCCTGGTCCATGCCGGTGAAATAATCCCAGCTACAGTTGTAGGCGGATACGTGCTCAAGACAGAACCAATAGAATTCGTCCAGATTGGTTTTGGATTTCGGCGCTCGATGTTCGCCCGCAAGCTCGCAGCCGGCGAAGTCGCATATGCGCTCTGGCTTCCCGGACGGCTCATCCACCCGGGTCTTTGACACCGGTATGTCATTCTTGGTTC